>RFQA01000004.1 GCA_009925925.1 Betaproteobacteria bacterium
CGCCGCCTGTCCACTGAGTCGTACACCACGGATGCGCTGGTCGTTGCGGGCGTGGTTTATGGCGCTCTGACCCTGCTGATTTCGGCGGGTGTGCATTTTCTGGAGGGCTACCGCAAAAGTCATGCGGCCTGAGCTGCTTGTCTGCACAGAGGCCACGCAAATTGCCGCCGCTGCGCATGCGCTTTGTCTAAGCTCATGCTCGAATTTTTGAATGATCTCCATGATGCTCAATCCCCTGCATAGTTTTCTCGCCCACGACCGCCTGATGGTGCTGGACGGTGCCTTGGCTACCGAGCTGGAGCGCCGCGGCGCCAACCTGAATGACGCACTGTGGTCCGCCAAACTGCTGATCGAGCAGCCCGAACTCATCCGCGCAGTGCATGCGGACTACTTTGCCGCTGGGGCCGATGTGGCCACCACCGCCAGCTACCAGGCCACCTTTGAAGCCTTTACCCGCCGCGGCATGAGCCGGGCGGAGGCCGCTGATTTGATGCGCCTCTCCGTCACCCTGGCTATGGAGGCGCGTGACGCTTTCTGGGCTGAGCCCGCGAACCGCGTGGGGCGCTTGCGCCCGCTGGTGGCCGCGTCGGTAGGGCCATATGGCGCCATGCTGGCAGACGGTTCGGAGTACCGCGGCAACTACGGACTGAGCCGTGCCGCGCTGGCCGACTTCCACCGCGAGCGCATGCAAGTGCTGGCTGCATCGGGCGCTGACCTGCTGGCCTGCGAGACCATTCCTTGCTTGGACGAAGCCTTGGCGATTGCCGATGTGCTCGCCGAACAAAACAACATCAGCGCATGGATCAGCTTCTCCTGTAAGGACGGCGAGCACAACGTGCAAGGCGAGCGCCTCGCCGACTGCGTGGCTGCGCTGGAGGCTTATCCGCACATTGTGGCCATCGGCGTGAACTGCACGGCCCCGGAACACGTAGCCAGCCTCGTCGAGCAGGCCAAGGCCAGCACCACCAAGCCGGTGCTGGTTTACCCGAACTCTGGTGAACACTACGACGCCGAAGGCAAGGTTTGGACCGGTGCTTGCAACCCGGCGGATGCTTACGCAGAGATGGCCGCGCGCTGGCAAGCCAAAGGGGCCCGCATGATTGGTGGCTGCTGTCGCACCGGTCCGGACGACATCCGGGCGGTCCGACACATGGCTGCAGCCTAAGGCGCTTGCACCGCGGCGGGCAGCGACATCACCCACTGCGCCATTTGCCGCGCTTGCTCTTCGCTGACCTGCGGGTGGCGAGGCATCAGGGCCCGGCCCCACTCCCCGGCGCCCCCGTTGCGTATCTTGCCCACCAGGTAGTCCACCGCATCGGGTCGGCCCTGGTAGCGGGCAGCGACATGGTTGAATGCGGGGCCGACATAGCGCCTGTCTACCCCGTGGCAGCGCATGCAGTCCGATGCGTTGACGGCAGCTTGGCCCAGTGCCAGCACTGCAGCGGGGGTAGCCGGTGACGTTGGCGCCACCACACTGCTGGCGCTTTTTGCAGGTACAGCGGCACTTGGAATCGTTTCGCCTTCGCTGCTGCCGGCCTGCAGCGTGCGCCAGCCCACCATCAGCATGCCTGCAACGACCACCAGCACCGCCACGATAAGTGCCGCTGCAAGCCAGCGTGGTCGGTGAGGTGGGGTGTCGTCTTGCGGGTGCATGTTGGAGGTCTCTGGAGATGGGGTGCCAGAGTGTGGCGCGAAAGCCATGGCATGGTGAGGTGCGGGCCTTTTTAGCGGCCTCTTGCATCAACAAAAACGGCACCCGAAGGTGCCGTTTTTCTGGAAGGCTGGCTTACGCCGCCTTCACCTTCAAACGCCATGCATGCAACAGCGGTTCGGTGTAGCCGCTGGGCTGTGCCAGGCCCTTGAACACCAGCTCTGTCGCTGCCTGGTACGCCGCGCCCTGGAAGTTGCCCACCATGGGGGTGTACAGCTTGTCGCCAGCGTTTTGCTTGTCCACCTTGGCGGCCATGCGGGCAAAGGTTTCTTCCACCTGGGCTTTGGTGACGACACCGTGGTGCAACCAGTTGGCCATGTGCTGGCTGCTGATGCGCAGCGTGGCGCGGTCTTCCATGAGGCCGATGTCGTTGATGTCTGGCACCTTGGAGCAGCCCACGCCCTGGTCCACCCAGCGCACCACGTAGCCCAGAATGCCTTGGGCGTTGTTGTCCAGCTCGGCTTGCTTGTCGGCGTCTGTCCAGTTCGGGGTGGCGGTCACCGGGATTTGCAGCAGGTTGTCGAGGATGCCGGGGCGGGCTTTCTCGTAGTTGGTCTTCTCCAGTTCCTTCTGCACGTCGCTGACCAGCAGCTGGTGGTAGTGCAGGGCGTGCAGGGTGGCGCCGGTGGGGCTGGGCACCCAGGCGGTGTTGGCACCGGCTTTGGGGTGGCCGATCTTCTGCTCCATCATGGCCTTCATCAGGTCGGGCATGGCCCACATGCCCTTGCCGATTTGCGCCTTGCCGCGCAGGCCGGATGACAAGCCCACCAGCACGTTGTTCTTCTCATACGCAGCAATCCAGGCGCTGCTCTTCATGTCCGCCTTGCGGATCATGGGGCCAGCTTGCATGGCGGTGTGCATTTCGTCGCCGGTGCGGTCCAGGAAGCCGGTGTTGATAAAGGCCACGCGGCTTTGGGCGGCGGCAATGCAGGCCTTCAGGTTCACGCTGGTGCGGCGCTCTTCGTCCATGATGCCCAGTTTCACGGTGCTGTCCGGCAGGCCCAGCATCTGCTCTACACGGGTGAACAGCTCGGCGGCAAACGCCACTTCTGCAGGGCCGTGCATCTTGGGCTTGACGATGTAGACCGAGCCCTTGCGCGAGTTGCGGATGGCGTCCTTCTTGGTCTTCTTCAGGTCATGCAGCGCGATGGTGGTGGTGACCACCGCATCCATGATGCCTTCGTGGATTTCTTGGGTGGAGCCATCGGCTGCGGTGTAGGTGATGGCCGGGTTGGTCATCAGGTGGCCCACATTGCGCACAAACATGAGGCTGCGGCCGTGCAGCTTCACGTCTTTCTTGCCGTCTGGCGCGGTGTACACGCGGTCGCCGTTCAGGCCACGGGTCAGCGTCTTACCACCCTTGTCAAAGCTCTCGACCAAAGTGCCTTGAAGAATGCCCAGCCAGTTGCCATAGGCCTGCACTTTGTCTTCGGCGTCCACCACAGCCACGGAGTCTTCCAGGTCCAGGATGGTGGAGAGGGCGGCTTCGACCACGAGGTCGCTCACACCGGCTGCATCGGTCTTGCCGATGGGCGTTGCGCGGTTGATGATGATGTCCAAGTGCAGGCCGTTATGAATCACCAGCACGCTGGAAGGAGCTTTGGCAGAGCCCTGGAAGCCCACGAACTGGGCCTTGTCGGCCAACTTGGAGGTGGAGCCGTCCTTCAGGGTGACCACCAGCTCACCGCCCTTGATGGCGTATCCGGTGGATCCGACGTGCGAGCCCTTCTTCAGCGGTGCGCAGCGGTCCAGCACGTGGCGTGCGTATTCAATGACCTTCTTGCCGCGCTTGGGGTTGTAGCCTTTCGGTCCGACTTTTTCGCAGCCCTTGTCTTCGCTGATCACATCCGTGCCATACAGCGCGTCATACAAAGAGCCCCAGCGGGCGTTGGCGGCATTCAGGGCGTAGCGGGCATTGAGCACGGGCACCACCAGCTGCGGGCCGGCTTGGGTGGCCAGCTCGGCATCTACGTTCTTGGTGGTGATCTTTACCTTCTTGGGGCTCTCGACCAAGTAGCCGATTTTTTCCAGAAAGGCCTTGTACGCAGGCATATCGGTGATTGGGCCGGGGTTGGCTTTGTGCCAGGTGTCCAGCTCAGTTTGAAGGCGGTCGCGCTCGGCCAGCAGGGCGATGTTCTTGGGGGCCAGGTCGGCCACGATGGCGTCGAACCCCTTCCAGAACGCCTCGGGCGCAATGCCGGTGCCGGGCAAAACTTTGTCCTGGATGAAGCTATGCAGGCTGGTTGCTACCTGAAGGCGGTGCTCAGTAGTGCGGGGTGTGGTTATCGTCATGGTGGGCCTTTCTAAGGAAGGGGCGGTCAACAAAGTGAAAACGGGTCGCGCGAGGGGGACTGCCCTCAGGCTATGGATGCACTGTATTCCATCCTTTGCAGATTACTATATGGAAGAATATCAATCGATTTGTGACTTTTCAGGATGTAGTTCATGCCTATTCGCCATCTGGTGTTGCTGAAGTTCAAAGCCGAGACGGCGCCCGCACAGGTGCAGGCCATAGAAGCCGCGTTTGCCGCACTGGCAAGCAAGATCAGCGCCGTGCAGAGCCTGGAGTGGGGCACCAATAACAGCCCTGAGGGCCTTGCCAAAGGCTTTACCCACTGCTTCAACCTCACCTTCGCGGATGAGGCTGGCCGCGCAAGCTACCTGCCGCATCCCGATCACTTGGCATTTGTTGAGCAGCTCAAGCCAACGCTGGACGATGTGCTGGTGTTGGACTACACCGTGTAATTTGTGAAGAAACCCGCCATGACAAGCGCAAACGCAACCCCCACTCCCGAACAAAGCGGGCCCGAAGTCCGAACCCTTCCTCTCGCCGGAATCCGCGTTGTCGAATTCACCCACATGGTCATGGGCCCCACCTGCGGCATGACGCTGGGCGACCTGGGCGCTGAGGTCATCAAGGTGGAACCCCTGGCCGGCGACAGCACCCGCAAGCTGCTGGGCAGCGGCGCCGGTTTCTACCCGCTGTTCAACCGCAACAAGAAGAGCATTGCGGTGGACCTCAAAAGCCCGCAGGGCCGCGAGATCGTGCTCAAGCTCATTGCCACCGCCGACATCGTGAGCGAGAACTTCAAAACCGAGACCATGCAAAAGCTGGGCTTGGATTACGCTTCTCTGAGCAAGCTGGACCCGCGCCTCATTTACGTGAGCCACAAAGGTTTTCTGCCCGGCCCCTACGACCACCGCACCGCGCTGGACGAAGTGGTGCAGATGATGGGTGGCCTCGCCTACATGACCGGCCGCCCGGGTGACCCTCTGCGCGCGGGCAGTAGCGTGAATGACATCATGGGCGGCATCTTCGGTGCAGTGGGCGCCATGGCCGCGCTCATGCAGCGCCAGCAAACCGGCAAAGGCCAGGAGGTGCAAAGTGCCTTGTTCGAGAACAACATTTTCTTGGTGGCCCAGCACATGATGCAGTTCGCGGTGACCGGCAAGGCCGCCGCGCCCATGCCCGAGCGCATCTCGCCCTGGGGCATTTACGACGTGTTCAGCGTCAAGGACAAAGAGCAGATCTTTCTGGCCGTGGTGGGCGATGGGCAGTGGAAAACCTTTTGCGAGGCCTTTGCCTACGCCGACCTGTTTGCCGACCCGCGCGTCACCACCAACAACGACCGCGTGCTGGCGCGCAGCTGGCTCATCCCCGAACTGCGCACACGCCTGGCGCAGTTCAGCCGTGCAGAGCTGTCACAGCGCTTTGAGCACGCAGGCCTGCCCTTTGCCCCCATCACCGATCCGCAGCATTTGTTTGACGATCCGCACCTGCAAGCCACCGGCGGCTTGGCCCCCATGGAGCTGCCCGACGGCCGCCAGACCCAAGTGCCCTTGTTACCCCTGACGCTGGGTGGTGAGCGCCTGGGCCTTCGCTTGGACCCGCCCAAGTTGGGCGAGCACACCGACGCGCTGCTGCAGAGCCTGGGGTATACCGCAGACGATGTGGCTGCACTCCATGCGCAAGGCGTGGTGCTATGAAAAATATAGCTGCTCGCGCATATTCCACGAGCGCCAATGGGCTGAAGGGCAGTGCGTTTTACGCAGGTCAAGGAGGAGCCCGCGCAGCGGGCGGGGGACACGGAGTAAATCGCACTGCCCTTCAGCCCATGCGTGGATGCCGAGATTCCATCCGGAGCTAACCATGGACAAGCTCAAGCAACTCGAATCTTTCGTCTCGGTCGCCACCCGTGGCAGCCTGACCGCAGCCGCCAATGCCGAAGGCGTGGCCCCCGCCATCATGGGCCGTCGGCTTGACGCGCTGGAAGAGCGCCTGGGCGTGAAGTTGCTGATCCGCACCACCCGTCGCATCACCCTCACGCACGAGGGCAGTGCGTTTCTGGAAGACTGCCAGCGCATCATCGCGGACGTGACCAACGCAGAGGCCAGCGTGAGCGCCGGTGGCGTGAAGGCGGCGGGCCATTTGCGCATCACGGCGCCTGCTGGTTTCGGCCGCCGCCATGTTGCCCCGCTGGTGCCCAAGTTCCGCGAGCTGCACCCGGATGTGACGATTTCGCTCAACCTCAGCGACCGCGTGGTGGACATAGCAGGCGAGGGATTTGACTGCGCAGTCCGCGTGGGCGACATGCCCGATTCGTCTCTCGTGAGCGTGCGTATGGCCGACAACCGGCGCTTGTGCGTGGCCACACCGGCCTACCTCAAGCGTCATGGCACGCCCAAAACGCCGGCGGATTTAAGTCGCTTCCACTGCCTTACGCTGTCCAGCGACGCATCCCAAACCCGGGGCTGGGCCTTCAAGCTGCCCGCTGCCAAGGGCGAGCGCGCAGACGCGGGCGAGGTGATCTACCTCAAGCCCGCCGGTCCCCTGGACTGCAGCGACGGGCAGGTATTGCACGATTGGTGTCTGGGTGGCTACGGCATTGCATGGCGCAGTACCTGGGAAGTGGAGAACGAAATCGCCGCCGGCCGCCTGGTCGCGGTGTTGGAAGACTATGCCGCTCCGCCCAACGGCATTTACGCCGTCTTCCCCCAACGCAAACACATGCCCCTGCGGGTGCGCTTGTGGATCGACTTCATCAAGGAGCGTTACAGCGCGCCGGGCTATTGGAACAAGGCTTGAGAGCGAGATTGGTTTGCTACTAATTTAATAGCTGCTTGCGCATATTCCACGAGCGCCAGTGGCCAAAAAGACCAAAAGCCGGTCCACCCGGGTAGAGCCGGCTTCTTCATGGGCGAGACAGGCGAATTACTGGGCGTCGTCTTCCGAAGGAACGTCAAACGGATCGTCCAGGCTGTCACTCTCCATCATGGCGATCTCGGCGCACTGCACGCCGTTGAGCTGGTGGCGGTAGGCCAGAAAAGCGTGGCGGGCGTTGGCCTCGTCGTCGCCTTCATCATCAGCTGCGGCAGCGGCCAGATGGTGTTTGGCGGCGGCCTGGAAGTGGTGTGCTGCCATGCGGTGGTAGTCGCCAATGGTCTCAAAGTCTTCGTCCACCAGATCGTCTGCCACGGCGTCGGCCACGGGGGAAGTGTCTTGGGTCATTCAGGGCTCGCTTTTCTGTGAAACACGGCAACATGCCGCCTGCACAGCGTGCGCTCCGGCCGTGAACCCCTTGTGACAGGCGCGTGAGACTTTTGCGACGCACCCGGCCTCAGACCAGACCCCAGTCGCGGGCCCCCTTGAACCCGGGAAATACGGTTTTGAGTTGGCTGTCGCTTAAGGCCCACTGGCGCTGGAAGATGCCGCCCAGCACGCTGCGGTATTCGTTCAGCACCGCATAGTCGCGGTTCTGGAACAGGGTGGCCGCCGTCATCTGCACTTGCTCGCCGACCACTTGCTTGCCGCGCACCGCGCCACCCAGCACCCACATCACGCTGCCATGGCCGTGGTCCGTGCCGCGGTTGCCGTTCTGGCGGAAAGTGCGGCCGAACTCGCTCATGACCACCACCACGGTGTTGCGCCATGCGCTGCCCATTTCTTGTGAAAAAGCCGCCAGGCCTTGTCCCAGCTCGTCCAAGCGGCTGGCCAGATAGCCGGTGGCGCCGCCCTGGGCCACATGGGTATCCCAGCCGCCCACATCCACAAAACCCAGTGCGTATTGCTCGCGCATCAGGCGGGCAATGCGGCGGGCTTCCAGTTCAAAGCCCTTGGCGGTGATGGCGCCGCGGCTGGCGGCATCCATCTCGGCCGACATTTCGCGCATCACCTGGTCGCGCACCGCAAAGCCGCTTTGTACCGTGCCCTCCAGGCCCGTGCCTTGGTACATGGCAGCAATGATGCTGCTCTGGCGTGTGTCTACCGACGGCTTGCTCAGGTTGCGCAGGCTGGTGTTGGGCACCCGCAGGCCCCCTTGCAGGGCGATGGGCAGTTGGTCGGTAAACGCCATGGGCGCGGCAGGTTTGGTGCCTTGCAGCTGCGTGGCCAGCCGGTTCAAAAAGCCCGAGCCGTACTGGATGCTGCCGTTGTTGAGCTGGCCCAGTTCGATGCTGTCCTGCGTCTCGAAATGGCTGCGCGAGAGGTCGTCGGTACCGCTGAAAGGCACAAAGGCCAATTCGCCTTGCTGGTAGAGCGGATAGAGCGATTCGCGCAGAGCCGGGTGCAGGCCCCAGTCGGCAGAGAGCGGCAGGGCGCTGGCCAGGTCGGCAGAGGGCTTGGCAATCGCAATCTCGGGCCGCACTTCGTAATAGAAGCTGCTGCTGGTGGGCACCAGCAGGCTGGCCGCGTCCATGCCGCCGCGCAGGAAGACGAACAAAAACTTGGGCGCCCCGGTACTTGCCACCGCCGTGGCGGCATGCAGGTGCACGCCGGGAATGCCCAGCGCTGCAGCCGCTGCGGTGGTGTGCAAGGCTTGGCGTAAAAAGTGACGACGTTGCATGGCGGACTCCGGTAGGGTGGCCTTGAGCGGGATGGCGCTTAGCGGCGCATGGATTCGGGTGCTGCAAGCAGGAAGGTGTTCCATTCCTGTGGCGAATTGGCCTGGTCCAGCGCAGCGCGCGTGGCCGGGCTCAGGCTGCCCTGAATCGCCTGGTAATACAGCGCGTTGGCCAACTGGGGAAAGGCAGGTTTTTCAGTGGGTTGCGGGCCGTCCGTCTTGAAGAGGCCGGCACTGCCGGAGCCGATCGCCTTGGCAATCTCAAAGCGGGTAGTCAGCTGGCCCGCGCTGTCCCAGCCTGAGGCCACCATGGGGTAGCCGTCCGGCGTCTGACGGCCATAGAGCGGCTCGCCCATGCGGTTGATCCAGTTCAGCATGGGGCCGACATTGAGGATGACCTTGTCGTCATACGCCAGCCGCACCGAGGACACCACGTAACGCACCGGGTCCTTGAATTTGGCGGGCGGTGCGTTCACAAACTCAGGGGCCGTGAACAGGGTCTCCAATACTTTGGCGATCTGGCCATCGGTCGCTTTCCAGGTGGCCGCCATGCGGTCGATCAGGGCTTGGGGCGGGTTGTCCGAAAGCCAGTAGGTGGCGAGCTTGCGGCTGACGAAGCGTGCGGTGGAGGGGTGGCGGGCCAGCGTGTCCAGCGCGGCGTCTACTTCGGCCAGGCCCTCGCCGGTCACGGGGTTGCCAAGCAGGGTTTTGGGGCCCATGTCGTGGCGCTGCGGGTTGAACTCAAACACGCCACGGCGCACATAGAGGCGGTTGAGCTCTTTGCGCAGGTTGGGGTTACCGGTGTTCATGTTCACACCGACGCCAGTGAGTACGCGGGCCAGTTCCTGCACATCTTTCTGGGTGTAGCCACCATCCACCCCCAGGGTGTGCAGCTCCATCAGCTCTCGCGCAAAGTTTTCGTTGATGCGGCCTGCGGCGTTCTGGTCGTTGTCCAGGTAGCGCAGCATGGCCGGGTGGTAGGTCACAGCACCCAGCAGTTCGCGGAAGCGCCCCAGTGCGTGCGGCCGCAGGGCGCTGTTCTCATAGTCACCCAGCATGGCGCGCAAGTTGTGCTTGTAGAGGTGCACATTGAAGTGGTTCAGCCAGAACCAGGTCATCTGCTCCTGTACCTGGGCCGGGCTGTAAAGCGCCCGCAGCAGGTGGCGGGTGGCGGATTCGCGGGCCAAGCGGTTGAGCTCCTGCTGGTAAGCCTGCTGGGCGGTTTTCTTCTCGGCGTCGTCTTTGAGCGCGTCAGAGTCTTTGCGCTGCTGTTCCATTTTGAGGACCAGATCCGTCAAGCTGGTCTGGCTGATGGTCATGCTGCGTACCGCTTCGCGCGCGGGCTCGGGCAACACAGCGTCCCGGGGCTGGAGTTGCTGCTGCAACCATGTGGCTTGCCCTTGCTGCTCTAGTTGGCGGGCAGTGTGGCTGTTGGCGCCCCAGGTTACCCGGTTCAGCCACTGGTAGTTCTGCGGGGTGGCCGGCGCTGCTGCGCTGTTGGACGCGGCGGGTGGCAGCGGGGCACAGGCCTGCATGCCGGCCAGTGCAGCGCACAGCCACAGAGGGGCCAAGGAACGGGCGGAGGGGAGCATGCGTTTCATGCAGTGCATGGTAGCGCCGGACCCCGCGCCTCACCAACTGTTACTTTTGTAAAGTTATCAGGCTTTGCCGAACTCGGCGCCCAGCTCGCCGGCGCGCTTGTGCGCGGCAAACAGGGCCTTGGCAAACAGGTCTTTGACGCCGCTCTCGTCCATGGACGTGATGGCCGCAAACGTGGTACCGCCCTTGGAAGTGACTTTGGCGCGCAGGGTTTCTGGCGGCTCGGTCGATGCGCGGGCCAGCTCACCAGCACCGATGAAGGTGGCCACGGCCAGTTGGTAGGCCTGATCACGCTCAAGACCCAGCTTGGCGCCAGCCTCGGTCATGGCTTCCATGAAATAGAACATATAGGCCGGGCCTGAGCCGCTGATGGCAGTGACCGCGTCGAGTTGCTCTTCAGCGGTCAACCAAACTGTGGCACCGGTGGTGGCTATGACTTCATTGGCCCAGTCTTTGTCTGCTTGGGTGACGGCCGGGCGGCCGTACAGCGCGGTAATCCCTTTGCCGATGAGCGCGGGCGTGTTGGGCATGGTGCGGATGATGCGCTCACTGCCCAGCCACTGGGCGATGCTCTGGCTGGTGATGCCAGCCGCCACGCTCAGGTGCAAGGCATTCTGGTTGTGGGCGCGCACGGAAGCAGCAGCTTCCTTGAAGGTCTGGGGTTTCACGGCCCAGACGATCATGTCGGCACTTGCCAAGAACGCACCAGCCTCAGCCTGTGGAGAGAGGCCAAAGTCTTTGGCCAAGCGCGCGCGGGCTTCGTCCCAGGGTTCCACCACGTCAATGTCGGCCACCGAGAAGCCTTGGCGGAGCAGTCCGCCGATGATGGCGCTGGCCATATTGCCGCCGCCTATGAATGCAATGCGCTTGCCCATGGTGTGTCCTGTGCGTAGAAAAGTCAGAGCGCCCGAGTTTAGAGGGTGGTCTGGCGCACCGCGTGCTCCCAGCGCTCCATCAGCTCCTTGGCGCGGGCAGGGGGCAGGGTGGGCAGGAAGCGACGCTCGGCCTTCCACAGATCGGTCAGCTCGTCCGTGCTGCGGTACACGCCGGTGGTCAGGCCCGCCAGGTAGGCGGCGCCCAACGCCGTGGTTTCGGTGACTGCGGGGCGCACCACCGGGATGCCCAGCAAATCCGCCTGGAACTGCATCAGCAAGTCGTTCACACAGGCGCCACCATCCACCCGCAGCTCAGACACCGCCGCAGCACCCGCACTCACGGCGTCGCGGCTCATGGCTTGCAGCAGGGCGGCGCTTTGAAATGCTATGCTTTCGAGAGCAGCCCGCGCAATGTGGGCGAGGGTGGAGCCGCGAGTCAGGCCTGTAATGGAACCGCGTGCATCAGGCTTCCAGTAGGGTGCGCCCAGGCCGGTAAAGGCGGGTACCACGATCACGCCGCCCGAGTCCGGCACGCTTTGCGCCAGGCTTTGTACTTCACCGCTGCCCTGAATGGCATGCAGCCCGTCGCGCAGCCACTGCACCACGGCACCACCCACAAACACGCTGCCTTCCAGCGCGAACTGGGGTTGGCTGTGGTGGGTCGCGGCGCCGGGCCGCCCCAAGCCAGACCGCGCCCCCTCGGGGGGCAGCGCAGCCTGCGCAGCGGCAAGCGTGGGGGCCACTTGTGCAGCACTGGTGGTGATCAGTCCGTTTTGCGAGGTTTGGAACGTGCCGCCGGTGTGCATCAGCATGAAGCAGCCGGTGCCGTAGGTGTTTTTCACCATGCCGGCCTTGAAGCAGGCTTGGCCGAACAGCGCGCTTTGCTGGTCACCCGCCACGCCGCCGATGGGAATGGCGTGGCCCAGCAGACCGGGCGCCACTTCACCGAACAGGGAGGCCGAGGGTTGCACAGTTGGCATCAGGCTGGCGGGTATGTCCAGTGCGGCCAGCAGGTCTTCGTCCCACAGGTTGGTGTGTACGTTGAACAGCATGGTGCGTGAGGCGTTGCTGACGTCCGTCACGTGGACTTTGCCCTCGGTCAGTTGCCACATGAGCCAGCTGTCGATGGTGCCGAAGGCCAGTTCGCCATTGGCGGCCTGCGCGCGCGCGCCAGGCACGTTGTCCAGAAGCCATTTGAGTTTGGTGCCGGAGAAGTAGGCATCCACCAGCAGGCCGGTCTTGGTCTGGATGATGTCGGCGAGTCCGCGCGCGCGCAGGTTTGCGCAGGTGGGCTCCGCGCGCCGGTCCTGCCAGACGATGGCGTGGTGGATAGGCAGGCCGGTCTTGCGGTTCCACACCACTGTGGTCTCGCGCTGGTTGGTAATGCCCACGGCCTTCACCTGTGCGGCTGTGATGCCGGCTTTGGCGAGTGCATCGCGCGCGGTGGCGAGTTGGATGCGCCAAATCTCCTGGGCGTCGTGCTCTACCCAGCCGGGTTGCGGGTAAATCTGTTGCAGTTCCAGTTGGGCCATGGCCACGGTGTGGCCGGTTTCGTCAAACACGATGCTGCGGGAGCTAGAGGTGCCCTGGTCCAAGGCGAGCAGGTAGGTCATGGTTGTCTCCTTCTTGTGGATGGTGTCAGTCTGCAATCACCAGGCGGGCGCCCGCTTCTTCCAGCAGGGCAGGGAAGGGAGCTGGCGGCATGGAGTCGGTGAACAGGCGGTCAATCTGCGCCAGTTGGCCGACTTCGACCATGGCCGGGCGGTTGAACTTGCTGGTGTCGGCCGCTACCCAGACCTCGCGCGCATGGCTGATGATGGTCTGGGCTACTTTGACCTCGCGGTAGTCGTAATCTCGCAGCGTGCCATCGGCTTCGATGCCGGAGATGCCGATGACGGCAATATCCACCTTGAACTGGCGGATGAAGTCCACCGCAGCCTCGCCCACGATGCCCTGGTCCCGCCCGCGCACAACGCCTCCCACTACGATGACCTCCGATTGGCTATTTGCGCTCAGGATGCTGGCAACGTTCAGGTTGTTGGTGATGACACGCAAACCCGTGTGTTCCAGCAGTGCCCGCGCCACGGCTTCTGTGGTCGTGCCTATGTTCAAGATCAGGGAGCAATCGTTGGGAATGGCAGCAGCAATGGCGCGGGCGATGCGGTTTTTCTCTGGTGCGTTGAGTTGTACCCGTTGAAGGTGGGCAATGTTCTCCACCGTGGAGCTGGGAACCCTTACGCCGCCGTGGAAACGGGTCAGCAAGCCCTCGTCCGCCAGTCTTTGTACGTCGCGACGCACGGTTTGCAAGGTCACACCCAGAGACTCTGCCAAGCGCTCTACGGTGACAGAGCCCTGTTCTTGTACGGTGTGAAGCAGTTGAAGTTGGCGAGGGTTGGCGGACATGGGGGTGGATCCTTACGGCGTACGCACTATAAACGAACCAAAACGAATCATATGAGTGACAAAAAGAAAAATAACGAATACGATTACTGGCTGCACTCTATTTCACCAGACCTCATGACACCCTACGCCCCTCCACTCCCCACGCGCCGGGAAGACCTGTTGAACCGCTTGGCCGAGCCCAAGGTATACGACATTGCGGTGGTGGGCGGAGGCGCTACCGGCTTGGGCGTTGCGTTGGATGCAGCGGCCCGCGGCTTCAGTGTGGTGTTGATCGAGTCGCACGACTTTGCCAAAGGTACATCCTCCCGTGCAACAAAACTTTTGCATGGAGGTGTGCGTTATCTGGCACAAGGCAACATTTCCCTGGTACGCGAGGCCCTGCACGAGCGGACGACGCTCTTACGTAACGCCCCGCACTTAGCGCAACCATTGGCCTTTGTCATGCCCTCCTATAAATGGTGGGAAACGCCGTTTTACGGCGCCGGGCTGACTGCGTATGACTTGTTGGCGGGGAAGGCGGGTCTGGGCAAAACCGAGTTTCTGGGAGTCGATGACACCAGAAAACTGATTCCGCAAGTTGCCAGCGAGGGACTCAAAGGGGGCGTCAAGTACTGGGATGGTCAATTTGATGACGCGCGCTTGGCGCTGACTTTGGCGCGTACCGCAGCCGCCAAAGGTGCTTTGGTCGTGAATTACTGCAAAGCAACCCAGCTGCAGTATGAAGCTGGCAAGGTGTGTGGCGTCATGTGTGAGGACACCATCGGGGGGCGCAAGTTCTCGATTCAATCGCGCTGCGTTGTCAATGCAACCGGGGTTTGGGTGGACGCTTTGCGTGAGAAAGACGGGGAGGCCAATCCCCACGACGGCCGCAGCAAGACCAAACCCATGGTGGCACCCAGCCAAGGTGTACATATTGTGGTGGACAGGGAGTTCCTGGGGGGCGATACGGCCCTGATGGTTCCCAAGACCCAAGACGGACGCGTACTTTTTGCGGTGCCATGGCTCGGAAAAGTCATTTTGGGCACGACCGATACCCCGCGTCACGATCTGGACCGGGAGCCGAGGCCCTTCAAGGAAGAGATTGCCTTCATATTAGAAGAGTCTGCCCGCTATTTGAAAAAAGCACCCACCGCCGAGGACATACGGAGCATCTGGGTGGGCTTGCGTCCGCTGGTGAAGCCCCAAGAGGATGATGGCGAAAACACCAAAGCCATCAGTCGTGAGCATACGGTGCTGGTGAGCCGGAGCGGTTTGGTGACGGTCACGGGCGGAAAGTGGACGACCTACAGGGCCATGGCAGAGGATGTGCTTGCCAAGTGTGCAGAAAAGAATCTGCTGGAATCCCGTGTTGCGGGTGCTACCGTGCATTTGCGCCTCCAAGGTGGCGACGGCGAAGGCGTGCAGCAAAGCGCCATGTCCATGCCGCAAGGGGCGCATTCCTACGGCTTGGATTATCCGGCAGTGCATTCGCTACCCGGCAGTGAGGTGGAGCTGGCACCGGGCCTGACAGAAGCCATGGTCCGTTTCGCAGCGCGCTATGAATACGCGGTGACGGTTGAGGATGTGCTTGCTCGCAGGGCGCGTGTATTGTTTCTGGATGCCCGCCTTGCGGCAGGTATGGCGCCCGAAGTGGCCAGAATTCTTGTGGAGGAGACAGGTTTGCCTCCCAAAGAGGCTGAATTTATCGCTTTGGCGGCTCAATACACGGAAATTCCTGCATAAAAGTAGTTGACGCCAGAATTGAAGGCTGGCACAATAGTGGGCTTCGCTTGAAAAAGCTGAAGGTTCTGCCCAAATAGAAGTCGTGCAAGTGGTTTGTGCGGTGGATAGCGGGCCCAAGACTGACTTGGTTTTGTAGTTGCCAGTGTGGCAAAGCAGCTCCAGGTGCAAGTTGGGAATAATGAAATGATCCAAACTGAATCTCGACTGGAAGTTGCCGACAACACCGGCGCGAAATCCGTTCTCTGCATTAAGGTGCTGGGCGGGTCTAAGCGTCGCTATGCAAGCGTCGGCGACATCATCAAAGTTTCCATCAAAGAAGCTGCTCCCCGTGGACGCGTCAAAAAAGGCGAGGTCTATAGCGCTGTAGTGGTTCGTACTGCCAAGGGCATCCGCCGTGGCGACGGTTCTTTGGTGAAATTCGACGGCAACGCAGCTGTGTTGCTCAACGCCAAGTTGGAGCCTATCGGCACCCGCATCTTTGGACCAGTGACTCGCGAACTGCGCACTGAAAAGTTCATGAAGATCGTGTCCTTGGCTCCTGAAGTTTTGTAAGGACCCGCCATGAACAAGATTCGCAAAGGCGACGAAGTCATCGTTATCGCAGGTCGCGATAAGGGTAAGCGCGGAGTGATCTCCTTGCGCGCTGACGACTCTCACGTAGTCGTCGAGGGCATCAACTTGGTGAAAAAGCACACCAAGCCAAACCCCATGAAGGGCACAACCGGCGGCATCGTTGAAAAGACCATGCCTATTCACCAGTCCAACGTTGCCATTTTCAATGCGGCAACCGGCAAGGCTGACCGTGTTGGTATCAAGGTGCTGGCTGACGGCAAACGCGTTCGCGTTTACAAGTCCAGCGGCGAAGAAATCAAGGTGGCATAAACATGGCACGTCTACAACAACACTACCGCGAAAAAGTGGCGCCTGAGTTGACAGCCAAGTTTGGCTACACCTCGCCCATGCAAGTGCCGCGTTTGACTAAGATCACCCTGAACATGGGTGTGAGCGAAGCCGTAGCCGACAAAAAGGTGATGGATCACGCAGTGTCCGACCTGACCAAGATCGCTGGCCAGAAGCCCGTGGTGACCAAGTCCAAGAAAGCTATCGCTGGTTTCAAGATTCGCGAAGGCCAGGCGATCGGTTGCATGGTGACTTTGCGCGGCGTGCAGATGTACGAATTCCTGGATCGTTTCGTGACCGTGGCTCTGCCTCGCGTCCGTGACTTCCGTGGTATTTCTGGTCGCGCATTTGATGGCCGTGGTAACTACAACATCGGCGTCAAAGAGCAGATCATTTTCCCTGAGATTGAATATGACAAGGTTGATGCCTTGCGCGGCCTCAATATCAGCATCACCACAACGGCAAAGACCGACGAAGAGTGCAAGGCACTGCTCGCTGGCTTCCGTTTCCCGTTCAAGAACTGAGGTGACCTGTGGCTAAAATGGCTTTAATCGAGCGCGAGCTCAAACGTGACAAGTTGGCTGCCAAGTACGCAAAAAAATATGCGGAACTGAAGGCAATCGCAGGTGATGCAAAGCGTTCTGAAGAAGAACGTGCAGCAGCCCGTCTGGGTCTGCAAAAGTTGCCTCGCAACGCAAACCCCACTCGCCAGCGTAACCGCTGCTCCATCACGGGTCGTCCCCGTGGAACGTTCCAGCACTTCGGTCTGGGTCGTGCGAAGATTCGTGAAATGGCTTTTGCCGGAGAAATTCCTGGCATTACCAAGGCCAGCTGGTAAGCGATAGGAGAACCGAACATGAGTATGAGTGATCCCATCGCCGATCTGTTGACACGCATCCGCAATGCACAGATGGTTGCAAAAACAACCGTATCTGTGCCTTCTTCCAAAGTGAAGATTGCGATCGCACAAGTGTTGAAAGAAGAAGGCTATATCGACGGCTTCAAGGTTTCCACTGAAGACGGCAAGTCTGAGCTGCAAATTGCTTTGAAATATTACGCCGGTCGCCCTGTGATCGAGCGTATTGAGCGCGTAAGCCGTCCTGGCCTGCGTGTTTACCGCGGCAGCGATGCAATCCCTCAAGTCCAAAACGGCTTGGGTGTTGCTATCGTTACTACACCCAAGGGTGTTATGACTGATCGCAAAGCGCGCGCTTCCGGTGTCGGTGGCGAAGTGCTGTGCTACGTCGCTTAACGCTACAGGAGTAAGAAACAATGTCCCGCGTAGGCAAACTCCCCGTCACCGTACCTGCTGGTGTTGAAGTGTCCATCAAGGCTGATCAGATCAGCGTGAAGGGCACTGGCGGCACTCTGCAATTGGCTCAAAACAGCCTGGTGAATATCCAGAACGAAGCTGGCAAGCTCAGCTTCCAACCTGCTAACGATTCCCGTGAAGCTGACGCAATGACTGGCACTATTCGCCAGTTGGTCAACAACATGGTTGTTGGCGTAACCAAGGGCTTTGAGCGTAAGCTGAGCCTGATTGGTGTGGGTTACAAGGCGCAAGCTACAGGCACCAAGTTGAACTTGGCTGTCGGTTACTCGCACCCTGTGAACCTCGAAATGCCTGCTGGCATTTCTGTGGCCACTCCCACTCCTACTGAAATCTTGATCAAAGGTGCTGACCGCCAACGCGTAGGTCAGATCGCCGCTGAGATCCGTGCGATTCGTCCTCCTGAGCCCTACAAGGGCAAGGGCATCCGTTATTCGGATGAGAAGATCACGATCAAAGAAACGAAGAAGAAATAAGGAGCTGCAACATGTTGACCAAAAAAGAGCAGCGTCTTCGTCGGGCACGTCAGACCCGAATCCGCATTGCAACGCAAGGCGTCGCACGTTTGACTGTTACACGCACAAACCTGCACATCTACGCCAGCGTTATTTCCGGCGACGGCGGCAAAGTTATTGCCTGCGCATCGACTGCTGAAGCAGAAGTTCGCAAGTCCTTGGGTGCAACTGGCAAAGGCGGCAACGTCGCAGCAGCACAAATCATCGGTAAGCGCGTCGCTGAAAAAGCGAAAGCTGCCGGTATCGAAAAAGTGGCGTTTGACCGCTCCGGTTTCGCCTACCACGGCCGCGTCAAGGCGCTGGCAGATGCCGCGCGTGAAGCTGGCTTGCAGTTCTAAGCAGATCGGAAATTAAGATGGCTAAAGTTCAAGCAAAAATGCAAGGTAAGGCCGAGGGTCCTGAGGACGGTCTGCGCGAGAAAATGATCGCGATCAACCGCGTGACCAAAGTCGTGAAGGGTGGCCGTATTCTCGGTTTCGCCGCTCTGACTGTGGTTGGTGACGGTGACGGTCGCATCGGCATGGGCAAAGGTAAATCCAAGGAAGTTCCTGCAGCAGTGCAGAAAGCCATGGAAGAAGCCCGTCGCAACATGATCAAAGTCACTTTGAAGAACGGTTCCATTCACCACAAGGTGATGGGTCACCACGGTGCAGCTAGCGTCATGATGGCGCCAGCTCCAAAGGGTACCGGCATTATTGCTGGTGGTCCTATGCGCGCTGTTTTCGAAGTTCTGGGCATTACAGACATCGTGGCAAAGAGCCATGGTTCTTCCAACCCTTACAACATGGTTCGTGCGACCTTGGATGCTCTGTCTGTGTCTACGACACCTGCAGAAGTTGCAGCTAAGCGTGGCAAGACTGTTGAAGAGATCTTCGCTTAATCGAGGACTTCAAAATGACAACACAACAAACTGTGAAGATCCAATTGGTGCGTAGCCCGATTGGAACGAAAGAGTCCCACCGCGCCACCGTGCGTGGCTTGGGTCTGCGCAAGCTCAACAGTGTGAGCGAATTGCAGGACACACCTGCAGTGCGCGGCATGATTAACAAGATCAGCTACCTGGTCAAGGTGCTCTAAGAGGTTGATGATGGAACTGAATAACATCAAGCCCGCTGAAGGCGCCAAGCACGCCAAGCGTCGTGTCGGCCGTGGTATCGGATCCGGTTTGGGCAAGACAGCCGGCCGTGGTCACAAAGGTCAAAAGTCTCGCTCTGGCGGCTACCACAAAGTCGGCTTTGAGGGCGGTCAGATGCCTATGCATCGTCGTCTGCCAAAGCGCGGTTTCAAATCGCACTTGCTCAAGTTCAATGCTGAAATCACGTTGACTGCATTGGAAGCTCTGGGTTTGGCTGAAGTCAACCTCGTTGCCTTGAAGCAAGCAGGTGCAGTTGGTGAGCTGGCCAAGGTAGTGAAAGTTATCAATACTGGCGCGATCACTAAAGCAGTGAAGCTGAGCGGTATCGGTGCAACTGCTGGTGCTAAGGCTGCTATTGAAGCCGCTGGCGGCGCAGTAGCCTAATTAGTTTTACGAAAGTAAACGAGTGGCTACAACTGCAGCTCAAACAGCCAAAGCAGGCAAGTTCGGCGATCTGCGTCGCCGGCTTGTTTTCTTGTTGTTGGCGCTGGTCGTCTATCGCTTGGGGGCGCATATACCGGTCCCAGGCATTGACCCCGCACAACTGCAACAACTGTTTAAAGGTCAACAGGGTGGCATATTGAGCTTGTTCAATATGTTCTCCGGTGGCGCCTTGTCTCGCTTCACGATCTTTGCGCTGGGCATCATGCCCTACATCTCTGCTTCGATCATCATGCAGCTGTTGACCTATGTGTTGCCAGCTTTTGAGCAGTTGAAGAAAGAGGGCGAAGGCGGGCGTCGCAAGATAACGCAGTACACCCGTTACGGTACCTTAGGGTTGGCTTTGTTCCAGTCTTTGGGAATTGCTGTAGCGTTGGAGGCATCTGCAGGCTTGGTGATCTCTCCAGGCTTTGGGTTTCGCATGACTACCATCGTGACTCTGACAGCCGGGACCATGTTTCTGATGTGGTTGGGTGAGCAGATTACAGAGCGAGGATTGGGTAACGGGATTTCCATCCTGATATTCGGCGGCATTGCGGCTGGATTGCCTAATGCTGTCGGTGGATTGCTGGAGCTGGTGCGCACTGGTTCGATGAGTATCATCGTGGCTTTGCTGATTGTGGTCGTCGTTGCGCTGGTCACGTACTTTGTTGTGTTCGTGGAGCGGGGACAGCGCAAGATTCTTGTGAACTATGCCCGTCGTCAAGTAGGCAACAAGGTGTATGGGGGGCAATCTTCCCATCTGCCATTGAAGTTGAACATGGCCGGCGTGATCCCTCCGATCTTTGCGTCTTCCATCATTCTGTTGCCTGCAACGATTGCAAACTGGTTTAGCACTGGCGATTCAATGCGGTGGTTGAAAGACATTGCCAGCACGCTTAGTCCAGGTCAGCCTGTTTATGTGATGCTGTATGCGGCAGCTATTGTGTTCTTCTGCTTTTTCTACACGGCCTTGGTATTCAACAGTCGCGAAACAGCGGACAACCTGAAGAAGAGTGGCGCATTCATCCCCGGCATTCGGCCAGGCGACCAGACTGCCAAATATATTGACAAGATTTTGGTTCGCTTGACGCTTGCTGGTGCAATTTACATCACGTTTGTGTGTTTGTTGCCGGAGTTCTTGATCTTGAAGTACAACGTTCCGTTCTATTTCGGGGGAACTTCATTGCTGATTATTGTTGTTGTCACCATGGATTTCATGGCTCAAGTCCAGAACTACATGATGTCCCAACAGTATGAATCGCTGCTCAAGAAGGCGAATTTCAAGGCTTCTTGATACAAGCAAGTCATCGAGGGAATGTGTGCGGTTTGGTTACCAGGCAGCGCGACATTCAGATAGCAAGTTAGAGCGCTTGTTCCGCGCGAATCAAAGTCGGGACTGGGCGAAGAGTTTTAGGAGAAGAAAATGAAAGTTTCGGCTTCGGTCAAGAAAATTTGCCGCAACTGCAAAATCATCCGACGCAAAGGCGTTGTGCGCGTGATCTGTACAGATCCACGCCACAAGCAGCGTCAGGGTTAATTGCAAGAGTTTTAGAGGACGAAAATGGCACGTATCGCTGGCATCAACATTCCGCCGCACCAACATTCCGAAATTGGCTTGACAGCTATTTTCGGTATCGGACGCACCCGCGCACGCAAGATTTGCGAAGCCTGTGGCATCGCATACTCGAAGAAGGTCAAAGACTTGACTGACTCCGATCTTGAGAAAATCCGCGACCAAATCGCTCAGTTTACAATTGAGGGTGATTTGCGCCGTGAGACCACCATGAATATCAAGCGTTTGATGGACATTGGTTGCTACCGGGGGTTCCGTCACCGCCGCGGCCTGCCGATGCGTGGTCAACGTACTCGCACGAACGCACGTACACGCAAAGGCCCTCGTAAGGCAGCTGCGTCTTTGAAGAAATAATAGGGATTGAGAGACCACTATGGCAAAGGCTCCCGCAAATAACGCAGCACAGCGCGTTCGCAAGAAGGTTCGCAAGAATGTTGCCGACGGCATCGCTCACGTGCACGCTTCGTTTAACAACACGATCATTACCATTACCGATCGCCAGGGCAACGCGTTGTCTTGGGCATCGTCCGGTGGTCAGGGTTTCAAGGGCTCTCGCAAGTCCACTCCGTTTGCTGCCCAGGTAGCATCTGAAGTGGCTGGCCGTGCAGCTCTGGAACAAGGCATCAAGAACCTCGACGTTGAGATCAAGGGCCCCGGCCCTGGTCGCGAGTCTTCGGTTCGCGCCTTGGCTGCGCTGGGTATCCGCATCAATATGATTGCTGATGTAACCCCTGTGCCGCACAACGGTTGCCGCCCGCAAAAGCGTCGCCGCATTTAATTTAAACCAAGCCCACCGCCACCAACTTTTGTTGGTGGCTCGCGCGTTTCTACGCGTCAGATGACATAAAAGGAAGATCAAGTGGCACGTTACCTAGGCCCCAAGGCCAAACTTTCCCGCCGCGAAGGCACCGACCTGTTTTTGAAGAGCGCACGCCGCTCTATCGCTGACAAGGCAAAATTTGACTCCAAGCCAGGCCAGCACGGCCGCACTTCTGGTGCCCGTACCTCTGACTACGGTCTGCAATTGCGTGAAAAGCAAAAAGTAAAGCGCATGTACGGTGTGTTGGAACGCCAGTTCCGCCGCTATTTTGCTGAAGCAGATCGCCGTCGTGGCAATACCGGCGCTAACTTGATGGTTCTGTTGGAATCCCGTCTGGACAACGTTGTGTACCGCATGGGCTTTGCTTCTACTCGCGCTGAAGCACGTCAGTTGGTTTCTCACAAGGCCATCACCGTCAATGGCGGTTCTGTAAATATTCCTTCTTACTTGGTTAAGGCTGGCGACGTGGTCGCCGTCCGCGAGAAGTCCAAGAAACAGAATCGTATTGTTGAAGCCCTGCAATTGGCCCAACAAGTTGGTTTGCCCGCATGGGTTGAGGTGAGCGTTGAAAAGGCCGAAGGCACTTTCAAGACTGTTCCAGACCGCGACCAATTCGGCGCTGACATCAACGAATCCTTGATCGTTGAATTGTATTCCCGCTAATCGTTTCGGGTTTTTGTAATCGTTCCTTTGCTGCGGGGCACTGTGGCAAAGGTACTTCACCAGCCTTACCGATGTAACGAGTCGGGGGTATTGAGAGGAAGTTTGCATGCAAAACAATTTGTTGAAGCCTAAGTCGATCAGCGTTGAGCAACTTGGTCCGAATCGCGCCAAGGTTGCCTTGGAGCCTTTTGAGCGTGGATACGGTCACACACTTGGTAACGCGTTGCGTCGAGTGTTGTTGTCCTCCATGCCTGGATTTGCTGCGACTGAGGTGACAATTGCCGGCGTGTTGCATGAGTACTCTTCTATCGACGGTGTGCAAGAGGATGTAGTTAACATCCTATTGAACCTTAAGGGCGTAGTCTTTAAGTTGCACAACCGCGAAGAAGTTACGTTGAGCCTGCGTAAGGACACCGAGGGTGTAGTTACTGCTGCTGACATTCAAACGCCTCATGACGTTGAGATCATCAATCCTGAACACGTGATTGCAAACTTGTCGCATGGCGGTAAGTTGGATATGCAGATCAAGGTTGAAAAAGGTCGTGGCTACGTGCCTGGCAGTATGCGCCGTTACGCTGACGAGCCAAACAAGTCAATCGGCCGCATTGTGCTGGACGCATCGTTCTCTCCGGTTCGCCGTGTGAGCTACACCGTCGAGAGCGCACGTGTTGAACAGCGTACTGACTTGGACAAGCTGGTTGTTGAGATTGAGACTAACGGTGCAGTGACAGCAGAAGATGCAGTTCGCGCTTCCGCTAAAATCTTGGTCGAACAGTTGGCAGTGTTTGCACAGTTGGAAGGTAGCGAGTTGGATGCGTTCACCGCACCTGCACCCCGTGGCAACACGCAATTCGATCCGATTCTGTTGCGTCCAGTAGATGAGTTGGAACTCACGGTTCGTTCTGCGAACTGCTTAAAGGCCGAGAACATCTACTACATCGGTGATTTGATTCAGCGCACAGAAAATGAGCTGCTGAAGACTCCTAATCTGGGTCGCAAGTCTCTCAACGAAATCAAAGAAGTGTTGGCCTCCCGCGGGCTGACTTTGGGAATGAAGCTGGAGAGCTGGCCCCCTGCCTCTTTGGAAAAGCGTTAACTCGTATCTGAACCCTGTATAGGGTTCCGTGCCACAGGCAGTACCTGATACGGCTGCCTGTTAATAAAACTGAAGGAAATTAATATGCGTCACGGACACGGTCTTCGTAAACTTAACCGCACTAGCTCACACCGCTTGGCTATGTTGCGCAACATGATGAATTCGTTGATCGAACACGAAGTCATCAAAACCACTGTACCCAAGGCCAAGGAATTGCGCCGTGTAGTGGAGCCCATGATCACCTTGGCTAAAGAAGCTACCGTGGCAAACCGCCGCCTGGCATTCGATCGTCTGCGTGATCGTGACAGCGTCACCAAGTTGTTTGACGTTTTGGGTCCTCGCTTCAAGGCGCGTCCCGGCGGCTACACACGTATTTTGAAAATGGGTTTCCGTGTTGGTGACAACGCGCCCATGGCATTGGTGGAATTGGTTGAGCGTTCTGAAGAAGTTTCTGCAACTTCTGAAGAAGTGAAGGCTTAATAGGTTATAATTCAAGTCTTGACGCGGAGTGGAGCAGCCTGGTAGCTCGTTGGGCTCATAACCCAAAGGTCGTTAGTTCAAATCTAGCCTCCGCAACCAATAGACACGTGGGATTCCACGACAGTAAAGGCTCACCTCGGTGAGCCTTTTTTGTTTGCGGCTCTCACGGTTGATTCAGTAGTTGGCTCAAGTTGCTGCTCCATACCATGCAGCATCCAGCTTCAATCACTGCTTCGCAGAAGCTGGGCCCCACTTTGTAGCAGGAAGGCCTCTGGGCAATTTGCTACGCCTTGTAAGGTAACAGTGCCTTTGCTGCTTCGATCCGATGTTGTAACGGGAGTTGTACATTCCGCATCACTTGCAAAAGAAACTCCTGAGGTGACAAAGACACTACTTCAGGCGATTCGCTGCAAGTCATTCCGACTGAAGAGCTACCCAAATTCGACGACGGAGCAGCTACTCCCTCAACTTCGCGTTCAGTCTTACTGTCGAGTGCGGCCAGTACGGTTGACAGCTGGTCTGGCTTGATCGATTGCAACTTAGACAAAATGTCAGCCTGTTGGTCCATGTTGGGCGGCATGTCCAGCCAGGGCTCAACGTCAAAAATCGCAGCGAGATCAGCGCTTATAAAGGCAGACCAATGTCCTGTGCCATCACGGTCGGCAGGTACCAAGTCCGCATGTTTTTCCCTTGGCACTGAGGAAGCATCTCGCATTGGAAACAGTCGCAACTGGCTTGGAGGGATCCCAGGAAGATGGCGCAGCTTTAACGCGGTGAAAAAGCGCTCTGCGGTAGTGCTATCGATGTCATTTGCCAATGAAAACCAGAGTTGAATGGCATCAGTACCCGAGACAGCGATTGCTGGAGCAGGAAGTCCAAAATCGGTTTGAACCCCGTACCAAGCCTTGGAAAGTGCCTTCCAACCCAATGGCACAGTGACTTCCACGACGAGCGCGCGCACCAACCCCAATTCGTTGACCAAGCAATCCCCATCACGACCCTCGACCAGGAAGAGTCGTGAATATTCTTGCTGTAGTCGCGAAGAAATCGTTGAGGTAGCTGAGTTCATGGGTCGATGTTAAGGCCCTGAAGTACCGACTGCCTGAAACGCGAGCTGCACATACAGTGGAATGCCGATCACCAAGTTAAGCGGCAAAGTGATCCCGAGTGACATTCCGAAATACAGCGCCGGGTTCGCTTCAGGCATTGAATGTTTCAACACTGCTGGTACGGCAATGTATGAGGCGCTCGCGGCAAGCACCATTAAAAGCGCCAAGTCCCCAGCGGCCAGACCAAAGGCATATCCCAAGCCCAAGGCCAGTCCGGCATGAAGCAAAGGGGCAATCACGGCATAAGCGTAGATCCATGGTGTCTGTCCTTTCAATTTGGGAAGGTTCCGGGCCGCACTGAGTCCCATATCGAGGAGGAAAAACGCCAGCATTCCCTTGAACAGGCTGCCCGTAAAGGGTTCCATAGCCAGCTTGCCATCCTGCCCTGTCATGAAGCCGATGGCCATGGAACCCAGCAAGAGAAACTGCGCACCGTCGGTCAGCGCCTCATGCAGGACACTTTTCAAACTACCTTGTGCAGGCGCATTTGGTGACGCATTGGCCACGACAGGCTGGCGCTTACGGAGCTGAGCTGCGATTGCGATGGCAATAATGATGGCAGGCGACTCCATCAACGCCATGGCTGCGGCCATATGGCCACCAAACGCGTAACCGCGGGACTCCATGTACTGAACGGCGGTGATGAAGGTCACCGCACTCACGGACCCGTAAGTAGCAGCAACCGCTGCTGCGTCAAAAGGTGCCAACAGCTTGCGCATCACCAGATATCCAATCCCCGGGATCAAGACGGCCAGTAAGAGTGCGAGCGCCAAAGCCATGGCTACATCCGCGGTAAACCCCGATTTAGCCAGTGCAAAACCACCTTTCAGGCCCAAAGCCATCAAGAGGTACAGCGCCAGAAAGCGCGAAATTTGGGCGGGGACTTCCAGATTCGATTTGAGAAAACCGGCGAGAACGCCCAGAAGAAAGAAAAGGATGGCGGGGTCTAGAAGTGCTTGCATGTGGGAGTCCTGAAGGATATAGCGATCCTAAAAACAAGCTCTCATAAAGTAAAATCAAAAATACTGCAATGCACCATAGGTAAATATCTATGAATATCACTTTCAGGCAGTTGCGGACCTTTCTCGCGTTGGCCGAACAGAAGAGCATCACCGCCGCCGCACGAACACTGCACGTCACGCAGCCCACCGTTTCCATGCAGCTCAAGGAGATCACTGACACTGTCGGCATGCCCTTGTACGAGGTAACGGGCAAGAAACTGCAGTTAACCGAGGCCGGCCGCGACCTCGAGGCCACCGCACGGGCCATGCTCCATGAATGGGACTTGTTCGAACAAGGCATTGCCGCAAGACGTGGCCTGACTGCCGGTCGCCTCCGGCTGGCAGTGGTGAGCACCGCCAAATACTTCACGCCCCGTTTGTTGGGAGATTTCTGTCGCATGCATCCAGAGGTGGAAATATCGCTGGAAGTACTGAATCGCGACGGCGTGGTGCAGCGTTTACGCGAGAACGTGGATGATCTCTACATCATGTCCAAGCCACCCGCCGACATTGATGCAGTCGCTCACGCATTTCTGGCCAATCCCCTCGTGTTGATAGCACCATTGACCCATCCGATGGCGCTGGCAAAAAACATTGCATTGGAAGACTTGCTGGCCGAGCGCTTCGTACTGCGCGAAAAAGGATCCGGCACTCGACTCAACACCGACGCCCACTTTGCGTCACACCATTTCATTCCGCGTATCCGCTTGGAGATGGGAAGTAACGAGGCGCTCAAGCAAGCGGTCGCAGGGGGGCTAGGCTTATCGGTGGTTTCACGGCACGCGTTGGGTCCGGACATCGCAGGCCAAGGACTCGCCGTACTGGAAGTGAAAGGCTTTCCCATCGTTTCCAACTGGTACACAGTGCATTTACAGGGCAAGCGCCTGTCACCCTTGGCGGAGGCCTTCATGGGCTACCTGGAGCGCTTCGCTGCGGCGGGGTGATTACTCAAAGCCACAACCTACAATCCAGCCCTTTTGCGCGCACATTCAGCATGGACATCATCGTCAACGAAGAGCTCAAGGCTTACATCGATCCACTCACCCCTGAAGAGCATGCTGCGTTGGAGCGAAGCATCCTGAACGAGGGGTGCCGGGACGCCCTCGTGCTATGGGGTGATGTGCTGGTGGATGGACACAACCGCTATGGCATCTGCCGCAAGCACGGCCTGCCATTCACCACCGTGCAGAGTGCCTTGTTCAAATCCATGGATGACGTGCACCTTTGGATGATCGACCAGCATCTGGGGCGCCGAAGTGTGTCTGACTTTCAGCGCGGTGTTCTGGCTTTGCGCAAACGCGAAATTCTGGCGGCGCGCCAACAGCTGGCCCTCGCAGACGCCTTGTCGGCAGAACCTGCGCCGCAGGCGACAAGCGAAAGCACGGTCACCTCAACTCCCATCACAGACGCACCGGTTACACCCGCCTTCAAAAGTCGGGAAGACCTTGCCAAGGCCGCACGCCTGAGTAGCAGCCAGGTGGTGATGATTGAAAAAATCCAGAAGCAAGCGGCTCCAGAGCTGGTGGCCGCCGTGAAGTCAGGTGTCATCTCCATCAATGCAGCCGCAGCAGTGGCTACTTTGCCCGCAGAAGAGCAGGTCGCAGCAGCGAGCGCCGGCAAAGATGAGCTCAAGCTTGCTGCCAAGCGCGTGCGGGATGCCAAGCGCGCAGCCCGTGAAGCGATGGCTGAACACAGTGTGCCGGCCTTCGCACCTGACGACGCTGCCACAGAGGGAATAGACCCTGTAGCCACCGTCGCAGCACTTCAACAGCGAGTGGCGGCACTGGAAGCAGAGAATGCGGAACTGCGCCAGCAGCTGCAAGCCTTGAGAAATCCGTGACTGGAGTGGTGAGTTCGATAACCCTCGGGGCCACATTGATGTAGCACGGAGTGGGCGGATATTGCAAAATGGAATAACTAAGAGTGCATATCCGCAGTTGCAATAGCAGTTGCAAAGGGCGATAGTCGCACGCAGTGTGATTCGAAAAACCGTTCAGGAGACAAAGATGAACAAACGCCACTTCCTCCGCACAACCGCATTGGCCTCGTTGGCAATCGCCGGTTCCACTGTCTTTGCCCAAGACAATGTTTTCAAAATCGGCTTGATCCTGCCCATGACCGGACAGCAGGCCACCACAGGTCGCCAGATTGAGGCAGCCGCCAAGCTCTACATGGCCCAAAACGGTGACACCGTTGCCGGCAAGAAAATCCAGCTCATCATCAAGGACGACACCAGCATCCCTGACGTGACCAAGCGCATGGCGCAAGAGTTGATCGTCAATGACAAGGTCAACGTATTGGCCGGCTTCGGTATCACCCCCTCCGCACTGGCAACAGCGCCTCTGGCCACCCAGTCCAAGACCCCTCAGGTGGTGATGGCTGCAGCCACTTCCAGCATCACAGAAGCCTCGCCCTATATCGTGCGCACCAGCTTCACGCTGCCGCAAGCGGCAGTCGCCATTGCGGACTGGGCCCCCAAAAACGGCATCAAGAAAGTCGTGACCCTGGTGTCTGACTACGGCCCCGGCCTCGACGCGGAAAAGTTCTTCAAGGATCGCCTGACCTTCAATGGCGGCACCATCGTCGACAGCCTGCGCGTGCCCATGCGCAACCCTGATTTCGCCCCATTCCTGCAAAAAGTGCGCGACCTGAAGCCCGATGCATTGTTTGTGTTCGTGCCCTCCGGCGCAGGCGCAGCGGTGATGAAGCAGTTCTTGGAGCGCGGCATGGACAAGGCCGGCATCAAGCTCATCGGCCCCGGCGACATCACCGATGACGACCAGTTGAATGACATGGGCGATGGCGCCTTGGGTGTGGTCACTTCGCACCACTACTCGGCAGCCCACCCCTCTGCCGTCAACAAGAAGTTTGTCGAAGCCTTCAAAAAGGCCAACAACAACTTGCGCCCCAACTTCATGGCTGTGGGTGGCTACGACGGTATGCGCGTGATCTATGAAGCGCTCAAGGCCACCAAGGGTCAGGGCGGTGGCGATGCCTTGTTGGCCGCCATGAAGGGCCAGATTTTCGAGAGCCCACGCGGCCCGATCTTCATCGACGCCCAGACCCGCGACATCGTGCAGAACATCTATTTGCGCAAAGTAGAGAAAAAAGACGGCCAGTTGTACAACGTGGAATTTGATGTGATCAAAGACGTCAAAGACCCAGGCAAAGCCCGTTAATCGACTTATCTGACCGCTGAGGACCGGCGGCAGTCTGCAGGCAAAAAAGCGATGGCAACCCCCTCGCTTTTTTGTTGCCCGGACTCCGCCGATTTCCAGCAAGAACGACCCGGACACCACCAATATGCTGACCATCCTCTTTGACGGCATTGCCTACGGCATGTTGTTGTTCATCCTCGCGGTCGGCCTCGCCGTCACCATGGGCTTGATGAACTTCGTCAACCTCGCACACGGCGCCTTCGCCATGGTTGGCGGCTACGTCACCGTGCTGTTGATGCAGCGCCTGAATGTGCCTTTTCTTGTTTGCCTGCCCATTGCATTTCTAACGTCGGCTGTGCTGGGGGCCATCCTCGAGCGCACCTTGTATCGCCCCCTGTACAAACGGCCGCACCTGGACCAGGTGATGTTTTCTATCGGCCTGACCTTCATGGCCGTGGCCGCGGTGGACTACTTTGTGGGCTCCACCCAGCAAATCATGCAACTGCCTGAATGGCTCAAAGGACGCACCGAAATCGGTGAGGGTGCCTGGATGCTGGGCATGGGCCACTACCGCCTGTTCATCATTGCTGTGTGTGCCGCACTGACCATTGCCCTGCAGCACATCCTGACCAAAACCCGCTTCGGCAGCCGCCTGCGTGCCTCGGTGGACGACCAGCGCGTGGCCGCCGGTTTGGGTATCAATGTGAACGTGGTGTTTCTCGCTACCTTTGCGGTGGGCTCCGGCCTTGCCGGTCTGGGCGGTGCGCTGGGCGCCGACGTGCTCGGTATGGACCCCACCTTCCCGCTCAAGTTCATGATTTACTTCTTGATCGTCGTGGCCGTGGGCGGTACCTCTAGCATTACCGGCCCGCTCTTGGCAGCGTTGCTCTTGGGCATTGCTGATGTCGCAGGCAAGTACTACATCCCCAAACTCGGCGCCTTCATTGTGTACAGCCTGATGATCATCATCCTGGTCTGGCGCCCGCAAGGCCTCTTTGTGCGCAAAGGCGGCAAGGCATGAACACCCCGGACTCTTCTTCCATGAACAACACCAATATCCTGATGCGTGCCGGCCGCTGGCGCTGGTGGGAGCTGCTGCTCTGGGCGGTGGCCCTGTCACTGCCCTGGGTCATGAACACCCATGCACTGATCATCAACGAGATTGCCATCGTCGCCCTGTTCGCCCTGTCGCTGGACATCATCCTCGGGTACACCGGCATTGTGTCGCTGGGCCATGCGGCCTTCTTCGGCATGGGCGCGTATACCGCAGCCTTGTTCTCCAAGCACATCAACCCCGACCCCTTGTTCGGCCTGGCAGTGGCCATGGTCGTGTCCACGGTGCTGGGTGCCATTTGCAGTGTGACCGTGCAGCGCGGTACCGACCTGACCCGCCTCATGGTGACCATGGGCGTGGGCCTGATCCTGATGGAACTGGCCAACAAGCTCGACTGGCTCACCGGCGGTGCCGATGGCCTGCAGGGCGTGATGATGGGCCCCTTGCTTGGCCGCTTCGAGTTTGATTTGTACGGCAGCACGGCGGCCACCTATTCCATCGTGGTGCTGTTCATCATGTTTGTGTTGGCACGCCGCTTTGTGAACTCGCCTTTCGGCAGCACGCTCAAGGCCATTCACGACAATCGCTTGCGCGCCATGGCCATCGGCATTCCCGTGGCCAGCCGCATCGCAGTGGCCTACACGGTAGCTGCCGGTGCTGCCGGCATGGCCGGGGCACTGCTGGCGCAGACCACCGGCTTTGCATCGCTGGATGTGTTTGAGTTCCACCGCTCTGCGGACCTGGTTCTATTGCTTGTGATCGGCGGCGTGGGCTGGTTGTATGGCGGCGTCATCGGTGCCATCGTGTTCAAGGTGTTGCAAGACGCTATATCGAGCATCACCCCCCAGTACTGGACCTTCTGGATCGGCCTTTTCCTCGTGGTGCTCATGCTGGTGGGGCGCGAGCGAGTGGTGCGCCCCTGGACCTGGTTCGGAATATCGTCCTCCAAGAAGAAGGAAGGTGCCGCATGAGCGCCACCTCTAGCCCCATGAATTCCAACACCGTACTCAGCGCGCAAGGGCTGGTGATGAAGTTCGGTGGCATTACTGCCACCAACAACGTGACGCTCAACCTGCAAAAAGGTGCGCGTCATGCACTCATCGGCCCCAACGGCGCCGGCAAAACCACACTCATCAACCTGTTGACCGGCGTGCTCCAACCCACGGAAGGCCGCATCGTGCTCGAGGGTGAGGACATCACGCATTTGGCACCGCACCAGCGCGTGCGTCGTGGCATGGTGCGCACTTTCCAAATCAACCAGCTGTTTGACAGCATGAGCCCGATGCAAACCCTGGCCATGGTGGTCAGCCAGCACAAGGGTTTGGGCGGCAAGTGGTGGCAAGCGTTGGGGGCAGACCGCAGCGTGGTAGAGCGGTGCGAACAGTTGCTTGAGCAGTTCCACCTCAGCAGCGTCATGCACCAGGAAACCCGGGTGCTGGCCTACGGCAAGCGCCGCTTGCTGGAGATTGCGATTGCGCTGGCCTGCGAGCCGCGCGTGCTGTTGCTCGACGAGCCGGTGGCCGGTGTGCCTGCCGGCGAGCGCGAAGAGCTGCTGCAAACCGTGGCGGCACTGCCGGCGGATGTGTCCATCCTTTTGATTGAACATGACATGGATCTGGTCTTCAGCTTTGCAAACCGCATGACGGTGCTGGTCAACGGCACCATGCTCACCGAGGGCAACCCCGAAGAAATTGCCAATGACCCGCAGGTCAAGGCGGTGTACCTCGGCCACGCCGAAGGCGAAGGAGCGAGCGACGCCGGGCCGCCCCAAGGCGCGAAAGCCCCCCCGGGGGGCAGCGCAGCACACGCAGTGTCGAGCATGGGGGCAGGAGGTCATCATGACTGAGCTGCTCAAAGTAGAAAACCTGTCCGCCGGTTACGGCGAGGCAGTGGTGTTACACGGCGTGTCGGTGTCCATCTTTGAGGGCGAAACGCTGGCGCTGCTGGGGCGCAATGGCACCGGCAAAACCACGTTCATGAACACCCTGGCCGGCGCGACCCGCCAACATGGCGGCACCATCCGCTTAGGGGGCGCCGACTTGCACAAAATGCCCCAGCACGAGCGGGCGGCCGCCGGCATCGGTTGGGTGCCTCAAGAGCGCAACATCTTCAAGTCGCTCACGGTGGATGAAAACCTCACCGCGGTGGCGCGCCCGGCCCGCGCCGGCCGCAAGGCCGCGATGTGGACCCCCGAGCGTGTGTACGAGCTATTTCCCCGTCTGGCCGAGCGCAAGACCAACCTGGGCACCCAGCTCTCCGGTGGCGAGCAGCAAATGCTGGCCGTGGGCCGCGCACTGGTGCTGAACCCCACGCTTCTGCTGCTGGATGAGCCTTGTGAAGGCCTGGCGCCCATCATCGTGCAGGAGTTGTTGCGTGCCATCCGCCGTATCACCCGCGAGGAGGGGCTGTCCGCCATCATCGTGGAGCAGCACCCGCAAGCCATTCTTGCCATCAGCGATACCGCTGCGGTGCTGGACCGCGGCACCGTGGTGCACAGTGGAACCGCCCAAGGACTGCGCGAGCAGCCTGAGCTGCTCGACAGGCTGCTGGGTGTGGCCCGATAGTTGCTGTAATTTGCTATCAAAACAAGAGCTGCTCGCGCATATTCCGTAGGCGCCAGCGGCTCTTTTTGTTCCAAGGAAGACAAGCATGAACCGTTTTACCCGCCGCAGCGCACTCGCTGCCATCGCTGCGTCTGCACTGACCGCAGCGGTGCCCGCTCTCGCAGACACCTTCCCGAGCAAGCCCATCCGCATCGTGGTGCCTTTCGGCGCCGGTGGTGTGGCCGATCTGACGGCTCGCACTGTGGCGCAAAAGCTCTCGGAGTCGCTGGGGCAGCCGGTCATCATCGACAACAAGCCGGGCGCCGGTGGTGTGGGCGCGGGTGAGGCGGTGGCCAAAGCGGAGCCTGATGGCCATACGCTGCTGCTCATGTCCAATGGCACGGCAGTGAGTTCTGGCCTCTTCAAGAGCCTGCCGTTTGACGCGCAGCACGACTTTGCGCCCATCTCCACGCTGGGTTACTTTGACTTGGCGGTGCTCGCATCGGCCAATGCACCCTTTAAGAATCTGGGCGAGCTCATGGCCTATGCCAAGGCCAACCCCGGCAAGCTCAATGTGGGCACCATCAATATCGGCAGTACCCAGCACCTTGCGGCCGAGTTGTTTAAGTCGCGCACCGGGCTGGACTTCTTGATCGTGCCCTTCAACGGCACACCCGCCCTCACCACGGCCCTGCGCGGTGGGCAGGTGGATGTGGCCATCGAAATCCTCGGGCCCATGATGGGCCAGGTCACCTCCAAGGCAGTGCGCCCGCTGGCCATTCTGGGCGACGAGCGCGCGGCACAGGTGCCCGATGTGCCCACCGTCATGCAAAGTGGCGTAGCCAATTTCGACGTGTCGTCCTGGAACGCGCTCGCAGCGCCTGCCAAGACACCCAAGGACGTGATTGCGCGCTTGAACAAGGAAGTGCAAGCCGCCTTGGCAAACCCCGAGATAAAGAAGAAGCTGTATGAGTTGAACGTGCAAGCCAAAGGTTCCACGCCCGAGAAGTTGGGTGAGCTGCTGGGCAGCGAAATCAAGCGCTGGAGCGAAGTCATTTCCAAAGCCGGTGTGCCGCGTTTGTAAAAGTTGCTATGGTTTCAGGAGCTGCTCGTTCATATTGCATGGGCGCTAGCAGCCAATTACTTATAAATTCAAGGGTGGAAGATGAATCTGTCAGCGAGCCGGCTGGGACTGGTGGGGTATGGCGAAGTCGGGCGCATTTTCAGTGCCGGCTTGTTGCCGCACTGTCAAAGCGTCAGCGCATGGGACATTCAATTTCATGACGCCGCAGGTGCGGCCACCACGGGCGGCGTGCTGCAAGCGACCTCCATGCAAGCGCTGTGCGATGCGAGCGATTGGGTCATCAGTGCGGTGACCGCGTCCAACACCCTCGCAGTGGCACAAGCAGCTGCCCCGCACCTTCGCGCGGGCATGGTGTTTCTGGACCTCAACTCTGCTTCGCCCGGCACCAAGCAGCAAGCCGCTGCACTGGTGCAGGCCACCGGTGCTCACTATGTGGAGGCCGGCATCATGACCTCGGTGCCACCCTATGGCATCCGGGTGCCCATGTTGCTGGGTGGCCCGCAGGCCGCCAGTTTGGCCACCGCTTTGCAGGCGCTGGGCATGGATGCCAAAGCCGTGTCGGTCGACATCGGTGTGGCCTCGGCCATCAAAATGTGCCGCAGTGTCATGATCAAAGGACTGGAGGCCCTGGTCATCGAGAGCTACACCACCGCGCGTGTCTACGGGGTGGAGGCCCATGTCCTGCCCACATTGGCCGAAACCTTTCCGAGCATCGATTGGGAGAAGCAGGGCGCCTATTTCTACAGCCGCGTTGCCCAAGGGCGAGGCCGGCTTTGCGCCCACCATGGCCAGCGCCATTGCCGACAAACAGCAGTGGGTGGCTGATCAGGCCCGTGCCGGCGCCTTTGCAAACGTCACCCCCAACGCCATTTGGCAGGATTACGCCGATGCGCTCCTCGCCCGCCGCACCACTCACTGACAGGTTCTGATGCTTGATATCCTGGCCATCACCGGCCCCATTTACCTGTGCATTGCCATGGGTTACCTCTGCACCCGTACGGGTGTGTTCAGCAAACCGGATTTGCGGGTGCTAGGCAAATTCGTGCTCAACCTGGCCTTGCCTGCGCTGCTGTTCAATGCCATTGCCCAGCGCCCTCTGCGGGATGTAATGCACATGGATTACCTGCTTGCCTACGGCCTGGGCTCCGGGGTCATGCTGCTGTGCAGCTACCTGTGGGCCCGATATATGAACCGTAGCACCGGCAGCTACCGCGCCTTCTTTGCCATGGGCACCGCCTGCTCCAACAGCGGCTACATGGGCTACCCCGTGGCCCAACTGGTGCTGGGCAGCATTGCGCCGGTAGCGCTGGCGCTGAACATGCTGTTTGAAAACCTCATCAAGCTGCCCGTGCTGCTCACTCTGGCCGACAACGCCGATGCCGGCGCGCACCGCCCCTGGGGCACCGTGCTGCGGGACATCACCCGGGGCTGGGTGCGCACGCCCATGCTGGTGGTGATTCCGTTGGCACTGCTGGTGTCCGTCATGGGCTGGTCCTTGCCCGGCCCATTGGCGCGCACCATCACGCTGTTCTCGCAGGTGACTACCGGCCTTGCGCTGTTTGTCATTGGCGGGGCTCTCGTCGGTTTGCAGCTCAAGGGCAAGCGCCGGTTGGTGGGGCAAATCACCTTCGGCAAGCTGGTGCTGCACCCGCTGTGCGTGTTTCTCGCGTTTACCTTTGTGGTGCCGATTGCTGACCCGCAGCTGCGCACCGCAGCCTTGCTGTTTGCCGCCATGCCCATGTTGGGCGTCTACCCCATCCTCGCGCTGAAGTACGGCCACGAAGAAGTCAGCGCGGCGACCTTGCTGGCCGCGACGGTGGGCTCGTTTTTTACGTTGAATGTGCTGTTGTGGGTGTTGAAGCACTACCCCTTGTGAGGCCGGGGTCGGGATACGGGCGTGGCTTAGCGGGTCGCCAGAGATTGCAAAAAACGCGCTGCCACCGCGCCGGCGGGTGTGTCCCGGTGCCAGGCCATGAGCCACTCCCGCTCTTTGGGATACCCCGCCACTTGCAGGGCGGCCACTCCAAACCGTTCCAAGGCGGAATGGTCGTCATCGCTGCCCAACGCTTCTACTGGAATCTCGGCAATTCCCATGCCGGCTGATACACACCGGATGGCCGCCTCAATGCTTTCCATCTGCATGGAAGTCGGGGCGGCTGGTGTCAGCGCTTCGGTGCGTACCCATCGCTCCCCGGAGAGTTGCTCCAAGGTCAAAACATCCGGGTGCTGTGCCAAGCGGTGTGTCGCGCAAGCGATGATGACCAGCCGGGAGCGAATGACTGGGTGGGATTCCAGCCCGCTGATGTGCAGGGCGTCCGGGGTGATGAGGCAGTCGATCCGGCCCTGGTTGAATTCTTTGACGACATGGGGGCCTGACCCCAGCGTGAGGCTGATCATCACATCAGGATGGGCCGATTCAAATTGGCGTATGCAAGCGGGCAGGAAATATTCCGCCCCCGACATGGCACCCACATGCAAGCTTCTTTGGTGCTTTTGCACCATGTCGACCAGGTACTGCTCGTAACGCTGCCAGGAGCGACTGATGTCCAGCTCCACCCGCACCAAGGCCTCCCCCGCCGCTGTCAGCTGAAGGCGATTTCCCTCTTGCGTGAACAGTGCATGCCCCACTTTTTCGGCCAGCTCCCTCAGTTGGACGCTGATAGTGGGTTGGGTCACGCTCAGTTCCTGCGCCGCCTTGGAAATGGACAAGAGTCTGGCAGTGGCTTCAAAAGCGCGGAGCTGTTGCGGCGTAATGCGTAAAAACCTCTTGAGCGGGGTGGGCATAGTGCGGCGTCAATGGGAGCATAAAAAAAATCGTCTTTGCCAGTTTGGCATTGACTCCTACATTCTCCAAATGCTTTTGGTGCCATGGAGGACTCATGAATTTGACACACATCAAGATTGGCAAGCGTTTGTTCATCGCCTTCGGGCTGGTTACGCTGATTTCCATGGTGACGGACGGACTGGCCATGCACAAGCTCAGCAGCGTACAGGCCAATCTCGAAAAAATTGTGACCGTGAACAACGTCAAGATGGACGCGCTGTACGACATGGCCAAAGCAGTACACATCAAAAACCGCGTGATCCGGACCATGCTGCTGTTGGACGATGCGAACGAAATCAAGCAGCAAAGCGCCAAACTCGATGCAGCCGACAAACTCTATGCCCAGGCCTGGACTCGTTTGCAAAAGTTTCCGCCCGGTGAAAAGGCCAAAGCACTGCGTGCCCTGACCGATGAGTCGCGGGCCATCACGGAGCCCTTGCTCCAGAAGCTGACCAACTTTGCATTGCAAAACCAGGACAAAGAAGCACAGCCGCTGTTGATCAACCAGGTGATTCCCGCGGCCAATCGCTGGCTGGACGCGATTGACGAAAACATTGAGCTGCAGCAACAGAGCAATGAGGCGGAATACACCGCTGCAGCACTGAGCTACCTGGAGGCGCGCAACACCTTGCTCGCTGCGGCCCTGGCCTCCGTTCTGCTGTCAGCGCTGCTGGCTTGGGCCATTACCCGCTCCGTGACCCGCCCGGTGGCTACTGCCATCCACGCGGCAGAGCGGGTTACCCAGGGGGACTTGACCGTCCCCATCCAGAGTCAGGGCGCTGACGAGACGGCCCAGCTGTTGACCACCCTGGGCAGCATGCAAGGTGGCTTGAACACTATCGTGGGCGGTGTTCGGCAGAACGCGGGAAGCCTGGCGACTGCGAGTGAGCAGATCGCTCAGGGCAATCACGACCTTTCGGCACGCACAGAGCAACAAGCCAGCGCCCTTGAGCAAACCGCAGCCTCCCTCGAAGAGCTCAGCGCCGCCGTCCACTCGAACGCGGAACACGCCAAAGAAGCCAACCAGCTGGCCATAGACGCCAGTGCCGTCGCAGTCCAAGGGGGAGAGGTGGTGGCCCAGGTGGTGTCCACCATGAGAGGCATCAACGAGTCCTCGCGCCAGATATCCGACATCATCAGCGTCATCGATGGCATTGCCTTTCAAACGAACATCCTAGCCCTCAATGCAGCGGTGGAAGCGGCCCGTGCGGGCGAGCAAGGCAGGGGGTTTGCCGTGGTGGCCACCGAGGTGCGGACCCTGGCCGGCAAGTCAGCCCAGGCGGCCAAAGAGATCAAGTCGCTGATCAGTGCCAGTGTGGAGCGCGTGGAGCACGGCACCGCGTTGGTGGACCGGGCCGGCGAGACCATGACCCAGGTGGTGGATTCCATCCAAAAAGTCACCCGTTTGATGGGGGACATCAGCCTTGCCAGCCGGGAGCAGAGCCAAGGCGTGGCCGAGGTGGATCAGGCCATACAGCAAATGGACCAAGTCACTCAGCAAAACGCAGCCATGGTGGAGGAAATGGCCGCAGCAGCAGCCAGCTTGAACCAGCAAGCGCAAGACCTGGTTTCCATCGTGGCGGTTTTTCAGCTGCGTGACGAGCCCGCCCACCGCGCAGAGGCAAGGCCGGAACCACAAAGGACGAAGTCCCCAGCGAGAGCCCTTCTACGCGCTCCGGCCCGGAGTGCTGCCCCCTTGCTGAGCGCATGAAAGGTGTGGCGATGTGGATGCGTTTACGCGGCATAGCCCAATCCCTTCGGGTGCGGCTGGCGGCCCTGATCCTGCTGGCGTTTGCCGGGGGCGGTGCGGTGCTGGGGAGCGCAGCATGGCAGGAAATTCAGCAGCAGATGTCCATACATGGCGTAGATGAGCAGGAACATGCCGCAGTCCAGTTGGCCCAGTCCATCGAGCGTGATGTGGAGTTCAGGAAAAAGTCACTCGAGCAGGTTGCGACTCTTGTCGCCCCTTTGTTGATCCGCAAGAACCCGGAGGCACTCCAGGACTTCTTGCAAGCCAAACCGGTATTTACAGGGCTGTTCAACGGGGGCGTCGTTATGCTGGGGAGCAACGGCACAGCGCTGGCGGCGGTTCCCTCTGTCGCAGGCCGGTTGGGCGCCCATTACGCGGACACCGACTATGTGGCTGCGGCCTTACAGGGCGGCGGCGTAGCCATCGGAAGCCCGGCAGCCGCCCGTGGCTCCGAGGGCCTCTCCGAAATCGCCATGGCGGCGCCTGTGCGGGCCTCATCCGGCGCGATTGTGGGCGTAGTGGTGGGGTTTTCTTATCCCGCATCTACCAGTTTTTTGAGCGCCATCCTCGACCACCAGGGGCAGAGTGATCGCCATGTCAGCCTGCTGGATGCCCGAACCGGGAAAGCCGTGGTACCCGGACGGGCACAAGGCATGGTGCCCGCGGGCCCCCGCGATCCGCTGTCGCTCAAGCAGCTCTCCACGACTGAGGAGGGTACCAAGCTTGTTACCCGCATGCCGGTGTCCTCGACCTGGGTCCTGGAGTATGTTTCTTCGCGTGAATTTGAGCAGCAGCAAAGCCTGGCTCTGCGGAACCGCATGCTGGCTGCTTTCGGGGTGGGGCTGGCCGCGGTGGCCTTGCTTGCTGCAGGCGCAAGCCGAATCGCGCTGCGGCCCCTGCAGCGCGCAGCCTCAGAACTGCAGGATTGGAGCAGCGCCAAGGCTCCAGAAGCTTCTGACCTGGTCAGCAGGGTGGATGACATTGGGGTTCTTGCGCGCAACTTCTACCGTGTAGCTGAGAGGGTGACCCATGCCACCGAGTCCCTGGCCAAAGCCACCGGGCTGATGGAGCAGGCGGAAACCCTGGCACACGTCGGCGCCTGGGAATTGGATGTGCGGCAGCAACGACTGCAATGGTCCAGGCAGGCGTACCGCATCCATGACATTGGCGAAACACATGCGCTTCATTGGGAGCAAGCGGTTCGGGCTTACACCCCGCAAGGTCGCGCCACGTTGGAAAAAGCATTGGGCGAAACCATCCGTTTCGGGGTGGGCATGGATGTGGAGCTTGAGTTGCACGCCGGGGACGAACCATCCCGTTGGGTCCGGATGGTGGGAAAGCCGGTGCTTGAGAACGGTGAGGTCAGCAAGGTGGTGGGCGCGGTTCAGGATGTGAGCAAAACCAGGCAGGATGCCCGAACCATAGAGCTTCTGGCGTACCGGGATTCCTTGACCGACTTGCCGAACCGGCGTTTTCTGATCGACAAGCTGGAAGCCACGCTCGCAGCCAGCGCGTCAAGCGGCAATCAATTTGCGCTGGTGGCGGTGGACTTGGATAACTTCAAATCGCTCAACGACAGCCTGGGCCACTACAAGGGTGACCTTTTGCTCCAAGCGGTCGCAGAGACTCTACGCCGCTCGCTTGCCGATGGCGACATAGTTGCGCGTGTCGGCCCCGACGAGTTCATGGTGTTGATCGTCAGCCTGGGGCAGGATGCGGCTCTTGCGAGCGCTCGGGCCGGGCACAGGGCTGAAGACATGTGCCGCAAACTGCGGCAGCGCTATGTACTGGGCCGTTTGCACTACCACGCCACCGCCAGCGTGGGGGTGGTGACGTTCGGCGGCAAGGGGCTTGCCTCCGAGCTACCCCTCAAGCAGGTGGATCTGGCGTTGGCGCAAGCCAAGGCTTCCGGAGCCGGCTTGTGCGTGGTGTTCAACCCGCAGATGCAGGTCGCACTGGACAGGCGGGTCGAGTTGGAGGCCGCGATGTACCAAGGACTGATCAACAGGGAGTTCTCTCTGCATTACCAGGCGCAGGTGGTGGAGCGTGGCCCGGGGGACCGCACCATCGTGGGCGCTGAGGCGCTGATTCGTTGGACCCATCCCGAAAAGGGCCCCATCAGTCCGGTGGAGTTCATCCCCGTAGCCGAGACCAGCGGCTTGATTCTGGATATCGGCCGCTTCACGCTGCAGCAAGCGTGCCAGCAGTTGGCGAAATGGTCCCAAGACCAGGTGCTGGCGGGCCTGACTGTGTCGGTCAATGTCAGCGCGCGACAGTTCCATGAAGAGGGGTTTGTGGAGTCCGTCTTGCAAGTGCTGGCGCACACCGGCGCACCGGCCCGGTGTCTCAAGCTGGAGCTCACTGAAGGCATGCTGGTCACCAACATCGAGGATGTCGCCATCAAGATGCAAGCGCTCAAAGCGATAGGCGTGAGCTTCTCGCTGGATGACTTCGGCACCGGCTATTCATCGCTGGCTTACCTCAAGCGGCTTCCGCTGGATCAGATCAAAATTGATCGAAGCTTTGTCCACGGTGTGTTGGACGACCTGAACGATGCCGCCATTGCCCGCACGATCATTGGTTTGGCCGACAGCATGGGGCTCTCCATCATCGCCGAGGGGGTGGAGACGCCGGCACAGCGTCAATTTTTGGCGGAGGAAGGGTGCATCGCCTACCAGGGCTACCTGTTCAGCCGCCCCCTGCCATGCGAGCAGTTTGAAGCGCTGGCTCTTGCTGAGCCCCTGAGACTTGTGTCATCGCACGACCTCAAGGACCTGGGGCGTGTAGTCGCAGCATGATACGCAGGCATCAGCGCGGGTGCCTGGGGGCTTTAGCGGACTCCGGCAAGCCCTTCGCCGCCCACCGCCTTCGTGACGGGGCAGTTCACCACGATGTCGGTCAGCTCCAGGCGGACTTGTCCCGCCTCTTCGGCGGCTAACAGTTCTTCTTCTGATTTCAGAACGCGCCCGTTGCGCGGCGTGAGCCAGCTGACCAGGACGAGCCGCCAGAGCGGGCTGTAGTTGGTATCCGCATTGAGTGCGCCCACCGGCCGAGGCGCAGACTGGAAGATGCTGATCTGCTCTTCCGCGCTGAACTTGTAAACACGCTCCAGCACGGACTGTGGCGCGCCCAAGGCCTTGCGTAAACGGGGCACATAGTTCACGCCCAATGCTTTGGCCATGGTGGCGTCAGAGATATCGGTGGTCACATATTCCACCTGCCGGCCATCCACCCAGGCACGGCTCACGGGCAACACCGTTTCGTTGCGCTCCCCTGTGAGGTGGGCGCAGCCTGAAACCAGCACCGTCAAAAGAAGAAGCGCGCCTCTGCGGTGCACGTGAGTGTCCTCAGTCCGCCTTCACCCGCCCGCCACTGATCACCGGCTTCCAGCGGGCAATCTCGGAGGCGATCAGTTTGCTGAAATTGGCGGGGGTGTCCGGCGTGGCGATGGCGCCCTCGGTATTCAGACGGGTTTTGAGTTCGGGCGAGTTCAACGCCAGATTGATCTGGTTATTGAGCTTGGCCACCACATCTACCGGTGTGCCGGCCGGTGCCACCACGCCGTACCACTGGTCAGCCTCGAAGCCTTGGTAGCCGCTCTCCGCCACGGTGGGCAGGTCCGGCAACGTGTCCAGGCGTTTAGGACTGGAGACGGCGAGCGCACGCAGTTGCCCGGCCTTGACCTGGTTGATAACGGCCGGTGCGCCGGTAAACAACACCTGTATCTGACCGCCGACCAGGTCGGTGACCGCAGGGGCCGTGCCGCGGTAGGGGATGTGCAGCAGCGAGCTGCCGGTTTGCAGTTTGAAATACTCCGTGGCCAAGTTGGCTGCGCTGCCATTGCCGCCAGAGCCGTAGTTCAGTTGGCCAGGTTTGGACTTGGCCAGAGCCACCAGTTCTTTCACGTTCTTGGCCGGCACGCTGGGGTGCACCACCAGGACGTTGGGTACGCGCGCCACCCAGGCCACAGGCGCAAAGCTCTTGATGGGGTCATAGGGCAGGTTGGGGTAGAGAGAAGGATTCACTGCCAGTGTGCCGATGTGGCCCATGAGCAGGGTGTAGCCGTCGGCCGGGGCTTTGGCCACACGGTCGGCGCCGATGGAACCGCCCGCGCCGGGCACGTTGTCGATGACCACCGGCTGGCCCCAGGCTTCGTTGAGCTTCTGGCCGATGGCGCGCGCCAGGATGTCGGTGGACCCGCCGGGTGTGAACGGCACGACCAGCCGGATGGGTTTGGCAGGGTAGGTGCCAGCAGTCTGTGCCACTGCCGATTGTGATAGAAAAAGGCCGCTAGCGCCCGTCAATATTGCGCAGGCAGCTATGAATTTGGTAGTGGTTCGGGTCATGGGTGTCTCCTCTGAATAGTTCTGTCGGCAGTGTGCGGGCAGTGCCAGTGGCACAGCAAGCGGCGCACGGAATAGCAGCTATGCAAAAAGCAGTGAGCGTGCTACCGGTGAATAGCCTCCAGCACCACCTTGCTCACCACATCCATGGCCTTGCGTTGGGTCTGGGTGGTGGGGCGGCGGGCCGACCACACCAGCATCAGCTGGCTCATGATGCGCGGGCTGTGAATGGACTGCACCGTGAATGTCTCGGGGTTGTCAAAGTTACTCAGCGTGTAGCTGGGCAGCACAGCGTGGCCCATGCCTTCTTTCACCAGGTTGAGGATGGCGTTGAGTCCATCGACCTCCAGCAGCACTTCAGGCCGGCGGCCCAGGGCCATCATCTCGCCCTCCAGCAGGATACGAAAGGCATTGGGCCGGCTCGGCAGGATCAGTGGCAGCGCCGCTACTTCTTTGAGGCTGATGGCGGGCGCCGTTTTGCCTTTGCCTTTTTTGCCGCCGCTGGGGTTGTGCGAGATAAGCGAGAGCTCGTCTTCATCCAGCGTGCTCATTTCCAGATCGGTGCTCTGGCCGGGGTTGTAAAGCACCGCCATGTCGAGGTTGCCCAGGCGCAGGCCTTCGTGCATTTGCACCGAGAAACCCTCGGTCAACGTCAGGTGGGCGTGGGGCAGGGCTTCGCGAAAGGCTTTCACCAGCGGCACGGTAATCAGCTTGGACAGGCTGGGCGGCAGGCCTATGGACACCCTCCCGGCCAGCGCGCCGCGGGCGGCGCCCATCTCTTCGCGGGTGAGTTGCACCTGGTGCAGGATGCCGCGGCCGTGCTCCAGCAACAACTTGCCGGCTTCGGTGGGCACTGCGCCACGGCCGTTGCGGGTGAGCAGGTTCTGGCGCAGCTCCACCTCCAGCAGGCGAATCTGGCGGCTCAGCGCAGGCTGGGCCACGTCCAGAGAGATGGAGGCGCGGGTAAAACTGCCCATTTCGGCCACGCGCACAAAGTATTCCAACTGTTTCAAGTCCATAGCAACAAATCCATAGCGGCAATCCGGGATGAGCGAGTTTCTTCTGAGAATAGCTGCGCGTCAATTATGCCGATATGTGATAGCTGCTAGTCGACCCCTCGGCTTATCAAAGCCAGCTTGGCCGAACAGAATAGCCAGCATGCAAAGCCCTGCCTCCTATTCCCACGCCCCTGCGGGTTTGACCCTGAAAGCTATCTCTTCGATGGCCACGCGCCAAGTGTTGACGGAGCTGGCAGAGGCGTATGAGGCCACCACGGGCGTGCACCTCGCGCTGGAGTCTGTGGGCGGAGTAGACGCCGCCAAGCGGGTGCAAGCGGGCGAGGTGTTTGACATCGTGTTTCTGGCGTCGGACGCCATTGACAAGCTGTTGGCGGCAGGCCATCTGGCGGCTGGCAGCCGTGTGGATCTGGTGCACTCCGGCGTAGCCGTAGCCGTGAAAGAAGGCGCTGCAGCGCCCGACATCGGCTCGGAAGCAGCGGTGCGCGCTGCCGTGTTGGCAGCACCCACCTTGAGTTACTCCACCGGTCCGAGCGGCGTCGCACTGGCCAAGCTCTTTGAACGCTGGGGCATTGCCAACGAGATCCAAAGCCGCATCGTGCAAGCACCCCCTGGCGTGCCGGTAGGCACGCTGGTGGCACAGGGTGAGGTGGCGTTGGGCTTTCAGCAGCTCAGCGAATTGATCCACGTGAATGGCATCCGCATCGTGGGACCGCTGCCCGCGGAGATACAGATCACTACCACCTTTTCTGCGGGCCTCGGCGTCCATAGCAGCCGAGCCGACGCCGTGCGCGCCCTGCTGGACTACATGGCATCGCCCCAGGCCCATGCCGCCAAGCTGCGCCAGGGCATGGAGCCCGCATAAGCACACATACCGACAACATCACCGGAGACTTCCATGATCATTGATTGCCACGGCCACTACACCACGGCCCCCAAGGCGCTGGAAAACTGGCGTAACGCCCAGATCGCCAACCTGTCCACGCCCGAACTGGGCCCCAAGGTGGCTGACCTGAAGATCAGCGATGACGAGCTGATCGAAACGATCGAGACCAACCAGCTGCGCCTGATGAAAGAGCGGGGCTCCGACCTCACCATCTTCAGCCCGCGCGCCAGCTTCATGGCCCACCACATTGGCGATTTCAACACCAGCGCGACCTGGGCGGCCATCTGCAACGAGTTGTGCTTCCGCGTGAGCCAACTGTTCCCGGACCACTTCATTCCCGCGGCCATGCTGCCCCAGAGCCCCGGTGTGGACCCCGCTACCTGCATTCCCGAGCTGGTGAAATGCGTGGAGCAATACGGCAACGTGGGCATCAACCTGAACCCTGACCCCAGCGGCGGCCACTGGACATCGCCCCCTTTGAGCGACAAGCACTGGTACCCCATTTACGAAAAAATGGTGGAGTACGACATCCCCGCGATGATCCACGTGTCCACCAGCTGCAACGCCTGCTTCCACACCACCGGCGCCCACTACTTGAACGCGGACACCACTGCCTTCATGCAGTGCCTGACCAGTGATTTGTTCAAACAGTTCCCCACGCTCAAGTTTTTGATTCCGCATGGCGGCGGTGCCGTGCCTTACCACTGGGGCCGTTTC
>RFQA01000031.1 GCA_009925925.1 Betaproteobacteria bacterium
GGTTCTCCCCCATGGCACCGAAGGGCAGTTGATCATCGATGTCGGCCACGCCCGCCTCCCGACGCGCCTCGCACCAGAACTCGTAGTGTTCTGAGGGATAGGCGTAGACCGCCTTGTCCAAGCCACCGTGTACCGAAGGGTCGGCCTGTTCGTCGCCCAACAGCCCCAGAGGCATCACCGGCACCGGGCCGGTCACCGCGGTTTTGCGGATCGCCGTCAGAATGCTGCGCCCCTGGATCTGCACCTTGCGGGCAGTGCCGGTTTGCACACTGAGCAGTTGGCAGTTCATGCACTGGCGCCTTACAGCTGTTGATGGGTCGTCTGGCCGCTGCGGCTGGAGTACTTCGTCAGGGCATCCATCTTCTCGACCTGCACCGCAGCGTGCCGGCCGTGATAGACCTGCTGACGCAGCCAATCGAACTCGGCATGTAAGGCAGCGTCGTCGCTCAGGCGGGTAGACCAAACACGTTGATCCGCACTCCAACGGTAGCCCCTGGCTTTGAGCAGGTCCTTGGCTTCAAAGGGTGCGTTCGTCGCGCTCAAGCGGTAGCTGGGGTTGCGCGCGGACTGCAGCAAATGGGCCAAGCCAGTGCGGGTGGCGCCCGAGGGTGCTGACTGGGTTTGCGGCAAGGGGGCGGCCAATACCGCCAGCAGTGCGTGGCAATCCATCTCAGCGCGGTGTGCGTCGTAAAACACGCCCAGCTCTTGCGCCAGGCTCTCCAGTTTGGCGGAGCTGCGGCCCAGGGACTTCCAATCGAGGTCAGCAAACGAACAGGCCCAGGGCAGCGCCGCGAAGGCCGGCAGGCGGCTCTCGACAAACGGGCGGTCAAAACCCGCGTTATGGGCGATGACCACGTCTACCCCTTGCATGAGCTCTGCCACGCGCGCCTCATCGAGCGTCTGCCCGCGCACATCCGCGTCCTGAATACCGGTGATGGCCACCACCTCGGGGGGAATGGCTTTACCCGGATCCTCCAAGCCGTCGTACACCTGCACCGGGCCCACCGGAAGACCTGTAGCAGTGTCGATATCCACCCGCAGGAGTGCGAGTTCGATGATCTTTTCTTTGGCCTGATCCAAGCCTGTGGTTTCCGTGTCCAGCACCAGAATGGTTTTCACCTCGCCTTGGGCCACACCGGGCCAATTCAGGCAGGGCTTCAATCTGCGCTGCAGCTTGTAGTCCGGGTGCGCTTCCAGAGTGCGGGCCATGGCTTCCACATCCATGGGCGTCGCCACATTGGCTGAAGGCGTAACCGGTTTGGCGACTTTGGCTGTCTTGGAGCTGCGGCTGGCACGCTTGGGCGGCTCCAGATCGAGCGTGGGCAATTCAGCCAGAAAAGCAAAGCCGAGTTGGGGATGGGGGGCTTGGGTCACGGGGGCACCTGCGAATGACGGGAATCCCGTTGCCGGGAGAGGCCGCCATTATTGCCCCTATCATCCCTGCCAACTGCCCTTCACCCCCAAGTACTGCCATGCAAATCACGATTCTTGTCGGCACCGTCAATGGCAATGCCAGCAGCGTTGCCCAAGCCCTGCAATTCTGTGCGGACGACATAGACGCCACGATCGACATCCTGCCCATGGACGAGCTCACCATCAATGCGTTCGATGCCCCTGGTGTCTTTATCGTTTGCACGTCCACCACCGGGGTGGGCGATGTGCCTCCCAACGCCGCCGGACTGCTCAACAGCCTGGACACTGAGGCCAAGTTCCTGGGCCATGTCCGTTACGGTCTGGTCGCCTTGGGTGACAGCAGCTATGGCGACAGCTTTCTTGGCGGCGGCAAACAGTTTGACGCCAAGCTGCAAGACTTGGGTGCCCGCCGAGTGGGCGACATCTGCGAGATTGACGCGATGGAGACGATGGAGCCCGAGGAAGACGCAGTGGAGTGGCTCAAGACCTGGGCCGTCCAGTTGGCGACACTTACATAACAAAAGGGCCTCCAGCGCAGGCAGAATATGCGCGTGCAGCTTCTTTTTTGATAGCAAAACCATGCCCGAACCTATTGCCGCCACACCCGCCAAAGCCATCCGCCCGCTCAAGGGCACCCGCATACTGAGCCTGGCACTCAACCTGCCGGGGCCTGCTGCGCTGATGCGCTGCCGCGATATGGGAGCGACCTGCGTCAAGCTGGAGCCCCCCGCCCCCGCAGGCGCTCCGGGCGGATCCTCCGGCGATCCCATGGGCCTGTACAACCGCAAAGCCTATGACCAGATGCACCGCGGGATGCGGGTGCTGGCTGCGGACCTCAAAACTGACAAAGGCCAGCAGGCACTGCACAAAGAACTGGCCAAGGCCGACGTGCTGCTCACCTCCTTCCGGCCCAGTGCGCTCAAAAAACTCGGGCTGGAATGGAAAGCCCTGCGTAAGCAGTACCCCCGGCTCTCCATGATTGCCATCGTGGGGGCACCGGGAGAGCGCGCCGAAGAGCCCGGACACGACCTCACCTACCTGGCTGAAAACGGCCTGGTGACCGGCCTCGACTTGCCCCCTACCCTGTATGCCGACATGGGCGGTTCGCTCATGACCAGCGAAGCCGTGCTGCAAACCCGGCTGCACCAGCACCAAAAAGGTAAGGGTGTGTATCTGGAGGTCGCCCTCTCCGAGGCGGCCGCTTACCTCGCCCTGCCCCGCAGCTGGGGCCTTACATTGCAGGGTTCTGCAGTGGGCGGAAGCCATGCAGGCTACCGCGTCTACCCTTGTAAGGACGGGCGCGTGGCACTTGCAGCGCTGGAGCCGCATTTCTCCAAGGCGCTGGCTGAGGCCGCGGGTCTGCGACAATCGCACCCCTTGGCCATGTTCTCCCCGGAGACCCATGCCGCCGTTGCCGCTTTTGTGGCCGGCAAAACCCGCAAGCAGCTTGATGCGCTTGCCACATCCAAAGACATACCCTTGTTCACGCTGGCTTAAAGAGGCCGGCGGGGCCTTTTTTGCTTGCATTGATGACCGCCGTTCGCCTGCCCGCCTGCCACCAGTTCCGCCTGATCGATATCCTCAAAGTCGTTGCAGCCCAGTGCATCGTGCTGCATCACTTTTCCGCCTACGGGCCTTTGTCTGAAGCCGCGTCGGACGCCCTGCCCGATGTGATGGCCTGGCTCTATGACAACGCCCGCATGGCCGTGCAAGTCTTTCTGGTGGTGGCCGGTTACCTTGCCGCCCGCAGCTTCGCCCTGACCAAACGCCCCGCCACCGCCATGCTGATGGGCCTGTGGCAGCGCTACGTGCGGCTGGCGTTCCCCTTTATTGCTGCATTGCTGCTAACTGTGCTGTGCTCGGCGCTGGCACGTCCATTTCTGGACACGGCAGTGGTACCCGCCGCGCCTACTTTCACCCAGTTTTTGGCCCACGCCAGCTTGCTGCACAGCGTGCTGGATGTGGAGTCGCTCTCGGCGGGCGTGTGGTACGTGGCCATTGACTTCCAGTTGTACGCGGCTCTGGCATTGCTGCTCTGGGTGAGCCGGGGCAAACGCTGGCTCAGCATGGGCTTGGTGGCACTGCTGTGTATCTCCTCGGTAACCTGGTTCAACACCGATGCCAGCTGGGATGCGTGGGCCTTGTACTTCTTCGGTGCTTATGGCCTGGGTGCCTTGGCCTGGTGGGCCGGGCTGCGGGCTCGCCACGGGCTCTATGCCATCGTGCTCTATGCCACGGCCTTGAGCGCGGGCTTGGCCTCGCTCACGGTGAACTTCCGCGAGCGCATGGCCCTGGCCATCAGCGTGTCTGCCGTGCTGGCCAGCTTCGGCAGTTGGCAGCTGCGGCTGCCCCGGTGGCTGGACTACATAGTGGGTCAACTCAGCCGCACTTCGTATGCACTCTTTCTGGTGCACTACTCGGTGCTGCTGTTGGCCAATGCCGCTTGGGCCGAGTTGGGCTGGGAAGACGGCGATGCCGCCCTTTTCTTCATCGCCGGCAGCTGGTTTGTGGCGCTGGGCGTGAGCTACCTGTTTCACACCCAGGTGGAGCAGCGCATAGAGCAGTGGCGCAACGCGCCCAAGCCCGTGCTGCAGGGCCCCACGGCCCGCCCATAACCCCCGCCCTTAAATCTGCACCCGGGTTCCGAGCTCCACCACACAGTTGTCGGGCAGGCGGAAGAAGTCCGCTGCATTGCCGGCATTGCGTGACATCAGGGCAAACATGCGCTCGCGCCACAAGGCCATGCCATGCCCCTTGGTGGGCACCACAATTTCCCGGCGCAAAAAGTACGAAGTTTCAAACAGGTTGATCCCAATGCCATGCGCCTTGCACAGCTCGAGCGCCTGCGGGATGTCCGGGTTGTTTTTGAAACCGTAGTGCACCTCGACCCGCCAGAAGCCACTGACCAGCGGCTGCACCTTGACGCGCTCTTCAAATGGAATCCAGGGCACGTCATGGAAGACCACCGTCAGGATGATGTTGCGCTCATGCAGCACCTGGTTGTGCTTGAGGTTGTGCATCAAGGCTTGGGGCACGGTGTCCGGATTGGCCACAGCGTAGACCGCGGTGCGGGGCACCAGATGCATGCTGTCCCGGCTCAGCGACTGCACAAAAGGCAAGAGTTCAGGATCGTCCTGGCGCAAGGAACTCAGCAAGAGTTCGCGTCCGCGACGCCATGTGGCCATCACCATGAAGATAGCCGCGCCCATCACCAAGGGGAACCAGCCGCCCTGGAAGAACTTCAGCGAACAGGCCACCACCAGCATTCCGTCCACAACAATAAAAAAAGCAGTCGACGCGATGGCCATCGGCAAGGGCAGGTGCCAGCCCTGGCGCACCACAAAGAAGGTCAGCACCGTCGTAATCAACATGGTGACCGTGACTGCAATGCCATAAGCGGCAGCCATGGCCGACGAGCTGCCGAACCCAAACACCGCCAGCAATACGGCCACCAGCAATAACCAGTTCACCCCGGGCATGTAGATCTGGCCAGCCTCTCTGGCAGAAGTGTTGATGACCTGCATGCGTGGCAAAAGCCCCAGCTGCATGGCCTGGCGGGTCATGGAGTAGCAACCCGAAATCACGGCTTGCGAGGCAATCACAGTCGCCAGCGTTGCCAAAACCACGGCTGGAATCAGCCAGGCTTCAGGAAACATGCGAAAAAACGGACTTTCCAGGGCAGATGGGTCACGCATCAACAAGGCGCCCTGCCCCATGTAGTGCAGAGCCAAAGCCGGTAAAACGAGGCCGGTCCATGCCCACTGGATAGGACGCTTGCCGAAATGACCCATATCGGCATAAAGCGCCTCGGCGCCGGTGAAGGCAAGAACAATGGCGCCCAGAGCCACAAAGAGGTGCCAACCCTGTGCCGCGAGAAACGAGAATGCGTTTAGAGGATTCAGCGCCGCAAGTATGGCTGGCTCCTGCGCAATCTGGGCCACCCCCGTCGCTGCCAACACGCCGAACCACACCACGATCACCGGTCCGAAAAATTTGCCTACTGCCGAGGTGCCGAATCGCTGGAATGCGAACAAGGCGATCAACACCCCGGTGCAAATGGGCAACACATAGGGCTTGAACGCGGGGGTAATGACCTCCAAGCCCTCCACCGCACTCAGCACCGAGACCGCGGGCGTGAGCACACTGTCACCATAAAACAGTGCTGCCCCCATGACACCGATGAGCAGTAGCGTGATGCGGCGGCGCGGCGTGGTGCCGGCCGCTTTGGCCGCCAAGGCGGTGAGCGCCATGATGCCGCCCTCCCCGTTGTTGTCCGCACGCAGTATGAGTAGCACGTACTTGAGAGTGACCACCAGCATGAGGCCCCAGAACACCACCGACACCGCGCCTATCAGGTGCGGTGCATCCAGCGGGATGCCCGTAGCGGGCCCAAAAATTTCCTTGACGGTGTACAGCGGGCTGGTGCCTATATCGCCGTAGACCACGCCCAGTGCGCCCAGTGTGAGCGCAGCAGTGCCGCCATGATGTTCTGCATTCCGCATACATTCTTTGAGAGTTGTGAGAACTCTCACTGTGCGCCTGAACGCATCAGGATCGCATAAGGAACGGGGGCGAAGGCTACACCGTGGCCAGCCGGTAGCCCACACCCACTTCCGTCAGCAGGTGGCGGGGCTCCGCGGGGTTGCGCTCCAGCTTGGCGCGCAACTGGCCCATGTAAAGCCGCAGGTAGTGGGTGTGGTCCACAAATTCGGCACCCCACACATCCAACAACAGTTGCCGGTGGGTCACCACTTTGCCCGCACTGCGCACCAGACGGGCCAGGAGATTGAATTCGGTAGGAGTGAGGTGCAGCTCCGCACCTGCCAAGTGCACCGAACGGGCTTCAAGGTCGATCTCCAGCCCGTCCAAGGTGTGGCGCGTGACCGCAGCGGCCACGGTGGTGCCACGATGCCGCAGCGCCACGCGGATGCGAGCCAACAGTTCTGCCACGCTGAAGGGTTTGACCAGATAGTCGTCAGCGCCGGCATCCAGCAGCTGCACTTTCTGTGCCTCCTGGTGCCGGGCCGATACCACCAGCACTGGAAAATTGTGCGTTAGCCTGATGCGTTGCAACAGCTCAGCGCCGTCCCCATCCGGCAGGCCCAAGTCCAGCAACATCAGGTCAGGCGTGGCATGTTCCACCATGGAGCCGGCCTCGCTCAGCGACACAGCCGTGCGCACCGTGAACCCTTCCAGGCTCAAAGCTTGACGCATCATCTCGCGGATGCTGCGGTCGTCTTCCACCACCAGAACTTGCAAACTCATACGGCATCTCCCGGTGGTGCCAAGGATGGCTGTACCGCCAAGGGCAGGCACACCCGGAAGCTATTGCCCCCAGCTTGGCGGGCCCGCAGGCTGATGCGGCCGCCGTGGGCCAGCACGATAGCGCGGCACAGCGCCAAACCTAAGCCCGCGCCCTGTTTGTCCGACTGGTCGCCACGCGAATAGGGTTCAAAAATTTGTGCCTGCAAATGAGCCGGAATCACCGGACCACGGTCCTGCACCATGAGCTGCATCTGCCCGCTGTGCAGGCGCACCTTGAGGTCCACCGCGTCAACGCTGTATTTCAGGGCGTTGTCCAGCAGGTTGTCCAGCAGCTGCGCCATTAACACCGCGTTCACCCGCACCAGCGGCAAATCGGCAGGCATGTGCAGGCGAATGCGTGTGCCCGCGCCCGCTTGCCGCTGCCGCGCCACACAGGCACCGGCAATCTCTTCCATTGATTCCCAATCCAGCGCCAGACTCTGGTCGCTATTGGCCAGTTGCACGAGCTGCAAGGTGTTTTCGGTGAGGCGCGACAAATGGGTGGCCGACTGCACAATGCCGTCCAACAATGCAGCCTGCTCATCCGTCGTCATCTTGTCGCTCTGGGTAAGCAGAGAACTGGCATTACCCACGAGCGCGGCAAGCGGCGTACGCAAGTCGTGCGATACGGCCGCCAGAAAGGTGTTTTGCAGTTGCTGGCGGGTGTTGCGCTCGTCGGCCAGCGCCATGTCGCGGCCCAAGCGCAAACGCTCCAGTGCCTGACTGATCAAAGCACATAGTGCCTGGGCGTGCTCGCGTCCAGCCTCGTCCGCCGCCTCAATGTTTTGCACGCAGACGGCTCCATGCATGAACTCCCCGCTTCCCAAGGGCAGATACCACGCGTTCAAACCGGGCCAGCGACCTGTGCCGGGCCCCAGAACTGCCGCTTCACGCATGGAAGCGCGCAGACCGTCTTGCATCGACGGCGTGAGCTCTACCGTGGCATCGACTCCCGACAGCTGACCTTCAGAATGCAATGCCAATACCGTGGAACCATCAAATGCCTGAGCCACATGCCGTGCGCCTGTGCGCGCTGCGGCAGCAGCATCCTGGCAAAGTGCAAGCTGCGAGGCCAGGGTTTGCAACTGCTCGGCACGGCCGGCATGCAAACGGGCCAGTGCCGTATTGCGGCGCAGTCGCTGGCTCAGCTGGCTGATCACTAGGGCCACCACCGTCATGACGACCAGCGCCACCAAATGCTCTTGGCTGTCCACAGCAAAGTTCCATCGAGGTGGAACGAAAAAAAAGTTCAAGCACACCACTGCCAGCACTGCACAGCTCATGGAGGCAGCGGGAGGCAACACATAGGCACCGACCACTACGGCCAGCACATACAACATGGACTGGGTCATCACTGTGATGTTCGTGTCCAATACCAGGCCGACGCCAGTGGGCAAAGCCAGCAGCACCAAGAGCCAAACGGACTGCCTGCCAGTGCGGTTGTCGGGAGTGAGCAAAGTGCTGTTTGTCATGGTGAGGCAGCGTATCACCGCGGGTATCAGGATGGCATAAGTGCCCAAGTAAAATCGCGCCCTACAACTCAAGGAAAGACTCGCTATGGGCGCGCAATGGAAAGCAAAGGGCAAAGCTCTGGTGGCCGATGCCAAGGGCCGGCTGTTTACCAAGCTGGTGAAAGAAATTACGGTGGCCGCCCGCGGCGGCGCGGACCCCGCTGCCAACGCCAAGCTGCGCCTGGTGGTTGAACAGGCCCGCAAAGTCTCCATGCCCAAAGACACGCTGGAGCGCGCCATCAAGAAAGGTGCCGGCCTGACAGGTGAAGTCATCAACTACGAACACGTCATCTACGAAGGCTTTGCACCTCACCAAGTGGCCGTGATGGTGGAGTGCCTGACCGACAACGTGAAACGCACCGCCCCTGAAATGCGCGTGTTGTTCCGCAAAGGCCAGCTCGGCACCAGCGGCTCGGTGGCCTGGGACTTCAACCACTTGGGCATGATCGAAGCCGCCCCTACCGCGGCCGACTCCGACGCTGAAGTGGCCGCGATTGAAGCCGGTGCGCAAGACTTTGAAGCCGGTGATGAAGAAGGCAACACCGTGTTCTACACCGACCCCGCCGACCTGGACCTGGTCGCCCGCGCCCTGCCCAACTTCGGCTTCAACGTGCTGTCGATGAAGCTGGGCTACAAGGCCAAAAACCCTGTCGACCCCACCAGCCTGAGCGCCGAAGCGCTGGAAGAAGTGGAAGCCTTCCTGGCCGCCATCGACGAAAACGACGACGTGCAAAACGTGTACGTGGCGCTGGCGGGTTGAAGCAGATTCCCGCCGCCACCCTGGCGGCACTCTGGGCGGCAATGCTGGGTTGGGGCAACTTCCAACACCGCCTGCCGATCTTGGTTATGGGGCTTGGAGTTGCACTCAACGCCGCAACTTTTGTTGCCTACTGGCTGGATAAACGCGCTGCGAGAGCCAATCGGTGGCGCGTTAAAGAAAACACTCTGCACCTTTTGGGCTTGGCCGGTGGCTGGCCTGCTGCACGACTGGCGCAGCAGGTACTGCGACACAAAACCGTCAAGCCCGGTTTTCAGGCGATGTTTTGGCTGACGGTGTGGGTGCACCTCGTTGCACTAGGCACCTATGTATTCTGGGACCGGATCAAACCGCTCCTGAATTCATAGCTACTCGCGCATATTCGACGAGGGCTAGAGGCAGATTTGACCTAAATCTGCCTCTAAAACTCTATCAGGAAGCCAGCTCCAGCGGTTTGCTCTTCCAGATCTTGTCAGCGTATTCGCCGATCGTGCGGTCCGCAGAGAACGGGCCCATAGCTGCTACGTTGCGCAGGGCCATGACAGACCAGGCTTCTTTGCTCTGGTAGGCCACGTCCACCTGCTCTTGCGCGGCGATGTAGGCAGCATAGTCTGCCAATAGCAGGTAGTGGTCACCCCAGTTCACCAGCAGGTCGTAAATGCTCTGGAAGCGGCCGGGCTCATCCGGGCTGAAGACGCCATCGCGGATGGCTTCCAGCACCGCCGTAAGCTCGGGATTGCCCTCCGCAATCGCGCGTGGCTGGTAGCCGGCGGCGCGGGTCGCGGCCACTTGGGGCGTGGTCAGGCCGAAGATGAAGATGTTGTCGGCACCCACGTTCTCCAGGATTTCGACGTTGGCGCCGTCCAGCGTGCCAATGGTGAGCGCACCGTTCAGGGCGAACTTCATGTTGCCGGTGCCGGATGCCTCGGTGCCGGCGGTGGAGATTTGCTCCGATAAATCGGCCGCAGGGATGATGCGCTCGGCCAGGCTCACGCTGTAGTTGGGGATGAACACCACCTTGAGTAGATTGCCCACGCGAGGGTCGTTGTTGACGACCTTGGCCACGCTGTTGATCAGGTGAATGATCTGCTTGGCCATGTGGTAGGCCGATGCCGCCTTGCCGGCAAACACCACGACACGGGGTACCGTCACCGAGCCGGGGTTGTTGATGATGCGCAGATAGCGGGCGATGACGTGCAGCACATTGAGTAGCTGGCGCTTGTATTCGTGAATGCGCTTGACCTGCACGTCGTAGAGCGCATCGGTCGGGATGGTCAGGCCCATGTTGGCCTGCACCCAGGAAGCCAGGCGCTGCTTGTTGGCCAGCTTGGCGCCCTGGAAGGCCTCGATCACCTTGGGACTGGTCAGCACCGCATTCAGGCCGCTCAGCTGGGTCAGGTCTCGGCGCCAACCGGTGCCGACCTGCTTGTCCAGCACGGCCGACAAAGCCGGGTTGGCCTGCGCCAGCCAGCGGCGCGGGGTGATGCCGTTGGTTTTGTTGTTGAAGCGCTCGGGCCAGAGGTTGGCAAAGTCGAAGAAGATGCTTTCCTTCATGAGCTCGGAGTGCAAGGCCGACACGCCGTTGACCGAGTGACTGGTCACCACCGCGAGGTAGGCCATGCGCACACGGCGCTCGCCGGCTTCATCCACCAAGCTGACCTTGCGCAACAGCTCGGGGCTGCCACCGCGCAGTGATATCTGGTGCAAAAACTGGGCGTTGATGTCGTAAATGATTTGCAGGTGGCGCGGCAGGATGCGGCCCATCATCTCGACTGGCCAGGTCTCCAGCGCCTCGTGCATGAGGGTGTGGTTGGTGTAGCTGAACACGCCTTGACACAGGCGCCATGCATCGGCCCAGGACAGGTGGTGTTCGTCGAGCAGCAGGCGCATCAGCTCGGGAATCGCCAGCACCGGATGGGTGTCGTTCAAGTGGATGCTGACCTTGTCGGGCAAGCTCTCAAAGTTGTCGTGCGTGCGCAGGTAGCGGCGCAGCAAGTCTTGCACGCTGGCGCTGCAAAAGAAGTATTCCTGGTGCAAGCGCAACTCGCGGCCGGAGGGCGTGGAGTCGTCCGGGTAGAGCACGCGGGACACGTTCTCGGAGTGGTTTTTGGTCTCAACAGCCGCCATATAGTTGCCACGGTTGAAGGCGCCCAAGTCAATTTCTTGCGTGGCCTTGGCAGACCACAGACGCAAGGTATTGGTAGCCTTGGTGGCATAACCGGGGATGATGGTGTCGTAAGCCATGGCCTGCACGTCGTGGCTGTCCACCCACTGGTAGGCATCGCCCACTTTCACCACATGGCCACCGAACTGCACGCGGTAGTTCACCTCGGGGCGTGGAAACTCCCAAGGGTTGCCGTGGGTGAGCCAGTAGTCCGGCACTTCCACCTGGCGACCATCCACAATGGTTTGCTTGAACATGCCGTAGTCGTAGCGGATGCCGTAGCCAAAGCCGGGAATGTTCAACGTGGCCATGGAGTCCAGAAAGCATGCGGCCAAGCGGCCTAAGCCTCCGTTGCCTAAAGCAGCATCGGGCTCCAGCTCGGTCACCGCGTCGATGTCCACCCCAAAGTCCGCCAAGGCTTGCTTGACCCGCTCGCGCAGGCCCACGGCCAACATGGCATTGCTGAAGGTGCGGCCGATCAAAAACTCCATGCTGAGGTAGTACACGCGCTTGGCATCCTGGGCGTACTGGGCGCGGGTGGTGGTCATCCAGCGCTCGACCAGCTGGTCGCGCACGGCGTAGGCGGCGGCGTGCAACCAGTCTTCAGGGCGGGCGGCTTCCGGGTCTTTGCCCACCACAAACATGAGTTTGTTGGCGATAGAGCGTTTCAGGGATTCGAGGTCGCGCCCGGGCGCATCAAATTCAAAAGTCACAGGGGCACTCGCAGTAGGGGAAGAGGTGTTGGTCATTCTTGAATCAACCTTTGGTAAAGGTGGGTGTAGTGCCCGGCGGCGGTAGCCCAGTCGAAGGCAAGCTTCATGCCGGTTTGGCGTACGCGGTTCCATTCCGCCTTGCGGTGGTAAAGGGCAAAGGCCCGACGCACCGCTTTGCGGTAGGCGGTTTCGTCAAACGCATCGAATACAAAGCCGGTGGCGGTGCGGTCTTCCAGGGTTTCGAGGTCGCTGTCCACCACCGTGTCAGCCAAGCCGCCTACGCGACGCACCAAAGGCAGGCTGCCGTATTTGAGGCCGTACATCTGGGTCAGGCCACAGGGCTCAAAGCGCGAGGGCACCAGGGTCACGTCACTTCCGGCGAATACCCGGTGGGCAAAGGATTCGTCATAGCCCAGCTTCACGGCCACCCGGCCGGCGTGGGTTTTGGCGCGCTCGGTAAAAGCCTGTTCCAGCCAGGTGTCACCACTGCCCAGCACCAGCAATTGGCCACCACGGGACACAATTTCATCCAGCCCGGCCAGCACCAGCGGCAGGCCTTTTTGTTCGGTTAAGCGGCTCACCACAGCGAACAGGGGCGCATCAGGTTCCAAGCCTAAGCCCATGGTGCCTTGCAGCATGGCCTTGTTGATCGCTTTGCCTGCCATATGGCGGGCGTCAAAATTTTGCTCCAGCAAGGCGTCGCTGGTCGGGTTCCAGACCGTGTCGTCCACGGCGTTCAGGATACCGCTCAAGGCCTCACGCCTTGCCATCAGCAAGCCGTCCAGACCGCAGCCCTGCTCCGGCGTCTGGATTTCGCGGGCATAGGTGGGGCTCACGGTTGTGATGTGGCTGGCATAAAACAAGCCGGCCTTCATGAAGGAGAGCTGGCCATGGAACTCCATGCCCTGCACATGGAAAGCTTCGCCCGGCAGACCGAGGTCGCCGAAATACTGCGGGCCAAATACGCCCTGGTACGCCAGGTTGTGCACGGTAAATACCGAAGGCACCCGCGTGGCGCCGCGGTCGGCCCAGAGCTTGAGGTAGGCGCTGGCCAAACCTGCGTGCCAGTCGTGGCTGTGCACCAGTTGGGCGCGCCATAGGCTGTCCATGCCATGCGCCAGATGGGCTGAGGCTTGGCCAAGTGCTGCGAAACGGCGGTGGTTGTCGCCATAGGGCTGCTTATTGGCATCTTCATACGGATTGCCCGGGCGCTCATACAGGCCAGGTGCCATCAGCACATAGGCGCCCTGTTGCATATCGCCTCGAGCCAGCGCCGGCAAGTCGCCATAGACAATTTCCACCATTTCGCCCCACGGCATCACAAAAGCGCCCACCGGGCTGGGGTTGCGCAAACCCTCCACGATGGCCGGAAAACCCGGCAGCAGTACCCGTACATCGCAACCGGCTTCATGCAAAGCCGCCGGCAGCGCACCGGCAATGTCAGCCAGCCCTCCGGTTTTGAGCAGAGGGAAAATTTCGGCACTGACTTGCAGGATGCGCATAGGTTCTTTCAATACAGAGGGGGGAGACGCGCAGCGGCTCAGGAGGTGCTTAACTTCTTCAGCATGTCTTTGGTCACCAGAACCACGCCGTTGTCGGTGCGTTCAAAGCGTGCTGCATCCGCCACCGGGTCTTCACCGATCACCAAACCATCCGGCACTTCCACTCCGCGGTCAATGACCACCCGGCTCAGGCGGCAGCCACGACCGATGGTGACTTCGGGCAGCAGCACGGCCTGGTCAATCACGCAGAACGAGTGGATGCGTACACTGCTGAACAACACCGAGTTGCTGACGATGGAGCCCGACACAATGCAGCCGCCCGACACCATGGTGTTGATGGCCTGGCCGTGCTTGCCGTCTGCGTCCTGCACAAACTTGGCAGGCGGCAGCTGGCGCTGGCTGGTCCAGATGGGCCAGTTGGTGTCGTAGATATCCAGCTCAGGGGTGACCGAGGCGAGGTCGAGGTTGGCTTCCCAAAAGGCGTCGATGGTACCCACATCGCGCCAGTAGGGCACGGCGTCCGGGGTGGACGACACACACGACATCGAGAAGGGATGCGCCACCGCCCTGCCCTCGCGCACCACGCGGGGAATCACGTCCTTGCCGAAGTCGTGGCTGGACTCGGGGTTGGCCAAATCGTCTTCCAGCAGGTCGTACAGGTACTTGGAGTCGAAGATGTAAATACCCATGCTGGCCAGAGAAACAGCATCATTGCCAGGCATGGCGGGTGGATTTGCGGGTTTCTCGACAAACTCGGTGATCTTTCTGGCGCCATCAACGGCCATCACACCAAAGGCAGTGGCCTCTTCGCGTGGCACTTCAATGCAGCCCACGGTGCAGCCAGCGCCGCTCTCCACGTGGTCTTTGAGCATCAGCGAGTAATCCATCTTGTAGATGTGGTCGCCGGCGAGCACCACCACGTACTCAGGCTTGCTGCTTTGGATGATGTCCAGGTTCTGGTAGATCGCATCGGCCGTGCCGCGGTACCAGTGCTCTTCGTCCACCCGCTGCTGGGCGGGCAACAGGTCGACCATCTCGTTGAGTTCGGCGCGCAAGAAGCTCCAGCCGCGCTGCAAGTGGCGCAACAGCGAGTGCGACTTGTACTGGGTGATCACACCGATGCGGCGGATGCCGGAGTTCACGCAGTTGGAGAGCGCAAAGTCAACGATGCGGAACTTGCCACCAAAGTACACCGCAGGTTTGGCGCGACGGTCGGTCAGCTGCTTGAGGCGGGAGCCGCGGCCACCGGCCAATACCAGAGCGATGGTGCGGCGCACCAGCATATGGGGCTGCATGTGGCGCTCTTGGAGCGCGAGGTTGCGGGCGTTGTCTGTGGTACTCATGGTTTTGTCTCCTGTCGCTTGGTTTTGATTAGATGAAAGTGAGGCCTGCGCTTCTGCGGCTCAGGTCGTCACAGTGGGTTGGTTCATGCCGGTGAAATGGCGGATGCGGGCTACCGACTCCGCGAGCGCGATCAACGGCTGCAAGGCTTCCTGGGCTGGGATGTTTTGACGGGTTGCATCGGGCTCATGACGCTCCAGATAAACGCGCAGAGTCGCGCCTTCGGTGCCTGTGCCGGAAAGGCGGAACACCACGCGCGAACCATCTGTCAGCACGATGCGCACACCTTGCTTCTGGCTCACGCTGCCATCCACCGGGTCGGTGTAGGCAAAGTCATCGGCAAAGTCCACCGGCAAACCGGCAATGGTGGTGCCGCCCAAATTGGGCAGAGAAGCACGCAAGTCGCGCATCAGCGCGTCGGCCTGCTCGGTGGGAATGCCCTCGTAATCGTGGCGCGAATATACGCAGCGGCCGTATTGCGCCCAGAGCTCACGCACCAATGCCTCGACGGATTTGCCACTGGCCGCAATCAGGTTGAGCCAGAACAGCACCGCCCATAAGCCGTCTTTTTCGCGGACATGGCTGGAGCCGGTGCCGTAGCTTTCTTCGCCACACAAGGTGACTTTGCCGGCATCCATCAGGTTGCCGAAAAACTTCCATCCGGTGGGAGTCTCGAAACACGGAATGCCCAGCGCCTTGGCAACGCGGTCCACAGCAGTGGAAGTCGGCATGGAGCGCGCGACACCCGCAATGCCGGCCCGGTATCCCGGTACCAGGGTCGCATGGGCTGCGATCACAGCCAGGCTGTCGCTGGGCGACACCACAAACTTGCGGCCCACAATCATGTTGCGGTCAGCGTCACCATCGCTCGCAGCACCCATGTCAGGCGCATAGTCTGCGAACAAATGGGCGATCAGGTCTTCGGCATTCACCGGATTCGGGTCCGGGTGCAATCCACCGAAATCTTCGAGTGGTGTGCCATTGACCACGGTTCCTGCGGGCGCGCCCAGCTCGCCCTCTAGCAAGGCTTTGGCATAGGGGCCGCCTACCGCGCACATGGCGTCATAGCGCAGGGTAAAGCCGCCCGCAAACAACTTGCGGATGGCGTCGAAGTCAAACAAGCCGCGCATCACCTCGGCGTAATCTGCAACCGGGTCAATCACCACCACCTCGGTGCTGGCTATGTGCTGGCTGCCCAGGGTGTCCAAGCTGATGTCGGCCGTATCCATGGTGCGTATTTCGCGAACGACCTTGGTGCGCTCGAAAATCGCCTCAGTGACCTTCTCAGGTGCGGGGCCGCCGTTGGCCACGTTGTATTTGATGCCGAAATCGCCCTCCGGACCACCGGGGTTGTGGCTGGCGGACAGCACGATGCCGCCACTGGCGCCATGGCGCCGGATCACGGCACTGACTGCAGGCGTCGACAAAATGCCACCCTGCCCGACAAGTACCCGGGCATAGCCCTTGGCTGCTGCCATACGCAAGATGGTTTGAATCGCCACCCGGTTGTAGAAGCGGCCATCGCCCCCCACCACCAGCGTCAAGCCGGCAGCATCGGGCAGCACATCGAACAAGGCTTGAACAAAGTTTTCCAGGTAACGGGGCTGCTGGAACACGGTGACTTTTTTGCGCAGGCCCGAAGTACCGGGGCGCTGGCCGTCAAAAGGCGAGGTAGGTATGGTGATGCGTGACATGGTGGTGTGACAGTGGTTGGGTTTGAATCTAGAAAACAGGCCGCACAGCGCTGAGCAAGACAAGACTGTCTGCTTGTACTGTGAATAGGGGACTGATCGTAGAGGCGGGTTCGGCATCAACGCTTTCCGAGGCTGTATCCAAGCAAAGATGCCAACCGCCTGCGGGCAGGGTGAATGCTTGTGCCGAAGGAGACGGGTTGAGCAGCATCAGGACCGCTTCAGAGGTGCCGAGCTGCAAATGAACCGCCAATGGTCCACCTTGAGGTGCTTCCCAATCCCCGGCTTCCACGGCACAGCCGTCGGGCAATGCCCACATTGCCACCGGGCCGGACCCGGCTTCACCGGCATGGCTGCGCCACCATCCTGTGGCCTGCAAGGCCGGCAGCACATGGCGCAATGCAATGGCGCGGGCAACAAAGGAGCTCAGGTCGTGGCGAGTAGCTTCCCAATTCAGCCAAGTGGTGGCGTTGTCCTGGCAATAGGCGTTGTTATTGCCACATTGGCTGTGGCCCAGCTCGTCACCGGCCAGCAGCATGGGCGTACCCAGTGAAAATAACGTGGCGGCCAACAAAGTGCGGCGATGGCGTGCACGGGTTTGCACTACCTGCTCATCGTCACTGGCCCCCTCCACTCCATGGTTGACACTCAGGTTATGGCCATGGCCATCGCGGTTGTGTTCTCCGTTGGCTTCGTTATGACGATGGCAGTAGCTCACCACGTCCATCAGGTTAAAGCCGTCATGCGCCGTCACAAAGTTCACGCTGCTGTACGCTTTGCGACGCAAAGGATTGAAAGCCTCTGCGGAACCCGCCAGGCGGTTGGCCAATGCACCGCGGTGGGTGCCATGTTGTAGCCAAGCGCTGCGATGCGTATCGCGGAAACGGTCGTTCCACTCCAGCCACCCTGGCGGAAAAGCGCCCAGCTGGTAGCCGCCGGGGCCGATGTCCCAGGGCTCAGCCACCATCACACAATTGCGCAGCGTCGGGTCCTGCGCGATCGCCATCAACAAAGGGGCGTGGGGATTGAAGCGGTAGTCTGTCTCCGCAGTTCCACGGGCCAAGACGGGCGCGAGGTCAAAACGAAAGCCATCCACCCCGTAGTCCGTGACCCAGGTGCGCAAGCTGTCCATTACGGTGCGCAAGACCACCGGATGGTTCAGATTAACGCAGTTGCCGCAGCCGGTCCAGTTGAGGTAGCGGGAAGGATCGTGCGGTTCGAGGTGGTAGTAAGTGCTGTTATCGATGCCACGCAAGCTGAGCATGGGGCCGAACTCATCGGTCTCACCGGTGTGGTTGTAAACCACATCGAGAATCACCTCTATTCCTGCTGCGTGCAACGCATCGACCATGGCCCGGAACTCGGTGCGCGGAGTGCTGCCGGCAGTGCCGCTCCAATAACGGCTTTCCGGCGCGCTCCAGGCGATGGGGCTGTAACCCCAGTAGTTGGACAAGCCCAGGCGCTGCAAACGCTCTTCATCGGCACGGAAGGCCACGGGCATCAGGCTTACGGTGGTGACGCCCAGCGCCCTCAGGTGTGCAATGGCTGCGGGATGCGCCAGGCCCGCATAGCTGCCCCGCAGCACCTCCGGCACGCCCGGATGCAGCCTGGTGAAGCCTTTGACGTGCAACTCATACATCACCCGCTGCTGAGGCAGCACCACCGGCACGGGTTTCACCGCTGGCAGGGGTGCGCAAACCCGTGCTTTAAGTGCAGTTGGGGCGTTATCCCGACGGTCTGGCATCTGCTGACCGCGCGCAGATTCGGGCGTATGCGCCCAATGAAGGTCCGACCCGTCATAGCGCCCCAACACCTCGCGGGCGTAGGGGTCCAGCAGCAACTTGGCAGGATTGAACCGGTGGCCACGCTCGGGCACCCATGGCCCATGGACACGAAACCCGTACACCTGTCCTGAACGACCCGCGGGCAGCAGACCATGCCACACATCGCCTGTTTTGGCGGGCAAGGGCAATCGCTGCAATTCGGTCAACCCTGCCTCGTCAAAGAGACACAGGTCCACCGAAGTAGCGTTGGGTGCAGCCAATGCGAAATTCACGCCCTCCGGCGTGAGGGTGGCCCCCCACTCGGCGGCGCTTCCCGGCAACATGCTCGACAAAGACATGGAACGACTCATTCTTCTCCGGGAATGAGCACAAGGCATGCCAGCGGCGGCAATGTAATGACCAGCGACTGGCCCAAATGATGTGCAGCGACCGGCTCGGTGCTGCGCGCGCCCGAACTCAGGCTGCTGCCGCCATACACACCGTTGTCGGTGTTGATGACTTCGCGCCAGGCCCCTGCCACCGGCACACCGATGCGGTACCCGGGTCGAGGCACGGGTGTGAAGTTACAGACTACCACCACAGCCCGGCCATCTTTGGCCCGCCGTTGAAAGGCGATAACGGACTGCGCGGAATCGTCATGGGCAATCCACTCAAACCCCTCTGATTGAACGTCTTGTTCATGCAGTGCCGGAAATGCGCGGTACACGCGGTTCAGATCACGCACCAAACGTTGCACCCCTTGATGCGGGGCCTGTTGCTCCAGGTGCCAAGGCAGCTGGGCACCGTCGGCCCACTCAGTGGGCTGGGCCAACTCGCATCCCATGAACAGCAACTTCTTGCCGGGGTAGGCCCACATAAAACCGTACAGCGCCCGCAAATTTGCAAACTTCTGCCATTCGTCACCGGACATCTTGCCGAGCAAAGATGCTTTGCCATGCACCACTTCATCGTGTGACAGGGGGAGCACAAAGTTCTCTGTGAACGCGTACATCAACCCGAAGGTGAGTTGGTTCTGGTGGTACTTGCGGTGTACCCCGTCCATGGAGGCGTACTCCAGGGTGTCATGCATCCAGCCCATGTTCCATTTGTAATGAAAGCCCAAGCCACCGCTCTGCAAGTCCGGAGACGGCGGACGGCTCACCCCTGGGAACGCTGTGGATTCTTCTGCGAGTGTGATCGCTCCAGGACGCTCGGTACCCACCACATGGTTCATGCGGCGCAGAAACTCAATCGCCTCCAGGTTCTCTCGACCACCGTGTTTATTGGGGATCCACTGCCCTGCCGCCCGGCTGTAGTCCCGGTACAGCATGGATGCCACCGCGTCCACCCGCAAGCCATCAATACCAAAGCGCTCCAGCCAGTACAGTGCATTGCTCACCAGAAAGTTGCGTACTTCGGTGCGACCGAAGTTGTAAATCAGCGTATTCCAGTCCTGGTGAAAGCCTTCCTTGGGGTCAGCGTATTCATACAAGTGGGTGCCGTCAAACTCGGCCAAGCCATGTGCATCACTCGGAAAATGGGCAGGCACCCAGTCCAAAATCACACCCAGCCCTGCAGCGTGGGCCGCATCCACGAAATACTTGAAATCCTCGGGCGTCCCAAAACGCGAAGTGGGCGCAAAAAGCCCCAAGGGCTGGTAGCCCCACGATCCGTCAAAGGGGTGCTCACTCACCGGCAAGAGCTCCAAGTGCGTGAAACCCATCTCACGCGCGTAGGGCACCAAGGAGTCGGCCAACTCGCGGTAATTCAGCCAGCGCCATCCATCAGCCTTACGCCAAGATCCCAAATGCACTTCGTAAATGCTGAGTGGCTGCTGCAGGCCATTCGCGCAGACGCGGTCACTGCCCATGGGCAAGCGGGGCAACAAGCCGCAAACCACGCTGGCAGTATCAGGCCGAAGCTGCGCTGAGAACGCAAAAGGGTCTGCCTTCGTAGTGATGGCATCGCGGGCGTTCCATATCTCGAACTTGTAGAGATCACCCTTGCTCACATGCGGAAGGAATATTTCCCAGACACCGCACTCCCGTCGCAGCCGCATGGGATGCCTGCGTCCATCCCACCCGTTGAAGGAACCCACCACCGACACCCGTTTGGCGTTCGGGGCCCACACGGCAAAGCTGGTGCCGTCGATTCCGCACATTTGGGTGGGATGCGCGCCAAGGCACTCATAGGGGCGCAAATGGGTGCCTTCAGCCAGCAGCCACAAATCCATTTCCTGAAGAACAACCGGGAAGCGATAAGGATCTTCCATCACGGAGACACCCGCATCAGCATCCTGCCAATGAACCTCCAGCCGGTAGTCAGGGATGGACGTTGCGCCGGGTAGCACCAGTGTGAAGACGTCCGTGCCCTCGTGACGAAGCAACTCGCCGATCACCTCGCCGGTATCACGGTCCGTCGCTCGAACAGTCTGAGCAGCAGGAAACAGTGCACTGATTCGCACGCCGCCGGCATCAACGTGGGGCCCGAGAATGCTGAAAGGATCTGCATGTTGGGCCCGCATCAAGGCACCCAGGTCGTGGTCTGTCAGCATATGTCTCTCACATTCACCTGTGCTCATGGGCAACAGGTTTGTCATTGGTTTAAATCACAGCTTATTCCATAAGTCTGAGAAAAAGCGCGCCGGCACCCAAGCGATTCATGAAAACCGGAATTTTGTAACCGTTACCACGCAAAGTTACCAACTTAATGACTACACGAGAAGGCGCCATGCACATTGCACATCAGGGTAAACGCTCGATCTCATAGCCCATTCGGGCTAACACGGCTGGCAAGCCCCGTGGACCGGACATGTGGAGACTCCCGACCGCGGCCAAAACTCGCGAACCAGTTCGGTGCATTGCATCAATTTGGCGCGCCATGGCAGGGTTTCGCTCGTCCAACAAACGCTGCATCTGTAACTTTTCCATGGGAGTTACCACGCACTCGCACCACTGCTCGTACGTATTCAAGCGGCGGACATCGCCGGTCTCCCACATGCTCACCAAATCCAGCAAGCTCTCTCTGGCATGGCCGGATTCCAGCTCCTTGAGCCCATCGATGAGGATCTGACGTGCCTCTGCATCATCTGCGGCCAAAAGCGCCCGAAGCTGTAACTCCACGGTCTCCAAGGAGACAACTTTCATACCTCGCGCGCGCGCCATCATGGCCAGAAACATTTCTGAACCGAATTGACCATCCAAACCATCCCGGCGCGCGAGGTTCAGGGACAAGCCAGCCAGCAACAATTCCGCAGGAACTTGGTCAGCGGACTCGACTGGCATGCACTGCACCTGCAACTGGCGCCCCAGTCGTGCCCGCGCGCCCTCCTCCAATTTGCGTTTGGGCGTCTTGGCTAGAGCTTGCCCCATTTGTACCGCCACATCAGGGTCCAGCGGGTCCAACTCCAGGGCCAATGTGTTGGTGCTTCTCAGCGCCAGCTCCAATGCAGGCCCAGCGGCCAGCCATGCCTCACGGCCCACATGCAAAGTGCCATAAAGGTACGAGCTGTGCCCGTCCTTGCTCACTCGCCATAGAAAACCCCGGTCGCGGGCCTGCCGCTGGGCCGCAGAGAACATGTCGGGAGACAAAGGCTTGGGCTCGGGCGGGCACTCGTTTTCAGCGGCCGCAGCCCACGCCGATAAACCCAGCAGACAGGCACCAAGGACCCGATGCCTGAATGATTGCCAAAAGGTACTAGCGTTCATGGGCTTTGCGAACCGTTTTGCGCAAGCGCTCAACCATGGCTGCTGTGGCTTCATGGCACATATTCAGACTGACACGGCTGCCGGCATCCCAAAACTGAATATCCTGCATCCCGGCTGCAGCGACACATGCTGCGGGTTGTGGCACAGCTGCTGCGCTCAATTCCAGCAGCTCTTTGCCGAGCTTTTGCATGCGCTGCACGTCAGACACGTAGTTGCGCTCTGTGTGCACGACCTCCAGCATTTCCGCACCCTGCGGCGTGCGGACCAGGCGGCAACGGCCGTAATCCCTGGGTAGCACTAACCTGAGAGAAAGTTTCTTGTCGCGGGAGAGCGCCTGCCCATCCACCAGAACGAAGCTGCGCTTGTCCTGATCAAAAACGAAAACTGAATACAGTCCGGATTGCTGATTTTGCGGGACTATATCTACAAACCCGTTTCGCAGGGAGCGCACCTCATCAGGGGTTTTGTAACTCTCCGCTTTCACGACAGGACAGCGCTCGACCAGGCTTTCGAGCGTGCTCGATTCGTATTGCTGGATGGCCTTCGGACTGTTGCTGAACTGAATGGGTGCCTGGGACCAGGCGAAGGCAGGTAGCAGCAACCCTATCGTGATAACCCTGATCATTTTTTGGAAAAAGTCCGAAATTTATTGAGAGAATGGCGCCGGGATTGCACTGGCAACCAAAAACAATAGCTTAGCGCCATCGGGCAGCAGCACTCCGGTTCATCAACGCCAATCCTTTTATTTCGTCACACATCTACCCATGAAAACATCTATCCAGTTTCCACAGTCTTCTTCCGGCGCCTATGTGGGCGCCACTTTCGCCTGCCTGGGCTTGGGCACCGGTGGTTTTCTGCTCGGCCTGTGGAATGCGGAAATGCAGCTGAACGAGAAAGGCTACTACTTCACCCTGTTGGCCTTTGGCCTGTTCGCCGCCGTGTCGCTGCAAAAATGTGTACGCGACAAGCTGGAAGGAATTCCAGTCTCAGGCGCCTACTACGGCATCTGTTATCTGGCGGTAGGTTTGTCGCTGCTCTTGTTGGGCACCGGTTTGTGGAATGCGACCCTGCTGCTATCCGAGAAGGGCTACTACGCCATGTCCTTCGTGCTCGCCTTGTACAGCGCCGTTACCGTGCAAAAGAATGTGCGAGACAAAAAGGCCATCGCCGCCGGCGACGACGGCGACACCCTGCAGTAACTAGCGAAATCAGCGCGGCTTACGGGCCGCCTTGAATGAGGGTTTGGGCGCTCCGGTCTCACGGGGCGGCAAACCGGTGTGCTGGGTCAGGATGCGCCCCTTGGCCGGCGCTGCGGCTTTTCCGAGTGGCTGCACCCGGGCGGCGGCCGACTTCACCGGAGCCAGTGTCGAATTCTTTTTGCGGGCGCTCTGATATCCCCCATCCAACAGGGGTTGGAAAGTCGGAATCAGGTGGTGTTTGCCATTGCCGATGAGGTCAGCCCGGCCCATGGTCTTGAGCGCCTCGCGCAACAAAGGCCAGTTATTGGCATCGTGGTAGCGCAAAAATGCCTTGTGTAAGCGTCGACGCTTTTCACCCCGCACGATGTCCACCGTTTCTTCTTCGCTTTGGGCCGTGCGGTGCACTCGCTTCAAGGTGTTGCGGCCTGAGTGGTACATGGCGGTGGCCGTGGCCATGGGGCTCGGGTAAAAGGTTTGCACCTGGTCAGCGCGGAAACCATTCTTCTTGAGCCAGATGGCCAAGTTCATCATGTCCTCATCGCTGGTGCCGGGGTGGGCGGCAATGAAATACGGAATCAGGTACTGCTTTTTGCCTGCTTCGGCGCTGAACTTTTCGAACAGCTGCTTGAACTTGTCGTAGCTGCCGATGCCGGGCTTCATCATTTTGGTGAGCGGGCCCTGCTCGGTGTGCTCTGGCGCAATCTTCAGATAGCCGCCCACGTGGTGCTGCACCAGTTCTTTCACGTACTCCGGGCTCTTCACCGCAAGGTCGTACCGTAGGCCGGAACCGATCAGGATCTTCTTGATGCCCTTGAGGGCACGGGCGCGGCGGTAGATCTTGATCAGCGGATCGTGGTTGGTCGTCAGGTTCTGGCAGATGCCGGGGTACACGCAGCTGGGCTTGCGGCAAGCCGCTTCAATCTCGGGGCTCTTGCAACCCAAGCGGTACATATTGGCCGTGGGGCCGCCGAGGTCAGAAATCGTGCCGGTGAAGCCCTTCACCTTGTCGCGGATATCTTCCACCTCTTTGATGATGGACTCTTCAGAGCGGCTTTGGATGATGCGGCCCTCGTGCTCGGTGATGGAGCAGAAGGTGCAGCCGCCGAAGCAGCCGCGCATGATGTTCACGCTGAAGCGGATCATCTCCCAAGCCGGAATCTTGGTCGCGCCATCATGGCTGCCGTTTTCATCGGCGTAGGTCGGATGGGGGCTGCGGGCGTAAGGCAGGTCAAACACAAAGTCCATTTCCGCCGTGGTCAGCGGAATGGGGGGCGGGTTGATCCATACGTCGCGGGCAGTAGCGCCCTCGCCATGGGCCTGCACCAGCGCGCGGGCGTTACCGGGGTTGGTCTCCAGGTGCAGCACCCGGTTGGCGTGTGCGTACAGAATGGGATCGCTCTTGACCTGCTCGTAGCTGGGCAGGCGGATCACCGACTTTTCACGCGACGGCACCTTGAGTTTCGCTTTACCGGAAAGGGAGGGGTTTGCGAAAAAGGTCAGAGGCGCAATGGCTGCATTGACGTCCGCTTTGGATTCTTTTTGGGCAGTAGCGCCCATGGAATCTGCGCGAGCAGCTCCTGAATTTGTAGCGCCCGCAGCCTCAGCGGCAGCTGCCTTGGCTTTGGCTTCGTCTTCCTTGGCGCAGGTGGCGCCATTCTCAGCCGCCAGCTCGCTGGTGGTCATATAGGGGTTCACATGGGCTTCGACCCGGCCCGGCTCGTCCACCGTGCTGGAGGTGATCTCGAACCAACCCTTGCCCGTTTCGTCCTCAGGCCGGCGCACAAAAGCGGTGCCACGCACGTCTGTGATGTTCTCGACCGGCTCCTTCGCAGCCAAGCGGTGGGCAATTTCCACAATTGCGCGCTCGGCATTTCCGTACAACAGCAGGTCGCACTTGGCATCCACCACGATGCTGCGGCGAACCTTGTCGCTCCAGTAATCGTAGTGCGCGATGCGGCGCAGACTGCCTTCGATCCCACCCAAGACGATGGGCGTGTCTTTGAAGGCCTCGCGGCAGCGCTGGCTATACACAATGGCCGCCCGGTCTGGGCGCTTGCCTCCCACATCACCCGGCGTGTAGGCATCGTCGCTGCGGATCTTGCGGTCCGCGGTGTAGCGGTTGATCATGGAATCCATGTTTCCGCTGGTCACCCCCCAGAACAGGTTGGGTTTGCCCAGCGCCTTGAATGCTTCAGCACTCGTCCAGTCCGGCTGGGCGATGATGCCAACACGGAAGCCTTGTGCCTCCAACATGCGCCCGATGACCGCCATACCGAAACTCGGGTGGTCCACGTAGGCATCACCCGTGACAATGATGATGTCGCAGCTGTCCCAGCCGAGCTTGTCCATTTCCGCGCGGCTCATGGGCAGGAAAGGGGCGGTGCCAAAGCGGGACGCCCAGTACTTGCGGTAACTGGAAATCGGCTTGGCGGCGCGCGCGAAGAAGGAGACGTCGACTGGGGCGT
>RFQA01000301.1 GCA_009925925.1 Betaproteobacteria bacterium
AGACGCCCCATGGGTTGGCGGGCGATGAAATCTTTTTCCGCCTGCACAGGGTCTGCTGCAGAGGCAATGCGCCCTCGCAAAGAAGGCGTGTCTACCGTGCCGGGGCACAAGGCATTGGCGCGCAAACCGGCCTTCACGTAGTCTGCCGCCAAAGATTTGGTCAAGCCGATCACTGCGGCCTTTGTGGCTCCATAAGCACAACGATTGGCAAAGCCCTTGATGCTGGACGCCATGGATGCCATGTTGATGATGGACACACTGCCCTGCTCTGCAGCGGCCTTGCCCAGCATGCCCGGCAAGAATGCCCGGGTCATCCGGAACATGCTTTTCACATTCAAGTCAAAGCTCAAGTCCCAGTCTGCTTCGGTGCAGTCCAACACCGATCCGTTGGCCACCATTCCGGCGCAATTGAACAAGGCATCCAATGCAGGCATGCTTGCTGCCAGTGCAGAAACGGCTTCGTTGCTCCGCACATCCAAGACCAAAGTACGAATGGATGGATGCTCATCAGCCAGCGTCTCCAGAAAAGCTGCATTGATATCGGTAGCGATGACATGGGCACCTTCCCGCGCACAGGCCAGCGCACTGGCACGACCTATGCCTTGTGCCGCCGCCGTGATCAACACCGTTTTACCTTCTAACCTGCCTACACCCATGGATGACACCCCGTTTGCTTAAATTCAAATATGAATAAATAATTCACCGATGAAGAAACTGTAATTCGAAAGTAAAAACCTGCGCTCAGTACTTTCCCTAGATTTATGAAGACAGTTGACACGTGCACCCTGCATTGAAAATACAGCGGCGAGTTGACATGCAATTGGTGCGATAACGACAAGACCACGACAACAGAGACAAGCGATGACCGACAAAGAATTGAAGCCCCGTGGCAGACGCCCCAAAACCGAAGAGATTGAAGAGTCCGGCCTCCCACCAGAGGACCGTTACCGGGCCCCGGCCCTGGACAAAGGCTTGGACATCCTGGAGCTGCTGGCGAGTCAAGCCCACGGCCTGACCCGCGCGGAAATCGTGAAAGAGATGGACCGGAGCGCCAGCGAGATCTACCGCATGCTGGAGCGCCTGGTGGCGCGACAGTATGTGATGCGCAACCCGTCCGGTGACCGCTATGCCCTCAGCCTCAAACTGTTTGCATTAGCGAACATGCACCCCCCCCTCAGCCGCCTGATTAACCAGGCGTTGCCGGTCATGGACGAGTTCACCCGCAAGGCCGAACAAAGCTGCCACATGGGTGTGTATGACCGCGGCAATGTGCTCATCAGCGCCCAAATCAGCAGCCCCAGCGGATGGAGCTTTTCGGTACAACGCGGTGCGCGCGTGGGTTTGCTCGACACGGCGTCCGGCCATTTGCTGCTGGCGTATGCCAACCCCGACAGTTATCAGCGCATGCTGGCCGAGCACACCCCTCTGGATGGCGAGGTGCCGATATCGCACGAAAAACTGGCTGCCACCCTGCAGTCCATCCGCGATCAAGGTTACCTGGAGCGGGACAGTGCGCAGACTTTCGGCGTGACGGATGTTTCATTCCCTATCCTGGGACCGGACAACACAGCGCTGGCGACCTTGACCTGCCCTTACATCCGGCGGATTGACCGTCACGTGGGGCCCGCTATCGTCCAAGTGCGCCAGTTCCTGAGAGAAGCTGCAAAAACCCTGTCTTTTAGCCAAAGCGCTGTCCACGGAAAGGGTTAAAGTGAAGGTGCCCATCCCCAGTTACCAAAGGCACGACCATGAGCACGCCACTCAACACAAAAACAGCGCCTAGCAGCAGCCACACCGCCGACAGCAAGTTCCAGCTGCTGCTCTTCCGACTCGGTGACTCTGCCGGGAGCGGGCGCAGCGAGCTCTTCGGCATCAATGTGTTCAAGGTGCGTGAAATTGTGGTCGCCCCCGAAATCACCAGCATCGTCAATGCTCCGGCCCATGCCATGGGCTTGGCCAATGTGCGGGGGCAATTGATTCCAGTCATTGACCTGCCCGCCTTGTCCGGTTGCGTGCCCAAAACCAACTCCAAGATCGTGCTGGTGACAGAGTTCGCACGCACAACCCAAGCCTTCCTGGTGGATGAAGTGGTAGAGATCATCCAACTGGACTGGAAACACCTTCTGGCCGCAGACAACAACAGCTCAGGTCTGCTCTCCGGCGTGGCCCGGATTGATGGCGATGTCGCGGATTCGCGTCTCGCACAGGTGCTCGATGTAGAGCAGATCATCCGTAACGTGTTCCCCAATTCACAAACGGACTCTGCCAACAGCAACATCCAGAAAATCAAGCTGCCCGAGGGCACCAGCATCTTGTTTGCGGACGACTCTGCCATTGCCCGCATGCTGGTGGAAGAAAGCCTCAAGACCATGGGTGTGGCGTACGCAGCGGTGAAGAACGGCAAAGAAGCCTGGGAGCGCTTGGGTCAAATCCACAGCGATGCCGTCAACCATGGCAAGCGCGCCAAAGACAAGGTGGCCCTGGTGCTGACCGATCTGGAAATGCCGGAGATGGATGGCTTCACCCTCACCCGCAGCATCAAGAATGACAGCCGCTTTGCGGGCATTCCGGTCATCGTGTATTCGTCGCTCACCGGTAGCGCCAGTGAAGGCCACGCCAGTGGTGTGGGGGCTGACGCTTATGTTGCCAAGTTCGAACCCAACGAACTGGCCAACGCGATCAGCACCACCCTGACCCGGGGTTGAGCATCCTGCGCACTAGCGCAGGTGCTTGAACAACTTGGCCTTGAACAGCTCGGGGATGCCCATCTGCCGGGGCCCAGGCTGCAAGGTAAAAGACTCGCCCGCTTCCAAAGTGCCGGGCACATCCACCGCAAGGTAGAAGCCGCAGCGTCCGCTCAGGGCCATGGCTTTCACCGCCGAGCTGAAGCCCATTGCCGCATTGAACTTGAAGCACGGCTCCCGCGGCTGCACCACCCGCAAGGCACAGTGTTGAAACCGCAGCACATCGC
>RFQA01000302.1 GCA_009925925.1 Betaproteobacteria bacterium
CTTGAGTGGGCCGCTGCGTCCGGCAAAGCGCACTTCAGGCGCAGGCAGGCTCAAGAACTCTGCGCGCAAGGGGTTGCCCACCCATTCCGCCTTGGGCATGGCTTTCGGGAAGGCTGCAAACACACGGTCGGCCACGCCGGCCAGCACCTTGTTGGCCATGCCGGCGACCGAGTTCTGCTCATGCAGCACCAAGGGTTTGCCACACAGCACGCCCATCATGCCGCCTGGGAAAGTGATATAGCCGCCCAGGCCCACCAGCACGTCAGGCTTGACGCGGCGCACTACTTGCAGGCTTTGCCAGAAGGCGCGCAGCAGCTTGAGCGGCAACAGTGCCAATGTCTTGATGCCCTTGCCGCGCACGCCACCAAATTCCACCAGCTCCAGTGGAATGCCACGGGTGGGCACGATGCGACTCTCCATGCTGCCGGGGGCACCCAACCAATGCACGCGCCAGCCTTTGTCCCGCAGGGCTTGGGCCACGGCCAGTCCCGGGAAGATGTGGCCGCCCGTACCGCCGGCCATGATGAGAGCGACTTTTTGCGTCATACCCGCCCCCCATGCATGCACCACGTCGCATTCGCGCCGTGCAGCGCTGCCGCGCTTTGCCGGTTTTGCTGAAACAGACAACTCATACACGGCCTCCGTGCATGAGTTGCCTGTTTTCATAATCCACGCGCAGGACCACGGCAATGGCAACGAGGTTGATCAGGATGGCGGAGCCGCCGTAGCTCATGAGCGGCAAGGTCAGGCCCTTGGTGGGCAAGGCGCCCAGGTTCACGCCCATGTTGATGAAAGCCTGAAAGCCCATCCACACGCCCACACCCTGGGCCACCAGCCCGGCAAAGACGCGGTCCAACGCAATGGCCTGGCGGCCGATGTGCATGATGCGGCGGGTCATCCACAAGAACATTCCGATCACGGCGACTACCCCGACCAAGCCGAACTCTTCGCCGATCACGGCCAGTAGAAAGTCGGTATGCGCCTCTGGCAGCCAGTGCAGCTTTTCCACGCTCCCACCCAGACCGACACCGAAGATCTCACCCCGGCCGATGGCAATCAGGGAGTGAGAGAGCTGGTAGCCCTTGCCCATGGAATACTTGTCGTTCCAGGGATCCAAATACGCAAAAATGCGCTCACGGCGCCATTCCGAGAAGGCGATCATCAGACCGAAGGCCACCACGATCACCGCCGCGATCAGGAAGAACATGCGGGCGTTCACGCCGCCCAAGAAGAGAATGCCCATGGCGATCACGGCAATCACCATAAAAGCGCCCATGTCGGGCTCGGCAAGCAGTAGCAAACCGATGACCGCCACCGCCACGGCCATGGGAGCCACGGCGCGGAAGAAGTGCTCTTTCACTTCCATCTTGCGGACCATGTAGTCAGATGCATAGAGCAGCACCGCGAACTTGGCCAGCTCGGAAGGCTGGAAGTTCATCACCCCCAGAGAGATCCAGCGCTTGGCACCGTTCACGCCGCGGCCCACGCCCAGCACCAGAATCAGCAGCACCAAAGAAGCGACAAACAGCCAGGGCGCAAGGCGCTCCCAGGTCTGAACCGGCACCTGGAAGGCAATCAGTGCAGCAACAAATGCGACCATCATGGACATCGCGTGACGGGTCACGAAATGGGTGTGGGTGTAGAAGGTGAACTTGGGGTTGTCCGGCATGGCAATCGATGCGGAATACACCATCACCAGCCCCCAGAGCAGCAAGGCCACCGTGACCCAGACCAACGGTTGGTCGAAACCCTTAACCTGCGCAGGAGTGGTACTGGCAGAGAACGAGCCACGTCCGCCCAGACGCACCGGCAGGGCACCGGCAGCCTCGGCTTCTTTGGGCGCAAACCAGCCGGCAATGATGTTGGGCATGAACTTCATGGAAGCTGCTCCAACTCAGTGCCGTTCGACAAAGCCAGTTCTTTCACTGCGTCGCAGAACACCTGCGCGCGGTGCTCGTAGTTCTTGAACATGTCAAAGCTGGCACAGGCCGGGGACATGAGGACCGCGTCCCCTGCGTGGGCTTTGGCGTTGGCCAGCGTGACGGCGGAAGCCATGCTGTCAGCGTCCACCAAAGGAATGCCGGTCATCTCCAGGGCTGCGCGGACCAGGGGCGCGTCCCGGCCGATCAGCACCACGGCGCGCACATAGCGCTCCACCGGGGCAGCCAAAGGCGCGAAGTCCTGGCCTTTTCCCTCACCGCCCAGAATGACGACGATGCGGCGGTCAGCGCCCAGCCCCTGCAACGCTGCCACCGTGGCGCCCACATTCGTGCCTTTGCTGTCGTCAAAAAACTCTACGTCATTGATGATTCCAATCGGCTCCACGCGATGCGGCTCACCGCGGTACTCGCGCAGGCCATACAAGATGGGAGCGAGCGCACAACCGGCGGAAGCGCACAGTGCCAAAGCTGCCAGGGCATTGCTGGCGTTGTGGCGCCCGCGGATGCGCAGGGCGTCGGCCGGCATCAGGCGCTGAATGTGAATCCCTTCCTCTTCATCCTTGCGGCGCTTGCGGGTTTCGTCTGCTTCCAGCGCGCGAACCAGCCAGACCATGCCGTTGACGTCTTCGATGCCAAAATCGCCCGGGCGTTGGGGCATGTCAGTGCCGAAGGAGATGTAGGCGCGCTCTTGCGGTCTCTGCAGACGCACACGCACAGGCTCCGGACGCATGGCCATGACGGTGGCGTCTTCGCGGTTCAGGACCATCATGCCGCGCTGGCCAAAGATGCGAGCCTTGGCACCCGCGTAGGCTTGCATGCTGCCGTGCCAATCGAGGTGGTCCTGGGTCACATTGAGGACCACTGCAGCGGTAGGCTCAAAACTGCCCGCAGCATCCAGCTGGAAGCTGGAAAGCTCCAGCACCCAAACGTCGGGCAGGGTCTCGGCTTGGAGGTGCTGCGTCAGCGTGTCCAACAAGGTGGGGCCGATGTTGCCGGCCACCGCAACGGTTTTGCCAGCGTGGGCAATCAGT
>RFQA01000303.1 GCA_009925925.1 Betaproteobacteria bacterium
GCTCCAGGCGACGCCCGGCGGGCTGACCGACGAGGAGATGCAGACCCGTTTGGGTATGAACCCGTCAACGCAGCGGCCACGGCGTATCGAGTTGGCGCGGCGCGGGCTGGTGGTCGAGGCCGGGACGAGGAAGACGGCGTCAGGGCGGATGGCGGTGGTGTGGAGGGCGGCGTGATGAGGCTGTTTACCAAAAAGCAAAAGAATGCTGTTGAGCTGGTTACTGGAAAAACAGGCCAAGGAGATCACGTGATTCCTTACAGCAAGGGAGGGCCTACGTCCGTGGAAAACTGCCAACTCATTTCGCACGCAGCAAACGTAAAGAAGGGCAGCTCGCACTACGATTTGCGGCGGTGGCAGGAGGAGTTTCTGAGGCAGTGGATGGCTCGCACGTCGAGCTCGTTCATGCTCATCGTGATTCCTGGCGGCGGAAAGACCGTTGCCGCGCTTCACGCCGCTCGGTCATGGATGGCTGCCGGAGCCGATCGCCGCGTCATCGTCGTCGTGCCGACCGACAACCTGCGCGAGCAGTGGCGTGAGGAAGCGTCTCGCCACGGCATTGAACTGCAGACGAAGGAGTTCGGCACCAACTTCAAGCACGGCTTCCAGGGTGGCGTTGTCACGTACAGCCTTGTGGCGAGCCAGTCGCTCGTGTTTCGAAAGCTTTGCAGCGTGGCGCCGACGATGGTGATTTTTGACGAGATCCACCACTGCGGCGACGACGCCAGCTTCGGCCGCGGTGTGCGTGAGGCGTTTGAGCTGGCGAAAGAGCGATTGCTAATGTCCGGCACTGCGTGGCGCAGTGATGGCAGCCAGATACCGTGGGTGCAGTACGACGGAAACGGGTTTGCGGTGGCCGAGTATTCGTATGACTACCCGCACGCCCTCAATGAGGACGTGGTGCGGTTTCTCGTTTTCGACTACTCGCGCGGCAGCATTACTCACGACACAACTGGCGAGACGCACACTCTGTCCAGCGACAGCTCGGAGGACGACGCAAGCCTGCTCCTTCGTCGCCTGCTCGATGCCAGAGGCGAGTTCGTGCGCGAGCAGATTCGAATGGCTCACCAGAAGCTCGTTGAGCTTCGCAAGTCATTCCCAGACGCGGCCGCCATGGCGGCGTGCATCGACCAGGCCCACGCGGTGATGGTGCGAGACGTGATCCGCCAGGAGACCGGGTGCGAGCCGAGTGTGATCGTCAGCGACACCGATGTCGAGAACGATACCGTCCGTTCTTTTCGTGACTCTAAAAGGGAATGGATCGTTGCTGTCCGTAAGGTGAGCGAAGGCACCGACATCAAGCGGCTCATGGTGCTGTGCTACCTCACAAACACGACCGCCGAGCTGTTTTTTCGCCAGCTGGTTGGTCGCGTGTCAAGGTATCGCGGCGATGAGGATCGCGAGGCTTACGTCTATCTGCCTGCAGATCCGCGACTCATCTTGTGCGCGCAGAACATTGAGAACGCACAGGTTCAAGCCCTTCGCAATCAACGCGAGGCCGGCGAAGTCGTCCGCGAGCCGTTTGACCGAACGCAGTCGCATCTCTTCGATTCTTTCTCCACTGCGCACGACGGGACCGACCTTGTGATGATTGGAGGAGAACGAGTCTCTCAAGAAATCGCCAGAACGATTCAGCACATTTCGGAGGCCGAGTCGCTTCCCATGCAGAAGGTGCTTGCCGTGATGCAAAGGCTCGGCGGTCACCAGTTTGCAGCGCCGCAACAGCAGGCAGTGAAGAGCAAGGAGGAGCTGCTCGATGAGCTTCGTAGCAAATGCAACAAGCAGGCGTTTCGGCTGTCCAAGTTTGCCGAGTGCCACGTTAAGGAAATCCACTGCAGGTTTCGCCCGCAGAACGACATGACCGAATCGGAGCTGCGGGCCAAGCTGGCCGCAATCCTCGGGGAGATCGCCAAGTATGGATGAGCTCAACGAGATCGAGCGGGCGCAGTTGTGTCAGTCAACGATTGAATCGCTCTATGAGGCGACCGGTGGGCTGCGTCAGTTTCCTTCGCTGCTCAAGAAGGTGATCGCTACCAGGGCATGGGAGCGCCGAAAAGTTGGCAGGAAGGTGATCGAGCTCAAGAGCCTCTGCGAGCTGATCGTTTCGCAGCCTGTCCATGGATGGGGTGAAGACCCATCCAAGGTCGAGGCCGTGATCCGCGACGACCCGGAGGCGCTGGCTGCGTTTCGGGAGGCGATGAAGCACCAAGGGGAGCGGACTGACCTCTGTACCAATGGAACAGAAGTGAAGTCCGTCACAGGGCAGACCCGCGCCTACTCGATCGCCCGCGTGCAACGCGAGTGCGACCCGGAGACGGTGGCGGCCGTGATGGCTGGCCAGGTGTCTCCTAACGCTGCCCTGGTGCGTGCCGGCGTCCGCGAGAATCGGCAGGTCTACATACCGCGCGACCCTGCAGGCGCCGTCGCCAAGCTGCGGAGGCAGTTCGGCGACGAGTTCATCCGAGCAATGCGGGAGGCCATGGATGGCCGGTGAGTGGATCAAGATGCGTGTCGATCTCGCCTCCGACCCGGCTGTGATCCGCATACGTCGGGCCACAGGACTCGACGCGGACGCCGTTGTCGGCAAGCTGCACCGCTTGTGGGCGTGGGCAGACACGCACCTGGCTGACGGTCAAGCGGACGGCCTCGACGGTGCATGGGTTGATGAGTTCGTCGGAGTCCAAGGCTTTGCAGCCGCCATGGATGCCGCCGGCTGGCTTGAGGTCAGCCACGCGGGCGTGCGTTTCTCCAACTTCCAGCGTCACAACGGGCAGCCGGCAAAGACACGGGCGCTGGCGAAAACACGGATGCAACGCTCCCGTTGCGCTCCGAGCGCAACAGAAGCGCAACCAGAAGAAGAGAAGAAGAAGAGAAGAGAAGAAGAAAACACACACACACACGGCGGCGACGACGACTTTCGCCATCCCGGATGGGCGGCAACCGAGTGGCAGCGGTTCGTGGCTGCGTGGAACG
>RFQA01000304.1 GCA_009925925.1 Betaproteobacteria bacterium
CTGTCAAGCAATCGAACACAGGCATAAATGACATTCCTAGAACAACAAACCAAGAAGGGTTCGCAGTATGCACCGGCGAAGCTGGATAAAGACAGGCCGTCTGCCCATGACTCTTACAACTTACTGGTCTTGGCCGATCCGCTTATGCGAAAAACATTTAGATGTTTATGGTGTGTTCCCTTTGTCTATTGGTCGAAAACTACACACATACTCTCTTCAGCTTTCTTGTTCACACTCGCACTCTTGGTCTGCTCAGAATTCGACTACAGAGAAAACAAGCAACTTCAAGATGTCCAAGTTTCACTAGATCTTTTGACTCGAAAGAATTATCAAGTTAAAGCAGGTAGCGCCAGGGAAAACAGCACGGATGTGATTCGGCGGTTGCTGAGTGCGCTGCCTTCTCCATCCATCGTGGATGCACTTCAAGCTGACATCAGCCGCTTTGCCGAAGGCAACCGTGTGCAACTGATATCACTGACCACTGAGCACGCCAGCGTTGCCGCCCCAGATACCCCACGCATCGTGTTGCAGGTGAGTGTGCGCGGAGACTATGCAGGTATCAAATCTTGGCTGTCAGAGCTGCTGGCGCGCTACCCAACGCTGTCCTTGCAGCAGTTGCAAATTCAAAACGCCTCCCAAGACCCAGCCTCAGGCCAACGACAGGAAGCCCGCGTGACCCTGATGCTCTATGTCCGTGCTCACTAAGTTAACACCCCGTTCAAGGATGCTTGGGCTGTTGGCGATCACCACAGCTTTGGGACTCTTGCATCTGCTCTCTGACCCGGTACCGTCCCGTTCTGAAACCGCGACTCAGCCCAGCAATGACATCGTGTTGCCAACGCCGCGGAGTAGTTCTCCAGAGTCGCGAATGTCCACAGTAAGCGCCCTGACTGCTTCTGACAGTGAACCGAGGCCCTTGCTGGAGCCCGCCCGACGCAATCCCTTTGTAGTTCAAGTTTCTCCTGCACCTGTGCCCAAGGCCCCTCCTGTGCAAGCAGGTACCCAAGTGGCCGTCGCTCCGCCGCCCCCACCCGCTCCCACTGCGCCTCCCTTGAACCTGAGTTTTGCGGGACGGGTACGGAATCCGGACGGCAAGGAGTCCATCTACCTGACTTGGGGAGACAAGAGTCTGGTTGCTGAACTTGGAGCTGTCCTTCCCAATGGTTATCGGGTGGAGCGCATCACAGCAGATGCCATCGATCTCTTGTACGTGGAACTCAACACCTCGGCCCGCCTTGCGCTTCCCGCAGCGCCCCGTTACGAAATCCGGTAAACCTTATGGCTTTGAAGTACCCCCCTAGGTCCTCTTCCTTCCTTATTGCGGCCATCAGCACCGCAATGCTGGTGGGCTGTGCCCAAGAACGGATTCGCAACGAGACGACTGAGATGCTGCGCTCCGGCAATTACGAAGCGGCGATCCAAGGTTTGCAAGAGGGTGTGAGTCGCCATCCCGAGAGTGCCACCTTGCGTGCAGGACTCACAGCGGCTCGCAGTGAAGCCATTACCAAGCTGGTAGCCCAAGCCTCGCAGGAACGCCTGAACGGGAAGTTTGAACAAGCACAAGCGACCTTGCAGCGTGGATTGCAACTGGAGCCGGGCAATAGCCGACTGGTGGGACTGCAAAGCGACTTGCTCTTGGCGCAAAAGCAGCGGGGTCGCATGGATGAGATCAACCGCCTGCTGACCACCGGCAAAAAAGCCAAAGCCCAGCGTATCGTGGAAGAGGCCCTCCGGGATGAGCCTCGCCAGCCTGACTTTGCGGCCTTGCAGCGCCGACTGGAATTGGAGTTGCGTTTGGACGGCAATGGACCTGCCAACCGGGGGCTCGCCGAATCACGCCCGATCACCTTGGACTTCAGGGCGGCGCCTTTGACCGTCGTGCTGGAAGCCGTTACCAAAGGCAGCGGAGTCAACTTTGTTCTGGATAGAGATGTTCGACAGGACGCTCGCGTCACCGCCTACCTGCGTAATGCCAAGGTAGAAGATGCACTGGACTTGATCATGGGTGCCAACCAACTGGCTCGCCGCACCCTGGATGCCAAGACCGTGTTGATCTACCCCAATACGCCAGAAAAGCAAAAGGAACACCAGGAGCAAATCATCCGGGTCTTCCATCTGGCCCATGCAGACCCCAAGTCGATCGCCGCCATGATGCGTTCCCTGCTCCGCATCAAAGAGCCCTTCGTGGATGAACGGGCCAACATGGTGTCCATCCGGGAGACGCCTGAACTGGTGGCTCTGGCCGAACGCCTGGTTGCACTCCAAGACGTGGGTGAAGCCGAAGTCATGATGGAGGTCGAGATTCTGGAAATCAAAACCTCACGACTCACCGAACTGGGCATCAACTTCCCCAATGGAGTGACTCTCTCCCCCCTGCCAGCCACCGGAGCCACTGGACTCACGCTGAGTAGCGTCAAGACATTGAACGATGACCGAATCGGCGTATCCGTAGGCAACCTGATCTTGAACCTGCGACGGGAGGTGGGTGACTTCAACATCCTCGCCAACCCGCGTATCCGCGCCAAGAACCGAGAAAAAGCCACCATCCTGATTGGTGACAAAGTTCCCGTCATCACCTCCACCAGCAGTGCCAGCGGGTTTGTAGCCGAGAGTGTCAATTACCTGGACGTGGGCCTCAAGCTCAATGTGGAACCTCTTGTATCGCCCGACGATGACGTGACCATCAAGATGGCCTTGGAGGTAAGCACGCTCGCCAAAGAAATCCGCACCACTGCGGGTTCCTTGGCCTACCAGATCGGCACCCGCAATGCGAGCACTACGTTGCGCTTGCGGGATGGGGAAACACAGTTGCTCGCCGGTCTCATCAGCAATGAAGACCGGTCAACCTCCAACCGGGTACCGGGCCTCGGAGACTTGCCGGTAGCGGGCCGCTTGTTCTCCAGCCAGAAAGACGACGTCCAACGCACCGAGCTGGTCTTGGCCAT
>RFQA01000305.1 GCA_009925925.1 Betaproteobacteria bacterium
ATGCTGCCTTCTCGCGGGAGCTTTCACTTCCCCAAACTACGACGTGCATTCCAAATGCTTTGCCATAGCCCGCAACGAGTTGACCGATACGGCCATAGCCCCAGATCCCCAGTGTTTTTCCGCGCAGAACGCTGCCGATACCGAAGTTGGGCGGCATAGAACCGGCTTTCAAGCCGGACTGCTGCCAAGCGCCATGCTTTAAGTTGCCAATGTATTGTGGCAAGCGACGCATCGCCGCCATGATGAGGGCCCATGTGAGTTCTGCAGGCGCGACGGGTGAGCCTACGCCTTCAGCGACGGCGATGCCTTTTTCGGTGCAAGCCTGTACATCCAGATGACCCCCGACTTTTCCTGTTTGGGCGATCAATTTCAGCCGGGGTAGCTTGTCGATGAGCGCGCGGGTAATCTGTGTGCGTTCACGGATAAGCACGATGATGTCTGCGTCCTTCAAGCGGACGGAGAGCTGCCCAAGTCCTTTGACGGTGTTGGTGTATACCTTAGCTTGGTAGGCGTCGAGCTTAGAGGCGCAATTCAGCTTGCGCACTGCGTCTTGGTAATCGTCAAGAATCACTATATTCATAGACGACATTGTGCCTTGCGGTGACGCAAGGGTGCGGGATTGGCTGTCCGGCTCTTCAGGCGGCTTCGCAGGCAGCGAGGCGATCAAGCTCCGCGCATACATCTGCCATGCGACCAGAAATCACCATACGTCCCACATTGCCGCGGGAGTGCCCGCGTTCAATGACTCGCACGATACGCAAAGGGGTCGGCTGTAAGGGTGAGAGGGCGTTGGCGCCCGTGCGGTATGCGTCAGCTGCTACAAAAGGGGTAGCACTTTGTTCCGCATGTGTCGGGCTTTTGTGATTTACGGCTGTGTGGTACAGGGATTTTGGGTGATTTCCGGCGAGCCACTTCAGCGGAAGGACGCATTCCAGCAGGCTGAAGGCGAGGGTACTTATGGTCATGGTTCGCTCCCGTTCACATCAACATGGTGTTACGAATCAGGCCTACGGCGAGACCTTCAATTTCAAATGGTTCACCCGGTTCAACCACGATGGTTTGGTAGTCCGGATTTTCTGCATGGAGCTCGATAAGGTGCTTGTTGCGGCGGAAACGTTTGACCGTTACTTCTTCCCCCAAGCGGGCCACGATGATTTGCCCATTCTTGGCATCCTTCGTAGCCTGCACCGCCAGCAAATCGCCGTCCATAATGCCAGCATCACGCATGGACATGCCGCGTACCTTCAGCAGGTAGTCCGGTTGACGCTGAAACAGGCTGTTCTCCACGTAGTAGGTTTGATCCACATGCTCCTGGGCAAGGATGGGAGAGCCGGCTGCTACACGTCCGACCAGAGGAAGCGCCAATTGCGCAAGGCCTGGCAGGGGCAGTGAGAATTGCTTCAGCCGTGATTCCTGAATGGAGCGCAACGCATCGCTCTTGAGCCGGATACCGCGTGAGGTACCACTGACCAGTTCGATGACACCCTTGCGCGCCAGGGCCTGCAAATGCTCTTCGGCCGCATTGGCAGACTTGAAGCCGAGTTCACTGGCGATTTCTGCACGCGTGGGCGGCGCACCCGTTCGGGCGATAGCGCTTTGGATCAGATCAAAAATCTGTTGCTGGCGGGCAGTGAGTTTCGGACTTTCAAGCATACTGGCTCCTAGAGTTCTGGATGGGGCTGTGTGTCTATACACACTGTTTTCTTATCCAGTAACTGTATTTTCAACCAGTTTTTTGATTTTGGCAAGCGAGGGTGTATGACTTCCAGAAAAGTCGTGGTTTTGGGCACAGGGGGCACGATTGCCGGTCGGGCGAGCAGTGGTTCAGACAATGTGGGTTACAAGGCCGGCGAGGTGAACATTGCAGATCTACTGGGTGCTGTGCCGGGGATGTCCGACCGCCTGCAGGGCTGTGAGCTCATAAGCGAGCAGATTGCGCAAATAGACAGCAAAGACATGGGGTGGTCTGTGTGGTTGGCGTTGCAGCAGGCCTGTGGGAGGCACCTCGCCGATCAGTCCGTAGCTGCCATCTTGATCACCCATGGCACAGATACTTTGGAGGAAACGGCTTTTTTCCTTCATCTCTGCCTCTCCGAAGCGGAGCGTTGCAGGCCCGTGATCTTGACCTGTGCCATGCGACCAGCGACTGCTTTGACCCCGGATGGACCGCAAAACATCTTGGATGCAGTCACGGTAGCTTTGGATTCCCGGAGTTCAGGCGTCTTGGCGGTGTGTGCAGGTGCCGTGCATGCAGCGCAACACGTACAAAAGGCTCACACTTACCGAGTGGATGCGTTTGATTCTGGTGACACCGGCCCGTTGGCGTGGGTGGAGGAGGGGCAGGTGCGCTGGTGTCAGTCCCCTCTGCCGGCGGAAGACAAACCCAAGTCGGTGTATGCACTCGATACGGGTGCAGTGCAGGTCCCGCGGGTTGAAATCGTGATGAACTATGCCGGTGCAGGTGATTCACTCGTGAGGGCATTGTGCGCAGCGTCTGCAGCTGCAGCGTCACCGTTGAAGGGCATTGTGGTTGCAGGCACAGGCAATGGAACGGTGAATGCAGATATGCAATCGGCCTTGGAGCATGCGGCGGCAAGTGGCATTCAAGTCGCGCTGTCCAGTCGGTGTGCCAAAGGTGGGGTCGTCTGCAGTGGCGCTTTGCCGCTAGGTTTCAGGACCTATCCTGGCCTCTCCGCAGTCAAAGCAAGAGTGCAGTTGATGCTGGAGCTGATGGCGTAAAAAAAGCCGCTAGCGCGGCTTTTTCTAGGATGCACTTGCTTACTTGGACAGAGCTTCCAGAACGCGTGCAGTGATCTCGCCTACATCCCCCATGCCGCTGATGGCACGGTAGCGGGGTGCAGCTGCCGGTTCGTTTTTGGCCCAAGTCGAGTAGTACTCCACCAAAGGGCGGGTCTGAGCGCTGTAGACCTCT
>RFQA01000306.1 GCA_009925925.1 Betaproteobacteria bacterium
ATGCAGTGCAGTGCCATGGCGGCAGCATTTCCCTAAAGAGCACGCCCGGTCAGGGAAGCACTTTCACCGTCGTATTGACCGCCCCCGCAGCGCCCAAGGAGAGTGCTCTGTGAAAATCCTGATCGCCGAAGACGAGCCCTCCCTGCGCGAGAACCTGCAATGGATGCTGGAGCTCGAAGGCTTTGAGGTACTGGCCGCCTGTGACGGGCTGGAAGCCCTGGCGATGGCGCAAACCCACAAGCCGGACCTGGTGCTCACCGATGTGATGATGCCCGGGCTCGATGGATTCGGGCTGGTCAAGGCGCTGCGCGAGAACCCCGGCAGCTCGACATTGCCCATCATCATGCTGACCGCGCGGGCGGACCGGACCGACACCCGCACCGGCATGAACTTGGGGGCGGACGACTACCTCACCAAACCCTGCCGGCGCGAAGAGCTTTTAGAGGCGGTGCACGCCCGGCTGGAGCGAAGCCGCATCCAGCAATTGGCCGCACAGCGCATGCAAATGGAAGTGCGCCAGGCCATGCAAATCGATACGCTCACCGCCTTGCCGGGCCGTGACCTGTTCGAGCAGCAACTGGACAACGCGCTCAACGCCTGTCCCACCGTGTCTTTGCTGTGCCTCGGGCTGGATGGTTTTTCCAAGATCAACGAATCCCTGGGTACGGGGGTGGGCGACCTGGTATTGCGCGAGGTGGGCAAGCGCCTACAGCAGTGCACCCTGCAAAGCGATCGCACGCGGCCCTATGACGCCGTAGGCCGCTTGGGTGGCGACCAGTTCGCGGTGTGCCTGGCGGACCTGCCCGATTCGGCAGCCCTGGCCGCCCACGCGGGTAATCTGCTGCGCGCGCTGTCCCAGCCCTATAACGTGTCCGGACACACCCTGTTTTTGACGGCCAGCATTGGCGGTAGCGCTTACCCCGAGCAGGCCGACAGCGTGCATGCACTGCTGCTCAATGCCGAGTCGGCCCTGCACCACGCCAAGCCCGACGGACCGGGCACTTATGTGTATTTCGATGCGGCCATGAACCGCCGTGTGGCCCGCTCACTCCTCATTCACAACGAATTGCACCGCGCGCTGGAGAACGGCGATTTGCAGTTGTTTTACCAGCCCCAAGTGCGTATCAGCTCCGGCGAACTGGTGGGCTTTGAAGCCCTGCTGCGCTGGCAGCACGCCACCATGGGCTGGATCTCGCCGGCCGAGTTCATTCCGGTGGCAGAGCAAAGCGGCATCATTGTGCAGATCGGTGAATGGGTGATGCACACCGCAGCCCGTCAGGCAGCGCAGTGGCTCGCGCGCGGGCACTGCAACTTCCGCATCGCAGTCAATATTTCGGTGCGCCAATTCGTGGGGCAGGACCTGCCGCAGCTGGTGGACACTGTGCTCAAAGAAACCGGTTTGCCACCCCACATGCTAGAGCTGGAAGTGACCGAAAGTCTGGCCTTGCACAGCGTAGCCACCACCCTGGCCATCCTGCACGACTGCAAGTCGCTGGGCGTAAAACTGGCAATGGACGATTTCGGCACCGGCTACTCCAGCCTGTCCTACCTCAAGCGCTACCCGCTGGATGCCTTGAAGATTGATCAGGCGTTTGTGCGCAACATCCCGCAGGACCAGGGCGACATGGCCATCACCCGCGCCATCGTGGCCATGGCCCACAGCTTCGGCATGTCCGTAATCGCCGAAGGCGTGGAAACCATCGCGCAGCTGGAATTCCTGCGCGCTCTGGGCTGCGAAGACGTGCAGGGCTATCGATTCAGCAAACCGGTGCCCGCCGATCAGGCTGCCACCGCGTTTGCAGGCTTTGCGACCTACCCGGCTGTCAGCGACCCCGTGATTTGAGGCTTATTCCGCCCAGACTACCCAACCGGTCCACGCAGTGACCAGCACCACGCACCCGAACACGATGCGGTAGTACGCAAAACCCACAAAGCTGTGGGTGGAGATGAACTTGAGCAACCAGCGCACGCACAGCCACGCACTGATGAACGAAAACACCAGCCCCACAAGGAAGATGGGCGCATCCGCCATCGACAGCAGCGCGCGCTCTTTGTAGAGGCTGTAGGCACCCGCGCCTATCAGGGTGGGTATCGCGAGAAAGAACGAAAAATCGGTCGCCGCCTTGCGCGATAGGCCCAGCAACATGCCCCCGATGATGGTGGAGCCACTGCGGCTGGTGCCCGGAATCATGGCCAGGCACTGCACCAGACCGACCTTGAGAGCGTCCAAGGCCGTCATGTCGTCCACGCTGTGCACCCGCACGGCATTGCCGCCCGCGCTCTGGCGGCGTTCCGCCCACAGAATGATGAAGCCGCCCACAATGAAGGTGGTGGCCACCACGGCCGGTGTAAACAGGTGCGCCTTGATAGCCTTGCCGAACAGCAGGCCCAGAATGACAGCGGGGAAGAAACCGATCAGCACATTCAGCGCAAAGCGCTGGGCAGCCTTGTCAGTGGGCAGCGCCACCAGCGTGTCACGGATTTTTTGCCAGTACACCAGAATCACGGCAAAGATGGCACCGGTCTGGATGGCAATGTCAAATACCTTGGCCTTCTCGTCGTCAAAACCCAAGAGCGAGCCCGCCAGAATCAAGTGGCCGGTACTGGAAATCGGCAAAAACTCGGTCAGCCCTTCCACCACACCCATGATGGCGGCCTTGATCAACAACACAATATCCACAACATCTCTCCCTGAAATACAAACCAAATCGGGCGCTAGCTCCCGTCAAATCTGCGCTAACAGCTCACCTTTTGATAGCAATTATTCGTAACGCAGCGCCTGGATAGGCAGCAGCCCCGCCGCGCGCCGCGCCGGGTAGTAGCCGAAAAACACGCCCACTGCCGCCGAGAAGCCCACGGCCAGCAGCACCGAGCCGCCGTCCAGATAGGCCAGGACGGCGAGGGCGGCGA
>RFQA01000307.1 GCA_009925925.1 Betaproteobacteria bacterium
CGCTAGGTTGTGGCTCATCTTTCCGCGCCAGCTGAACACGCTGAATGCGGCAGCACCCACGGTTTTCTGAAACAGAGCCGACTTGGGTTCGGGAAACCCGCTCATCGAGAACTCAATGCTCTGGGCGCAGTGCTCCAGCGTTTGGCTCCAGCTGAACACAGCCGCGCTGTCCAAAGCGGGTGCTTTTGCAAGTCGCATTACCTCTTCTTGTGCAGCCGCCAATGTGCTGAACTGCAAGCCGCGGTCCTGGCCAGCGGCACAGGCGGTGAGCATGCCGCCTGTAGCCAGAACGGAGAGGGCGGCGCCGCGGGTGAGGCAGGCACGGCGTTCGAGGTTGAATTCAGTGGTCATGGGCGTGTCTGCGATTCAAATTTCGATGTTGTCGATCAAGCGGGTCGTGCCCAACCGCGCTGCGGCCAACACGACTTTGGCATCACCTGCTTGTGGCGTCTGTAGATCGCTTTGCCGGCGCACGGCCACATAGTCGGGAAACCAGCCTGCGGCGCGCAGGGTTTGCATACCCTCATGTTCCAGGCGGGCCAGGTCGGTCTCTCCCTGACGCACGGTGTCCACAATGTGGCGCAAGGTCCGGGACAAGAGCAGTGCCTCTTCGCGTTGTGCCGGGGTCAAGTAGCCATTGCGGCTCGACAGGGCGAGGCCTGCTTCGTTTCGCTGGGTTTCGCCTCCGATCACATCAATCGGCAAGGCGAATTGCTTGACCATGTTCCGGATCACCATCAGCTGTTGGTAGTCTTTTTTGCCGAAGAGGGCAGTGCGGGCCTGTGTCACGGCCAACAACTTCATCACTACGGTGCACACGCCGATGAAAAAGCCGGGACGGAAGTGGCCTTCCAGAATGTCTGCCAATTCGGTGGGTGGGTGCACCTTGAAGGTTTGCGCCTGCGGATACAACTCAGACTCTTTGGGTGCAAACACGATGTCGCAGCCCGCCGCTTCCAGATGCTCGCAGTCGGCTTCCAAAGTGCGGGGGTAGGTGTCGAAATCTTCGTGTGGTGCGAATTGAAGCCGGTTCACAAAGATGGTGGAAATCGTCACGTCCCCCAGTGGCTTGGCCTGACGCACCAGCGCCAAGTGACCTGCATGCAAATTGCCCATGGTAGGCACCACGGCAGGGTGACGGTACTGGCTGAGCGCCTCGCGCAGCTCGGCAATCGTATGAATCAGTTGCATAGATATACTGAAGGGAAGTTACGACCAGAGATACCGCCGGTCTGGCCTTTGCCAGTCGGCTGGTATCGCCCCCTTGAGGGGGAAGCGCCGGAGGCGCTCCGGGGGGGAGCCACAGTCACCAGGCGTGGATGGCGTCATCCGGGAAGCTGCCGTTTTTGACGGCGGCCACATAGGCTTCCATGGCACCGCGGATGCTGCTGGCCTCCAGCATGAAGTTGCGCACGAACTTCGGGTTCTTGCCCAGATTCACGCCCAGCATGTCGTGCAACACCAGCACCTGGCCGGCGGTGCCTTTACCGGCACCTATGCCTATGGTGGCGCAGTTCGGCAGTTCGCGGGTCAGCTCTGCCGATAAGGGGGCGGGCACCATTTCCAGCACCAACAGGGATGCACCTGCATCCTGTAACTCGTGGGCTTGCTTTTTCATGACGTCGGCAGCGGCATCGCCACGGCCTTGGACGCGGTAACCACCCAGGGCATGCACCGTTTGCGGGGTGAGCCCCAAGTGGGCGCAGACCGGAATGCCCCGCTCGACAAGAAACTGCACCACTTCGGTGGTCCAGCCGCCGCCTTCCAGCTTCACCATGTGAGCGCCGGCTTGCATGATCACGCTGGCACTGCGGATGGCCTGCTCTTTGGATTCCTGGTAGCTGCCAAAAGGCAGGTCGCCGATCAGCCATGCTGTGCCTTGCGCACGGCGCAGGCCGCGGGCCACGCTCTCGGTGTGGTAGGCCATGTCGTCCAGCGTCACGCCCACAGTGCTGTGGCGGCCCTGGCAGACCATGCCCAGCGAGTCACCCACCAGAATGCACTCCACACCTGCCGCATCGGCTACGGCGGCAAAGGTCGCGTCGTAGGCGGTGAGCATGGTGATTTTTTCACCGCGGGTGTGCATCTCCTGGATACGTGGCAGGCTGATGGGCTTGCGCGTGGATGGCGGAGATGCCGGAGGCAGCGTGCCGTAAGGAGTCGCGTTGGTTGCGCTGGAGGCTTGTTCACCGGTCGGGTTCAGGGCCATGGGGGACTCCAAAAATCGGGATTACAAATCGGGCTTGCCGAGGGTTTGGCGAAAGTGGGGCGAATACTAACCGCAGTTGCGCGCCCTGAAATAGAGGGCCCGGCTCAGGTAGGTGAATACGCCAGGCGCACATAGATGGGCGCGAAGGCTTCGGCCTGGGTGATTTCGATCAGGGTTTCCTTGGCCAGCTCCAGCAGGGCGATGAAGGTCACCACCAGCACCGGCACGCCCTGGGTCGTATCAAACAGGTTCTCAAACCCCACAAAGCGCTGCCCCTGCAGTTTTTTGAGCACGATGCTCATGTGCTCACGCACCGAGAGCTCTTCGCGGCTGATCTTGTGGTGCTGCACCAGCTTGGCCCGCTTCAGGATGTCACGCCAGGCGGTTTGCAGCTCGTCTACCGACACATCGGGGAAGCGGGGCTTGAGGCTCTGTTCGATGTAGACGTTGGCCTTCAGAAAGTCGCGGCCGTATTGGGGGATGGCATTCAGCCGCGCGGCGGCGAGCTTCATCTGCTCGTATTCCAGCAGGCGGCGCACCAGTTCGGCCCGGGGGTCTTCGGCTTCTTCGCCCTCTGCGGTCTTTTTGGGGGGCAGCAGCATGCGCGATTTGATCTCGATCAGCATGGCCGCCATCAGCAGATATTCCGCTGCCAGCTCCAGATTGCGCTTGCGGATCTGGTCTACGTAGACCAG
>RFQA01000308.1 GCA_009925925.1 Betaproteobacteria bacterium
GTCGCTGCCCCACTAGGGGCCGCGTTACGCCTTGAGGCGGCTCGGCGGCGAAACGTCATCACTTCTGGGCAGCGTCATAAATGGCGTGCGAATACGCAGCCTTACCCGGGTCTTTCTTGATCACTGGATCGCTGCCGCCGGCCAGCAACACCTTCACGGTGCGCTCGTAAGCAGCGGGCTCCAGGTAACCAATCTTCTTGGTACCGGCATTGGTGATCAGCTTGGCCACGTTTTCCATCTGGCGCTTCTGGACCTTCAGGCTGGCGCTACCGGAGGTGTCAGCGGCAACCACGGCTTTCGCGGCACCTTCAGGGTCTTTGACCGAAGCGTCCCAACCCTTGAGCGTGGCTTTGAGGAACTTGCCCATCTTGGCAACGAAGGCTGCGTCTTTCAGGTTGTCTTCCAACACATAGAGGCCGTCTTCCAGGGTTGCAACGCCTTCTTTTTCGTAGAAGAAAGTGACCAGGTCTTTTTCCTTGACCCCAGCGTCCACCACTTGCCAGTACTCGTTGTAGATCATGGTGGAGATGCAGGCAGCCTGGTTTTGCAACAGCGGGTCGACGTTGAAACCTTGCTTCAGGATCTTGATGTCGGAGTCGGTCTTCAGCCCGAGCTTGCCCATCCAGTTGAGGAAGGGGTACTCGTTGCCACCGTACCAGACGCCCAGGGTCTTGCCCTTGAAGTCTTTGGGGCTTGCCACGCCGCTGGCCTTTTTGCAGGTCAGCATCAGGCCGGATTGGTTGAACACCTGTGCCACGTTCACCAAAGGCACACCGGCTTCGCGGGCGGCCAAGGCAGAAGGCATCCAGTCGACCACGATGTCGGCTTGTTTGCCGGCAATCACCTGGGTGGGGGCAATGTCAGGGCCACCGGGTTTGATGGTCACATCCAGACCGGCGTCTTTGTAGAAGCCCTTGGCAGCCGCCATGTAGTAGCCGGCAAACTGGGCCTGAGGCACCCACTTGAGCTGCACAGTCACCTTGTCGGCGGCCTGGGCACCAAAGCCGGCGGCAGCCATCGCCAAAGCCAGCAGGCCTTTGGTGAATTGGGAAGAACGAATCATGGAAAGCTCCTTCTACGGGTTAATGAAAAATCGCAACACAGACCAAGCGCGGGCTCACCCTTCGCGCACTGAGGGATGCCAGAACGCCGCCCGGCGCTCCAATGCAACTAGCAAGGCGTAGGCCACCGACCCGGTAACCGCCGCCACCACAATCGCGCCCCAGACTAGCGGCATGTTCATGCGCGCAGCCTCGGTGCTGATGCGAAAACCCAGACCCGACGTGGGCGAGCCGAAGAACTCCGCCACGATGGCTCCGATGAGGGCCAACGTGGCATTGACTTTGAGCGCACCGAAGATGAACGGCAGCGCGGCAGGCAAGCGCAGCGCCAACAAGGTGCGCGGGTAGCTGGCGGCGTAGCTGTACATCAACTCTCGCTCCAACTTGCCGGCCGCCTGCAAACCCGCCAAGGTGGACACCAGCATGGGGAAGAAGGTCATCAGCACCACCACCGCCGCTTTGGAGGGCCACTCAAACCCGAACCACATCACCGCAATGGGCGCCACGCCGACCAAGGGGATCGCGCTGGTGAGGGACGCCACGGGTAGGAGGCCGCGCTGCAAAAACGGCATGCGGTCAATGGCCACTGCCACGAGAAAGCCTGCGCCACACCCCATGGCCCAACCGATGAGTACTGCTTTTCCTACGGTCTGCACAAAGTCGCCCCAGAGTTTGGGCGCATGGTCCCCGAGGGAGCCGATGATCAGGCTCGGGGCGGGCAAGAGCACGCGGGGTACATCGAGCGCGCGCACCAGGATTTCCCAGAACAACACCACCCAAGCACCAAACAAAGCAGCAGTCGCCATACCCACCCAGCGGCTGCCCTGTACAGACGCCATGCGGTAGACGCTGTACCCCGCAACCAGAGCCAGCAACACCATGCCGGGCCAGAACCACACCGGAGTCACACCGCCTGTCATACGCCCCCCCGGCTGCGCAGCACCAAGCGCTCCACGCCGGCGACGATGCCGGTCAACGCGAGACCCAAGAGCGCAGACATCACTAGTGCCGACCAGATTTGTGTGGTCTGTCCGTAATACGAGCCGGTGAGCAAGCGCGCGCCCAAGCCGGCTTGAGCCCCGGTGGGCAGCTCGGCGACCATGGCACCCACCAGTCCTGCCGCCACGCCTACCCGCAATGCGGGGAATAGGAAAGGCAAGGCCGCAGGCAAACGCAACAGCCATAGGGACTGCCAGCGCGACGCAGCATAGGTGTGCATCATTTCAGTTTCAATTTTTTGCGGTGATCGCAGGCCCTGCACCATGGCCACAGTGACCGGGAAAAAACACAAATACATTGCAATGAAGGCTTTGGGCGCGGTGCCCGAAAAACCCAAGCTCCCCAACACCACCAGCACGATGGGCGCGATGGCCAACACAGGCACCGTTTGAGAAGCAACGATCCAGGGGAGCAAAGCTTTGTCAAGCGTACGGCTGTGCACGATGAGCACCGACAGCAAGAGCCCCAGGGCGGTGCCCATGATGAAACCCAGCAGCGTGGACTGGCCGGTCACGATCACGTGGTAAATCAGGTTGCGGGGGGAGTCCACCGGCCATTCGGTGAGGCTCTCGTAAAAGTCGACGGCCACCTGATGCGGCGCAGGCATCAACGGGCGCTCCATGCTCATGGTGGCTTCGAACAACTCCATCTGGGTGTAGCCGGCCTCTTCATCCAGCACCCGTTCGATAGCGCCTTGTGCATTCAGGCCCCAAGCTGCACCGTACCAGGCCAGCACCACAGCCAACAGCACCACCACGACGGGAAAGTAGTCGTGCACGAGTTTGGCAAACGCCAGCCGGAGAGACTGCAATTTCCCGCCGGGCCG
>RFQA01000309.1 GCA_009925925.1 Betaproteobacteria bacterium
TCTCTGCCTTGAGGCCGGCATGGATGACTACATCGCCAAACCCATCAAGTCGGAGGAGCTGCAACAGAAAATCTTGCAACTCTCTCACGCTGCGCCCGAAGAGCCTGATGCCGAAGAGAGCGCGGACTTTTCACCGTCCATTCTGGCGATGCTGGATGATGGGAATTTTGATTACGCCCAGGCTTTGGGCGATGCGGATCAAGAGATGGTGGACATCGTGGTAGATGCCTTCATGGAGCAATGGCCCAAAGACAGGGAGCGGCTGGGTGAGTTGGTGTCGAGTGGCGACTTTAATGCCCTGCTGCATGGGGCCCATGCCCTGAAAGGCACTCTGGCCCTCTTTGGCGCCGAACCTGCCAGCAATCTCGCACACCGCTTGGAGGCGATGGCTGCTTTTGCGGACAAGGATTCCGTCGGCGATGTGGTGGATCCTCTGATTCAAGAGGTCGAACGCCTTATGGTGGTTTTGCGCAACCGGTCCGCCGGATTCGGCGGTCAAATTTAAGGCGATACTGTGACCATGCAGGAAGTACTGATCATTGACGATACCGAAATCAATCTGATTCTTTTCGGCGCGCTGATCAAAAAGCTGGACAACTGTCAGAGCCACAGCTTTGCCAGCCCCTTGGACGGATTGGCTTGGGCCGCGACGCACACACCTGATTTGGTGATCGTGGATTACATGATGCCGGACATCGATGGTCTGGAATTTATCCAACGCTTCCGGGCGCTGCCCAATTGCGTGGACGTCCCGATCCTGATGATCACGGCCAATGACCAGAAGCAGGTGCGTTACCGTGCACTGGACTCGGGTGCCAATGACTTTTTGGCCAAGCCGGTCGACAAAGTCGAGTTCCTGGCTCGCGCAAAAAACATGCTGAGCTTGAGCAGCGCGCGCCGCAAACTGGCCGACCACGCCGAGTGGCTGTCATCCGAAGTGCGCAAAGCGACTGAGGTGATTTTGCAGCGTGAGCGGGACACCGTATTCCGCCTGTGCAAAGCTGCCGAATTCCGCGACCCGGAGACCGGCGCGCACATCCTGCGCATGGCGCACTATTCTCAGCTAATCGCCAAAAAGCTGGGCCTGCCAGCGGATGATCAAGAGCTGTTGCTGGAAGCAGCCCCCATGCACGACATCGGCAAAGTGGGCATTACCGACAACATTCTTTTGAAGCCCGGCCGGCTGGATGAAGCCGAATTCGAGATCATGAAGCAGCACGCAGCATTCGGCTACGAGCTGCTGAAGAACAGCAACTCACGCGTGCTGCAGGCGGGGGCGGAAATCGCACTGGGCCACCATGAAAAGTACGACGGCAGCGGCTACCCACAAGGCCTCAAGGGCGAGGCGATTCCCATCTTCAGCCGTATCGTGGCTGTCGCTGATGTGTTTGATGCTTTGACCTCGGAGCGCCCCTACAAGAAAGCCTGGTCCTTGGAGCAGGCGGTAGATTTCTTGAATGCCGGCTCGGGCACTCACTTTGATCCCCAATGTGTGCAGGCCTTCCTGGACGGGTTCGATGACGTCTTGGCAATTCGCGACCGTTACCAGGAAGACGAAGAGTTTGCTTTCACACCCTCCAAACTGCTCTGATTTCAGGAGCAGGAAGCGCAGATTACACGGGCGCTAGAGGCCCATTTACTTCAAAACCAGCACAGGCACGGTTGCATGGGTGAGCACGTGCTGGGTTTCACTGCCCAAGAGCAGACGCTTGATGCCCCTGCGACCGTGGGACGCCATGATGACCAGATCGCAGCTGTGCTTCTTGATGGTGGCCAACACCGCGTCTGAGACCACATCGGATCGCACTACGACGGCTTTGGTTGCCACTTTCTTGGACTCTGCGGTCTTTTTGACGGCGTCGACCACTTTCTGGGCAGCGTCGCTCCAAGCCTTTTCTACCTGCTTGATGTCATCACCGGCCAACGCGATGCCGCCTTCGAAGTAGGTTTGTGGGTAGCGGGGCACGACTTTGAGCGCGATGAGTTCGGCGCCGCACAGACCGGCCAGGGAAATCGCGGTGCTTACGGCCTTTTGCGAAAGTTTGCTGCCGTCGGTGGTGACAAGAATACTTTGGTACATGGTGAGGCTCCTGTGTTGTGAGCATTCAGGTTACGCCGTCCATCCCTGAAAGACTTGATTTGCATCAAGGTTCGTTCTGCTCCACCGACTCAGAATCCTTTGCAATGATCAGCACTCCGGCCATTGCTCCCACCTCTCTGCCTTTGGACAGGGATTCGCTTGCCGTCGTTGATAGTCCGGCCGAGTGGACTGCCTTCAGCCGCGCGTCGGGCACAGTGCCCGGTTGCTGGGAGTCGAATGTCGTGATCGAGGGCATGCACTGCGCTGCGTGTGCGATGACGATAGAGGATGCATTGCGCAGCGTGCCCGGCGTGCAGGAAGCCCGGGTAAGCGCAGCCAGTCAGCGCGCGCAAGTGCGCTGGTCGCAAGATCAGGTCAAGCCTTCGGGGTGGATGCACGCCGTCCAAGCTGCCGGGTACCGCGCGGTGCCTGCGAATGATGTGTTCGCCATGGAGCGCCGCAAGGCCGAATCCCGCAAGGCACTCTGGCAGTGGCTGGTGGCCGGCCTGTGCATGATGCAAGTGATGATGTATGCGTGGCCCGCCTATCAGGCACGCCCCGGCGACCTGACCGGCGAGTACGAGCAATTGCTGCGTTGGGCCTCGTGGGTCTTGTCGCTTCCGGTCATCCTGTTTTCCTGCGGCCCGTTTTTCCGCAAGGCCTGGGCGGATGTGCGCCACGCCCGCATCAGCATGGACTTGCCCGTGGCCATCGGCATGGGGATCACGTTTGCTGCCAGCACAGCGGGTACTTTTGATCCGGCCGGGCTATTCGGAC
>RFQA01000310.1 GCA_009925925.1 Betaproteobacteria bacterium
GGCGATTGCCAGTGTGTTTGCCCAGGCCAAAGCCCAGGGCAAGCCCACCGGCATCCTCGCGCCAGTCGAGGCCGACGCGCGGCGCTACATGGAAATGGGCGCGACCTTTGTGGCGGTGGGCAGCGACTTGGGGCTGTTCCGCAACGCGACGCAGGCTTTGCGGGACCGGTACCTCGGCTAACTTATTTTGAAGTCACTTCTGCGGCTATGGAGGCTGGGAGGCAGCGCGTTCCGCTGCGTGTCCCCCGCCCTTCGGGCTCCTCCTTGACCTCCGCAGAACACGCCGCCTACCAGCCTCTTGGGATTGACGATTTCTTTTTCACTTCATCGCTCTACAACTATGACTACTCTCGGATTTATCGGCCTCGGCATCATGGGCAACCCTATGGCAGGCCACCTGCTGGCTGCGGGACACACCGTTTACCTGAACACCAAGGGCGATGTGCCTGAAGCCCTAGTGCAAGCCGGCGGCAAGCCCTGCGCCAGCGCCAAGGAAGTGGCGCAAAAAGCTGACATCATCTTCTTGATGCTGCCCGACACCCCCGATGTGGAACTGGTGCTGTTCGGCGCGAACGGCGTGGCAGAGGGTTTGAGTGCGGGCAAAACCGTGGTGGACATGAGCTCCATCTCGCCCATGGATACCAAAGTGTTCGCCCAGAAGATCAACGCGCTGGGCTGCCAGTATTTGGATGCGCCCGTCTCCGGCGGTGAAGTCGGCGCCAAGGCAGCCAGCCTGACCATCATGGTCGGTGGTGAACAAGCCACATTCGACACCGTGCTGCCCTTGCTACAACTGATGGGCAAAAACATCACCTTGGTGGGCGGCAACGGCGACGGCCAGACCACCAAAGTGGCCAACCAGATCATCGTGGCGCTCAACATTGCTGCGGTAGGCGAAGCCCTGCTGTTTGCGAGCAAGGCCGGTGCAGACCCCGCCAAGGTGCGCCAAGCGCTCATGGGCGGTTTTGCCGCCTCGCGCATTCTGGAAGTGCACGGCGAGCGCATGGTCAAGCGCACCTTCAATCCGGGCTTCCGCATCAGCCTGCACCAGAAGGACCTGAACCTGGCCCTGAGTGGCGCCAAAGCCATGGGCCTGGCATTGCCCCAGACCGCAGGGGCTGCGCAGCTGATGCAGGTGTGTGCCGCCAACGATATGGCCGGCCTGGACCACTCCGCCCTGGTGCGCGCCCTGGAAATCATGGGTGCCCACGAAGTCGCCAAAGGCTGAGGCGATGACGCCGCGCATGTCATGGCGATGCCTGGCGCTCGCCTGCCTGTTGCTGGTGGGTACTGCCAGCCATGCGCAAACCAAACTGCGTGCGTGGAACATTCATCCTGACGGCTACCCGGTCACTGAGGCACTCAAGCGCTTTGCCGGCCTGGTGGCCCAGGGAACCCAAGGCCGCTACCAGGTAGAAATTTTCTCCAACGCCACCTTGGGCGACCAGCCCAAGGCGGTGCAAAAGCTCAAGTCCGGTGAAATTGATCTGGCCGAATTCAGCTCCGGCCCTTTGTCCGATGCAGCACCGGGTCTCAAGGCGCTGAACCTGCCTTTTCTGTTTACCGATTCAGCGCACATGTTCAAGCACCTGGACGGCAAGCTGGGTGAACGCTTTGCCGCCAAACTGCAGGCGGCCGGCTTTGTGGTGTTGGGCTGGTATGACGGCGGAGGCCGCTCGTTCTACTGTGTGAACCGGCCGCTCAACAGTTTCAAGGACCTCGCCGGTGCCCGGATCCGGGTGCAGCAATCCGAGGTGTATCTGGAGGTGGTGAAGCTGCTGGACGCAACACCCGTCGCGCTGCCCTTCAAAGAGGTGATGGCTGCGCTTGAAAAAGGCGAGGTGGACTGCGCTGAGAACAACATGCCCTCCTTCGAATCGACCGGGCACTACAAAGTGGCCAAGTCGGTTTACGTGACCAACCACGTCATATCACCGGAAGCCTTGGTGGTGTCCACCAAGCTGTGGGCCAGCCTAAGTGCCGCAGACAAAACCGCCTTCAGCAAGGCAGGAGCGGAATCAGCTGCACTCATGCGCGAACTGTGGAACAAGCGTGTGGCCTCTGCGATTGAGATTGCATCCAAACAGGGCGTGCAGTTTGTGCGGCTCAAGGATCCGGCGCCCATGGTTCGTCGCATGTCTCCGCTCTACAGCAAGTACATGAACGACCCGAGTACTCGCGAAGAGTTGCTGAGCATCATCAGCAATTGAGAACAGCAGGGCGTTAGGATGGCAGGAAGTTCACTTGCCCGCCGTACTTGCGGCACCACGCCATGCTCCACTTTGACACCGCATTGACCTTTTTCGCAGCCTCTGTGCTGCTCGCCCTTTCACCCGGACCTGACAACGTGTTCGTCTTGCTGCATTCAGCGGTGCATGGGCGCAAGGCCGGGCTGTTGGTGGTGCTGGGTTTGTGCAGTGGTCTGCTGTTTCACACCGCGGCCGTGGCACTGGGTCTGGCGGCCGTGTTCGCAGCATCAGCCACCGCGTTCACGGCCCTGAAGTTGTTGGGTGCGGGCTATCTGCTGTATCTCGCCTGGGGTGCGTGGTATGCGCCAGTGGGCATTGCGGACACGGCCACTGAAAGCGCGATGTCACCTGTTCAAACTTATCTGCGCGGTGTGATGATGAACATCACCAATCCCAAGGTCGCCATTTTCTTTCTAGCCTTTTTGCCGCAGTTTGCGGATCCGACCCAAGGCTCCATGGCACTGCAAATCGTGCAGCTCGGCGCCGTGTTCATGCTGGCAGCGCTTTTGACTTTCAGCGCGGTGGCCTGGTTTGCCGCAGG
>RFQA01000032.1 GCA_009925925.1 Betaproteobacteria bacterium
CGTGCGAGCTGTGCACCACCGGGTCGCCTACATTCAGCTCAGAGAGGTCTTTGATCAGCGCTTCCACGTCGCTGACTTGCTCCTGCTTCTTGCGCCGGCGCGTGGTGGGGCCGGCGGCAAACAGCTCGGTCTCGGTGATCAGGTCGATGCCTGCTTCCAGCCAACTGAAGCCCTTGGTCAGGCCCGAGGTGGCAATGCCGATGGGCTCTTTGCTGTCCAGAAATTCCTGCAGGCTGTCAAAGGCAGGAGGGCTGAACTGCGAGGCGCGCAAAAAGTCCAGCAGGCTTTCGCGCCGGCCATCGCTCTCTGCCAGCACCAGCAGGCGCTGCTGGGTGTTGCGGGCGTGCTGTTTGAGCAAGGCCAGCGGCTCTTCGGTGCCGCGCACCACGCCCAGCTCGGGCAGAGGGCTGACCTCAGAAAACTCGGTGCCTTCGGACTGGGCGCGTATGGCCAGTTGGGCATGCTCGTTGGCTTTGGCGTAAAACTGCTCCGTGCCCAGAAACAGGCTCTCGGGCGGCAGTACCGGGCGGTCCGGGTCACCCTGCACCAGGCGGTAGCGGTCTTTGGTGTCTTGCCAGAAGCGCTGGAAGGCCGGCTCCAAATCGCCATGCAGCACCACGGTGGCGTCTGCGCCCACGTAGTCGAACACGGTGGCGGTTTCTTCAAAGAACAGCGGCAGGTAGTACTCAATACCCGCGGTGGCTACGCCATTGCCGATGTCTTTGTAAATGCGGCTCTTGGTCGGGTCGCCGTCCAGCAGTTCGCGCCAGCGGCTGCGGAATTTGGCGCGGGCGTCGTCGTCCATGGGGAACTCGCGGCCGGGCAACAGGCGCACTTCCGGGACCGGGTACAAGCTGCGCTGGCTGTCGGGGTCGAAGGTGCGGATGCTGTCGATCTCGTCGTCAAACAAATCCACCCGGTAGGGCACCAGACTGCCCATGGGGAACAGGTCGATCAGCCCGCCGCGCACCGCGTATTCGCCGGGGCTCACCACCTGCGTGACATGGCTGTAGCCGGCGAGTGTGAGTTGGCTTTTGAGGCGCGCCTCGTCCAGCTTTTGCTTGACCTTGAATTCAAAAGTGTAGCCCGCCAGAAAGCTGGGGGGAGCCAGGCGGTACAACGCAGTGGTGGCGGGCACGATGACTACGTCGGCCCCGTTTTCCTTGTCGCGTTGGCTGATGCGCCATAGCGTCGCCAAGCGCTCGCTGATCAAATCCTGGTGCGGCGAAAAGGTGTCGTAGGGCAGGGTTTCCCAGTCGGGGAACAGCGCGCAGCGCAGGTCCGGGGCGAAAAAGGCGATTTCGTCCAAGAGGCGCTGAGCGTCGCTGGCGTCGGCCGTCACCACCGTCATGGGTTTGCCAGCGGCTTTCTCCCTAATGCCCAGGCGCGCCAGCAGCATGGCGTCGGCAGAGCCGGTGGGGCGGGGCAGGGTGAAACGTTTGCCGGGGGAGAGCTTGGGAAGATCCATGAATCAGTGAGTTGCAGTCGGGGCGGCCAAATAGGTGCAGCCGCCTGAATGGGCGGCTGGCGTGCAAATAGCCCCACGCCAGAAAAATCGGGCGTGGGGCTGGATTGCGCTGGGGTGATTTTAGAATGGTCGCTCCCTCTATGACCCAAACACCTCTCATAACCCCTTCGTCGCCCGCCGACGCGTGCCCGGTCTCATCACACGCCGCTGTGGGGCCCCGCCTTTGGGGCTTGGTGCCCTGTGCGGGCAACGGTAGCCGTTCAGGCGCGGCGGGCCCCAAGCAATACGCCATGTTGGGTGGGCAGGCCATGGTGCAGCACACCTTGCAGGCGCTTGCTGCGGTGGAGCGGTTGGCGGGTATTCAGGTGGTGGTGTCGGTGGGAGATACGTTTTTTGAATCTGCAGTCCCACCCCGTGGTGCTCCTGTTTTTGTAGCTGCCTGCGGAGGTTCTACGAGGGCTGGCAGTGTGTTGAATGGTCTTTCTGCTTTGCTGGAGCAGGGTGCTCACGCGCAGGACTGGGTGCTGGTGCACGATGCCGCGCGCTGCCTCATCGCTCCTGCCGACGTCAGCCGCCTGATTGACGCTTGCAAAGACGATGCTGTCGGTGGCCTGCTGGCCTTGAAGCTGCCTGACACCCTGAAGCAGGAGCAGGGCGGTCGGGTCGCTGCGACGGTAGACCGCAGTGACAAGTGGCTGGCCCAAACGCCGCAGATGTTCCGCATCGGGGCCCTGCAAGCTGCCTTGCGGGCGGCCGGTGACGCGGTGACGGATGAGGCCAGCGCGCTGGAATTCGTGGGGCAAAGTCCTAAGCTGGTCGAAGGCAGCGCGCAGAATTTCAAGGTTACTTACCCACAAGACTTTGCGCTGGCTGCTGCGGTGCTGGCTGCGCGAGTCTGATGATTGGCAGAAACACTATCTTTTTCATAGCTGCTCGCGCATATTCCATGGGCGCCAGAGGAAAATTTGAACCAAAAACCGGAATCCATACATGAACATCCGCATCGGTGAAGGCTGGGACACCCACCAACTGGTCGAAGGCCGCAAGCTCATTCTGGGTGGGGTGGAAATCCCGCATACCAAAGGCCTGCTGGGCCATTCGGATGCAGATGCCCTACTGCATGCCATTACCGACGCACTGCTCGGGGCCGCAGCGTTGGGCGACATCGGCAAGCACTTTCCGGACACGGACGCGCAGTACAAAGGCGCCGACTCCACCGTGCTGCTCGCCAAAGTGGCGGCCGATGTGCGGGCGCTGGGCTACCACATCGTCAACGTGGACAGCACCGTGATCGCTCAGGCGCCCAAGCTGGCACCGCATATTCAGGCCATGCGGGAGCGTATTGCCTTTGTGCTGGACCTGGATATTGGCTGTGTGAACGTCAAGGCCAAAACAGCGGAGAAGATGGGCCCGGTAGGCGAGGGGCGCGCCATGGAAGCGCGTGCGGTGGTTCTGCTCAGCAAACCCTGAGCCTTTAGATATCAGACATCAGAAGCGGGTAGCCCGCTGCAGACGTAGATTGGCGGACAGTCCGCCGGTGGCGGAATTGGCAATATGGAATGTGCCGCCCATGCGTTGCATGGTTTTTTCTACAATCGCCAAGCCCAAACCGGCTCCGTTAGCGGCGGTGCGTGCGGCCTCCCCACGGAAAAAGGGCTGGGTGAGCTGATACAGCTGTTCGGGTGCAACACCGATGCCGTGGTCACGGACCTTCACCAGCACCCACTTGTCTTTGGCTACTGCTGAAATATGGATGTCCGCAATGCCGGTATGTACAGATTTGCCATACCGTCGTGCGTTCTCCAGGAGGTTGGTAATGACGCGGCCTAGCTCCACCTCATCGGCATAGACCAGCACGTCGTCTTCCATGTCCACCCGCACTTGCACGTCCGGCAGCTTGCGCATGGAGTAGATACAGGTATCCACCACATCGCCCAGGACCACTGGCGTGAGACTCACCCGGTCGGGTCGTGCATAGTCAAGAAACTTGTCGATGATGGCGTCGAGCTGGCTGATGTCGGCCGCCATGTGGGCGCGGGCCTCCTCGTTGCTGACGCTCATCTCGGTTTCCAGGCGCAGGCGGGCCAAAGGGGTGCGCAGGTCGTGTGAAATGCCGGCCAGCATAAGCGCGCGGTCTTGCTCCACTTTGGCCAGTTTCTGGGCCATGCGGTTGAAACCGATGTTGACCTCGCGGATTTCGCTGGTGTTGACGTGTTCATCCAACTGGCTCGCGCTGAAGTTGCCTTCCCGCATGCGGCTGGCCGCAAACGAGAGTTCTTTCAGCGGGCGATTGATCAGGCCCGCAATCAGGGCGGCACCAGCCAGGGACATGACCGTGGCTACCAGCAGCCAGATGAGCCATGTCGTGCCGCCTGCAGGGTTGAACTTGGCCTGGTCGGTTTGCAGCCAGTAGTCATCTCCGTCAATCACAAAGCTGACCCACAGGCCCGGTTGGCCATTCATGCTGATGGCAACGACAGTGCCTTTGCCCAGCCGGGTGCCCAGTTCGGCCACGACCCGGCGGCTGAAGGCGTCGTTGTCTTTGGACTCAAAGGTGTCGCCGGGCTCGCGCGGCACGATGCGCAGACCCTCCTCATCCTTCATAGTCTTGATGAGTGAGATGCGGGCAATGCCGTCGGCATACACCAGCGCCGCTCGGCTCAGGTTGACCTGAGAGGCCAACAACTGCGCTGTCTGCACGGCACGGGGCTCAAACTCCAGGGCTCGCAGCGTCTGCAGCCAAGCCAGGATGCTGCCGATCAGCAGAATGGCGATCAGGAAAAAGGTGCGCCAGAACAGACTGACCCGCGAGAACGGCTTGCGCCATCCGCTGGGTTCATCTTCCGCCAGGTCGGCCGGAGCGCTGGCGTCAAAGTCGGGAATTTGGGTCGCTTGCAATCGATGGAACCTGTAGCTCAGGCAGATGCCTCGTCAGGCACAAACACGTAGCCCACGCCCCATACCGTCTGAATGAAGCGGGGTGTAGTGGGGTCGGTTTCCAGCAACTTGCGCAGGCGGGAGACCTGAACGTCAAGGCTGCGATCGAAAGGCTCGAACTCGCGGCCGCGGGACAGTTGTGCCAGCTTCTCGCGCGAGAGCGGGATGCGGGGGTGGCGTACCAGTGCCTTGAGCATGGCGAATTCGCCGGTGGTCAAGGTGACTTCCTGATCCGCCTTTTTCAGGGTGCGCAGCCCGAGGTCAAACACAAAGGTACCGAACTTGACGACTTCGTTGTCGCTCGAAGGCGCGCCCGGCGCCTCTTGGGTGGGGCGGCGGCGCAGCACGGCGTGGATGCGTGCCAACAGCTCGCGGGGGTTGAAGGGTTTGCCGAGGTAATCGTCGGCACCGACCTCCAGACCCACGATGCGGTCAATGTCTTCGCCCTTGGCGGTCAGCATGATGACGGGGGTTACATCGTTGGCAGCGCGCAGACGGCGGCAGATGGAGAGGCCGTCCTCGCCCGGCATCATCAAATCCAGCACGATGAGGTCGGCCGTCTCCCGCAGCATGATGCGGGTCAGGGACTTGCCGTCTTCGGCCAACAACACTTCAAAGCCTTCTTGGGTGAGGTAGCGGCGCAGCAGGTCCCGGATGCGCGCGTCATCATCCACCACAAGGATTTTGTTGGGTCGGTTGGATTGGGCTTGCATGTCGTCCTCAAATATGTAACAGGCCGGATTTTGCGCGGATGGAGCCACAAACCACTGGCGTGACGCCCAGCTTTGACACTATGTTACAAATCTAGGGCGAGTTTTACAGCGTAGTTCTGGCCGAACTGCCACCATCCAGGTTCGCTATTTGACTGACGATCATGCACCTTACCCGGATCTTTGTCCTGTCCCTGCTGGCCTGCACCCCGTTGCGGGCGGAGCCGGTTGCACCCCGCCCGGGGCCGGGAGTGGACGCAACCCGCCCAGCCGCGACTGGGGTGGCCAAGCGCCGGAGTGATCTGAAAGCGGTCCTGCGATCCAACAGGCAGGAATCAGCAGGAGGCAGCGCTGCAATGGATGCAAGCCAGCGGCAGCAATTGCGCCGGCAGTTGCGCGAACAAAGCAGCCAGTAAATGGCGTCGGGCCCATAAGCCCGCAAAAGCTAGCGAAATCCCTATAAAAGACACTGCTCAAAAAACAGGCTGCGCGCCATAATCTCCCGAATAATTATTCAGGGAGAGACGTTTGGTTTTCCAGAACGATCTTGGCTGCGGGAGCGCCCCTTGGCATTAGACCTTGTCAAAAGCGTCGCCTTGTTGCTGGCGCTCAGCCTCTCTTACAGCTTCACCATTCGCTCCTTGCGCAGGAGAGGGGTGCTGAGCGAGGTTGCTACCGGTTTTTTGTTTGCTGCCATTGCTATGGTGGCCGTTCTGAATCCGGTGTCCTTTTCCCCCGGCTTACAGGTCAATGGAAGCACCGTCGTGCTGAGCATGGCGGCTGCAGTGGGCGGGCCAGTGGCTGGTGGTTTGGCGGCCGCGCTGGCGCTGCTTTTTTATCTCGATGTGGCCGACTTTGCGGGCTTGAGCGGGGTGCTGGCCATGGTGGTGAGCACGGCTGCGGGATTCGCCTATCACCAGTGGGGTCGCACCGTGGTTCGCAAGCAGTGGCTGGGGTGGATGCCCTTGTTCAGTTTGGTCAGCCAGCTGCTGGCTTTAACCAGCCTGTTGTTCTTCCATCCGGGTGTTGCGGACCCGGATTTCTCCCGGATGTTGTCCGCCTGGTTGATTTATGCCTCGGCAGCATGGGGCCTGGGCCGCATTCTGGACGATGCACGCCAACGCTTGCAGGGCGAAGATGCCCTGCGCGCCCACGAGGCCCGCTTGCGTGCCACCGTCCATGCCATACCTGACTTGCTGTGCCTCCTGGACAAAGACGGCAAATTGGTGGAGGTGCTCAGTCAGGTCGACCCAGGTTCGGGCATGAATGTTTCCGGCATGGTCGGCCACACACTGCATGACGTTTTTCCGGCATCTGAAGCAGACCGGGTGCTGAGCCAGATCAAGGCCACGCTGCAGACCTCCAACACCCTCACCTTTGAGATCGATTTGCCCACTCCGATTGGACCCCGCCGCCTTGAAGGGCGTACCCATGCATTGGGAAGCGAGATGGGTGAGGACAATCTGGTGGTGCTGCTGGCGCGGGATGTGACCAACCGTCATGCTGCCGCCGAAGCCCTTCGTGCGTCCGAAATGCGATTTCGCAGCCTGTTGCAAAACATCAGCGCAGTGGCTGTGCAAGGGTTCACGCCTGAAGGCACGATCACTTACTGGAATCATGCCTCTGAACTTTTTTATGGCTACAGCGAAGAGGAAGTTTTAGGGCGCAATCTGGTCGACGTGTTGGTGCCACCGGAAGCGCGATCGGAATTCAGGAATTTGATTGCCGGCATGCTGGAATCGGGCCGGCCGCCCGAAGCTCGCGAAATGTTATTACTGCACAGAACAGGTCGGGAAGTGCCGGTTCTGACGGCCATCCCCAGTGGCTGCACATCACGGCGGTCAATGATGAAACCGGAGCAGTCAGCCATTTTGTTGCGACGGTGACCGATATCACGCAACGCAAGGCGGCCGAAGACCAGATTCGTCAGCTCGCGTTCTACGACCCGCTGACCGGCTTGCCGAACCGCCGCATGCTGATCGACCGTTTGCGGCACGCCCTGGCCAGCAGTGCGCGCAGTGCCCATTGCGGCGCACTGTTGTTCATTGACCTGGATCACTTCAAGAACCTGAACGACACCTTGGGGCATGACAAGGGGGACTTGCTGCTGCAGCAGGTTGCACAACGCTTGCTGGATACCGTGCGGGAAGAAGACACGGTTGCCCGTCTGGGTGGCGACGAATATGTGGTGATGCTTGAAGGCCTGGACGAATTCCATGACATTGCAGCCTCACAGGCGACGGCAGTCGGAGAAAAAATCATCGCCAAGCTGAACTGGCCCTATCAGCTCGCCGGTCATGAGTTCCACAGCACACCCAGCATGGGCCTGACGCTTTTCAATGGCCATGAGGTCGAGGTGGAAGATCTCCTGAAGCAGGCGGATCTCGCGATGTACCAAGCCAAGGGTGCAGGTCGCAATGGCTTGCGCTTCTACGACCCACAAATGCAGGCAGCAGTGACCAAGCGCGCCGAGCTGGAGGCCGACATACGCCAGGGCATTTTGTTCGGTCAGTTTGTGTTGTTTTTCCAGCCGCAGGTAGATAAATCAGGTTGCGTCATCGGGGCCGAGGCCCTATTGCGCTGGAACCATCCAACGCGTGGCATGGTGTCGCCGGCGGAGTTCATTCCGGTGGCAGAAGACTCGGGCCAGATCCTGACCTTGGGCAGCTGGATTCTGGAGGCCGCATGCGCCCAGCTGGTCGCTTGGGCCGCGGACCCGGAGACTCGCGCGCTGACGCTGGCTGTCAACGTCAGCTCCCGGCAATTCCGGCAGCAGGATTTTGCGCAGCATATTCTGGACATGCTGGACTACACCGGTGCCAATCCGCACTGCCTCAAGTTGGAGCTCACTGAAAGTCTGTTGGCCGACAACCTGGACGATGTGATCGTGAAAATGTCTGCCCTGCGCGCCCGTGGTGTCGGCTTTTCGCTCGATGATTTCGGCACGGGCTATTCATCACTTTCGTACCTCAAGCGCTTGCCGCTGGATCAGCTCAAGATTGACCAGTCCTTTGTGCGGGATGTGCTGACCGACCCGAACGATGCCGCCATCGTTCAAACCATCTTGGCACTGGGCAAAACGCTGGGCCTGAAGGTCATCGCCGAAGGGGTTGAAACCGGTGAGCAACGCGACTTTTTGGTCGCAAACGGATGCAACAGTTACCAAGGCTATTTGTACAGCCGGCCGGTGCCTGCCGATGAGTTTTTGCGCTATGTCCATGCAGTCTCGGTCCGGAAAGACGCGGCATGAATTCGAATGAGCTCAGATCCGGCATCCACCGGCACCGCATCCGCCTGATTCTGTGGGTGAGTGCCGGTCTGTTGATGGGCTTGGGGGCAGGGTGGTCGGTGTTCTTCGGACTGACCGGCGAGTACGAGGTGGCCGTCGTTGAGTTCGGGTTGTTGTTGACCGGGGCTTGTGTTGCCTGGTTGACGCATTTGCGCCGGACGCGGGCGGCTTTCTTGTTGGTGTCGCTGGTGACGTATGTCGCCATTGGTCTGTTCTCCCTCTATTTTGATGTTCCGGATACGGTGGCACCGCGGACCTCCCACTTGTACTTGCTGGTGCTGACTTTGGCGTCACTCCTCGTGTTGCGCAATGAACCACCCGTTCTGCGGTGGGCGATCACAGCCGTTTTGATGGTGACATTTGTGATTTTCGCCAGCACCTCCTGGAGCATCCCGTCGGGCTTGAGCATCCCGGCATCCGTTCGGAGGGTGGGCGTGTGGATCAATGCCAGTACAGCGATGTTGGGAATGTTGGCACTGGTGCACATCATGCTGACGGAGACGACTGAGGCCAATAGGTTGGAGCGGGACATAGAGCGCGGGCTTGCTGGTCAGGAGTTTTTTCTGGTCTATCAGCCGCAGGTGCAGTCCGATGGGCGGGCCATGGGTGCGGAGGCGCTTCTGCGCTGGCGTCATCCCCAATTGGGGCTGGTGTCTCCGGCTGACTTTATTCCGGTGGCAGAGGAGTCAGGGCTGATACTTCCAATGGGAGGCTGGGTGTTGGAGGAGGCCTGTCAAACCTTGAAGCGCTGGGCCGAACTGCCTGCCATGGCGGGGCTGAGTCTGTCGGTCAATGTGAGTGCCAAGCAGTTTTTGCAGGCAGATTTTGTGCAGCAGGTGGCAAGCGCCATGACGCAGCACGGCGTAGTGGCCGCCCGCCTGAAGTTGGAGCTGACGGAAACCACATTGGTCCATGACATGAACGACATCATCGCCAAGATGCACAGTCTCCATGCGATGGGCGTGGGCTGCTCGCTGGATGACTTCGGCACCGGATTCTCTTCACTCAGCTACCTGAAAAAACTCCCGCTGGACCAGATCAAGATCGACCAGGCCTTTGTACGCGACGTGCTCACCGATCCCAGTGATGCGGCCATTGCCCGCACGGTGCTTCAACTGGGTGAAAGCCTGGGGTTTGCGGTGATCGCGGAGGGGGTAGAAACCGAGGGTCAGCGTGACTTTCTGCTCGCTAACCACTGCCGTTTGTTTCAGGGCTATCTGTACAGCCGACCGTTAACTGCCATTGATTTTGAAATGTATGTGGCCGATAAGTCAGTGGCGAAACTTTGATGACATACTGACACCGCCTTGAGCCACAGCAGCCCCTTCCACACGGATTTTCATGCCAGATAACCAGACAGCCAGAAGCGGCGATGACAGCCGCGGTCGACAAGTAGCCAAGAGCCTGTTGGGGCGGTTCGAGCTGATCCGCATTCTGGGTAAGGGCGCCCAAAGTACCGTGTGGCTGGCCTTCGACCCGCGCATGGAGCGCGAGGTGGCCGTCAAAGTGATGCGTCCGGGTGCCGGTGTCGACGGGCAGGCTGTGGCGCAATGGCTGCAAGAGGCCCGAAGCGTGGGTCGGGTCGCTCACCCCAACATCGTGCCCGTCTATGAGGCTGACATCCACGAAGCGCAGCCTTATCTGGTGTTTGAATACATAGCCGGCAACACGCTGGACCAGCACCTGAAGCAGAATGGGGCGCTGCCAGCCAGCCAGGCAGTCGCACTGATGATGGATGTGCTGGATGCCGTGGCGGTGGCCCATGCCGCTGGCGTGGTGCACCGGGACCTGAAGCCTTCGAACATCGTGATCGATGGAGCGGGCAGGGCGCGGGTGATGGATTTCGGCATTGCGGCCCGTATCCCTGATGCCAACAGCAAAGAGCCCAACCCCGGGAGCGGGGGCACTATTGGTTATATCTCTCCGGAGGCGGCTAATGGCGCTGCACCCAGCCCCGCCATGGATATTTTTTCGGCCGGCTTGGTGCTGGCGGAAATGCTGATGGGCCGTCAGCTGGTCATGGAGACCGATCCCTACCGGGCTATCTACCGCGTCACCAACGAGCAATTGGATCTCCCCAAGGTCATGCCCGCTGGGGTAGACGACCAGTTGCGTGCCATCGTGTTGCGGGCGCTGGCCAAAGACAATTCCAAGCGTTTTGTCAGTGCGCGGGTGTTCCAGAGTGAGCTGGAGCTGTGGGTGCAGTCCCTGCAAAGCGCCACGCAACCCACTGAGGCCGCCAGTAACGCCACCCTGGAGTTTTTGCTGCGGCGCATGCGGCACAAGAGCGATTTTCCGGCGTTGTCGGATTCGGTGACCCGTATCCAGAGCATGGCGCGCTCTGACAAAGAGAGCGTGGGCAGTGTCACCAATGAAATCCTCAAGGACGTGGCGCTGACCAACAAGCTGTTGCGCCTGGTGAACAGTGCGCACTACGCTCGGGGCGGCAGCATCAGCACGGTGTCGCGGGCTGTGCACCTGGTGGGCTTCAACGGCATTCGCAATATGGCGCTCAGCCTGGTATTGCTGGAGCACATGCAGGACAAGGCCCATGCGGCCCAGCTCAAAGAAGAGTTTTTGCGCTCGCTGATGGCCGGCTCCATTGGGGGCGAGCTCTGCCCCGTGGTGCGCGACAGCGAAGAGGCGTTTATCGGCTCCATGTTCCAGAATCTGGGCCGGTTGTTGGCGCAGTTTTATTTCCCGGAAGAGGCCAACAACATCCGTACCCTCACCCAGTCAGCCCGGGACCGCAAGACCGAAGAAGCTGCCTCCATCAGCGTGTTGGGCCTGAGCTATGAGGAGCTCGGTCTGGGTATCGCCAAAAGCTGGGGTTTGCCTCCGGGGATTCAGCGCTGTATGCGCAAGCCCACAGGCACGCCGCCGCCAACTGCACCGTCCGACGCGGCAGAGCGCATCCGGTGGATTGCACTCGCATCCAATGAAATCGCGGACGTGCTTCTGCGCAGCGATGCCAAAGATGTGGACGACCGTATTGCCGCTGTCACCAAGAAGTATGCGAATGTGATGGGCAGCAGCATCAAGCTGGTCAACGAGGCCACCGCCAAGGCCCGCCTCAAGCTGGTGGACCTTGCCAATGCCATGGATATTCATGTGGCCCCGGGATCGGCAGCTGCCAAGTTGCTGCAGCTGCCGGTAGAGCTCACCAGCCGCGCCGCGCCCCTGCAGGCGGAAACAGACGGCAATCTGGGCAGCTTTGCGCTGCAAGCCACCCAGGCCGCCCCCTTGGATGAACCCGGTGCGCCGCTCTCTACCCGCCGCAGCAATCTGGTGGCCGAAACACTTTCCGCGGGCATTCAAGACATCACTAACGCCATGGTCGATGACTTCAAGCTCACCGATGTGCTGCGCATGATCCTGGAGACCATGCTGCGTGCGCTGGAGTTTGACCGCATCATTTTTTGCATGCGCGACGCCAAGACGGAAATGATGACCGGCCGCTTCGGTTTGGGGCAGGGCGTGGAGGCCCACATCAAGGGCTTCAAGACGCACCTCAAGGCTACCTCGCCGGATTTGTTCGGAGTGGTGTGCGTCAAAGGCGCTGACACCATGATCAGTGACGCTGCCGAATTGCGCATCGTGCAGCGGCTGCCTGCGTGGTACCGCAGCGGCCTGAATGCACCGGCATTTTTGCTTTTGCCTTTGCAGATCAAGGGCGCGCCATTCGGCCTGATTTACGCCGACAAGCTCAAACACGGCGCACTGGAGCTGGACGAAAAGGAACTGGCCTTGCTGCGCACCTTGCGCAACCAAGCCGTGATGGCGTTCAAACAGTCGAGCTGAGCTTGACGGTTGTCATGAAAAAAAGCCCCGGCAGTTTGCTGTCGGGGCTTTTTTGCTATTGAATTCATAGCAGCTCGCGCATATTCGTCGGGCGCGAGGGCCCGATTTGTCCGAAATTACTGCGCTGTCCAGCCACCGTCCATATTCCATGCCACACCACGTACGTTGTCGCCAGCAGGGGAGCAGAAGAAGACGGCCAGCGCACCCAGCTCCTCAGGGGTGGTGAACTGCATGGAGGGTTCTTTTTCGCCCAGCAGCTGTTTGGTAGCGTCCGCGTTGCTGATGCCTTTCGCCGCCGCCTTGGCATCCACCTGTTTTTGTACCAGCGGGGTCAGCACCCAGCCGGGGCAGATGGCGTTGCAAGTCACGCCGGTGGTGGCGTTTTCCAGAGCCGTCACCTTGGTCAGGCCTACGACGCCGTGTTTGGCGGCCACATAGGCGGACTTTTCGGCTGAGCCCACCAGCCCGTGGACGGACGCCACATTGATGATGCGGCCCCAGTTCTTCGCCTGCATGCCCGGCAGGGCCAGGCGCGTGGCGTGGAAAGCGCTGCTCATGTTGATGGCGATGATGGCGTCCCATTTCTCGATGGGGAAGTTTTCGACCCGTGCCACATGCTGGATGCCCGCGTTGTTAACCAGAATGTCCACGCCGCCAAAAGTGGCCTTGGCGTGCTCGATCATGGCTGCAATCTCGTCAGGCTTGCTCATGTCCGCTCCGTGGTAGCTCACTTGCACGCCCAGAGCGGCCATTTCGGCCTTGGGGCCTTCCACGTCGCCAAAGCCGTTCAGCACGATGTTGGCGCCTTGTGCGGCCAGTGCCTTGGCGATACCCAAACCGATGCCGCTGGTGGAGCCGGTAACGAGGGCGGTTTTACCTTTCAACATGCGTCTTCCTTCACAAAGTGGTGGGGGGATTCCATTAGGATGTGGTCATTATCAAACGAGTGATTGCACCATGGCTGAACCTACGCTGAATTACGTACCCTGCGCTGACGCCAACGGTCCGCGCCGCATGGCGTATTGGCAGTGGGGCGCGACAGACGCAGCCCACACCGTGGTGTGTGTGCATGGTCTTTCCCGCCAAGGGCGCGACTTTGATGTACTCGCCCAATCGCTGGTAGCCCGCGCTTCCCAGCCTATCCGTGTAGTCTGTCCCGATGTGGCCGGACGTGGCCAGAGCGATTGGCTGAAGGACCCTGCCGGCTATGGCGTGCCGACCTATGCCGGCGACATGTTGGGTCTGTTGGCACACCTGAAACCGGCCACGCTGGATTGGGTGGGTACCAGCATGGGCGGCCTGATTGGCTTGGCGGTGACTGCGCATGCCGCTTCGGTGGGTGTGAAAGTACGTAAATTGGTACTCAACGACGTGGGCCCGGTGATCCAGTGGTCGTCGCTGCAGCGCATTGGCACCTATCTGGGCCGCGCGGTGAGCTTTGACGATTTGCAACAAGCAGCTGATGCCATGTGGGCGATCTCTAGCAGCTTCGGTCCGCATACGCCAGCGCAGTGGCTGGAGTTGTCACGCCACATGGTCAAGACCCTGCCAGACGGCAAGGTGGGGCTGCACTACGACCCGGCAATTGCCATTCCGTTCCGGGCGGTGACAGAGGAGCTGGCGTTAGCCGGCCAGGCCCAGCTGTGGCAGTTGTATGACGCTATTACGTCAGAGACCCTGCTGCTGCGCGGCGCAGAGTCCGACCTGTTGTCGCCTGAGACAGCGCAGGCCATGACCCAGCGTGGTCCCCAAGCCCGCCTCGTGGAGTTTGCCGGTGTGGGCCACGCCCCGACCCTGATTGCACAAGACCAACAGGACGCCGTGACTTCTTTTTTGCTGGGGTAACGTCCCCCGCCTTGTGAGCCTTCCATGAAAAGTTTGTACGCCGGGGACCTACCCACGGCCACCCCGCAAGTGATTGCGGCCACCGCAGACAGCCTGCCCGAGCAGGCCGGAGCCCTGCAGCGCGCTCGCGCCTTTGCCGAGCCTTTGTTGGCGACGGAGTCGCTGGATACCGGCGAAAACGTGCTGCAACACGCGGATGCCGTAGCCGCTATTCTGCGCACCATTGGCGGCTCGGAGGCCATGCAGGCCGCCAGCTACCTGGTGTATGCCTGTGACCACCTGAACAAGCCCCATGAGGTGATTGCCAAGGCCTTCGGCGACAACTTTGCCGACCTAGCCCTGGAAACCACCAAATTGGTGCGCCTGCAGCGCATGGCGCGCGTGGCCCAGCAGGCTGCCAGCCACAGCAGTAGTGCGGCTCCCATGGCGCAAACGGCCGGCCCCGCTGGGCCGCCCCAAGGGGCTGATGGCCCCCCAGGGGGGCAGCGACTCGCGCAGCGATGGAGCGTGGGGGCACCGGGTCTGCAGACGGAGAGCGTTCGCAAGATGCTGCTGGCCTTCAGCAAGGACCTGCGTGTGGTCATGCTGCGTCTCGCCTCGCGCTTGCAGACCTTGCGGCACTTTGCGGCGACCAAGTTGCCGGTGCCGCCGGGCTTGGCTTCTGAGGCCCTGCAGGTGTTTGCGCCTCTGGCCAACCGGCTGGGAATCTGGGAAATCAAGTGGGAGATGGAGGACTTGTCGTTCCGCTTCCTCGAGCCCGGTACCTACAAGCAGGTCGCCAAGCTATTAGATGAAAAACGGGCAGAGCGGGAAGCCTCGGTGGAGCGACTGCGCCAGCAGTTGGCGGACGAGTTGGCAGTGCAGGGCGTGCAGGCCACCGTGCAGGGCCGGCCCAAGCACATCTACAGCATCGTCAAAAAGATGCGGGGCAAATCGCTGGGCTTTGAGCAGGTATACGACATCCGGGCGCTGCGCATCGTGGTGCCCACGGTGCCGGACTGCTACGCGGCACTCAGCCTGGTGCACACCCGCTTTACACCGATCACTGAAGAATTTGACGACTACATTGCCCGGCCCAAGCCCAATGGGTATCAGTCGCTGCACACCGTTGTAAGGGACGCAGGCAGCCAACCCATTGAGGTGCAAATCCGCACTCAGGCCATGCACGACCATGCCGAGCATGGTGTCGCCGCCCACTGGGCCTACAAGGAGGCGGGCGCCAAAGGCTATGGCGGCAGCGTGACGGCCGCCGGGGAGTACGACGCCAAGATTGCCGTGCTGCGCCAATTGTTGGCCTGGGAGCGCGACCTCTCCGGCGCCCATGCGTCCGACGGGCAGGGCATGTTTGACGACCGCATCTATGTGCTCACGCCGGATGCCGCCATTGTGGAGCTGCCGCAGGGGGCAACCGCGGTGGACTTTGCCTACAGCGTGCACACCAACCTGGGCCACCGTTGCCGGGGCGCCAAGGTCGATGGCGCCATGGTGCCGCTGAATACGCCGCTCAAAAACGGCCAGACCGTGGAAGTGACTGCCGTGAAAGAGGGCGGCCCCTCGCGCGACTGGCTCAACCCTGAGCTGGGCTACTTGGTCAGCCACCGGGCGCGCGCCAAGGTGCGGGCCTGGTTCAATGCGCTGGCCATGGGAGAAACCATGGCCAAGGGCCGCGAGGCGGTAGAAAAGCTGCTGCAGCGTGAGGGCAAAACCGCCATTAAGCTCGACGACCTGGCCAGCCAGCTGGGCTTCCACAATGCCGACGCCTTGTTTGAGGTGGTGGGCAAAGACGAGTTTTCACTGCGCAACATCGAGCTTCTGCTGCGCCCGCCCGAGCCCGCCGGCACGCAGGACGACTACATGCCGCTCAAAAAGCCGCGCGGTGTGTCCGGCGGCAAGGGCGGGGTACTGGTGGTGGGCATCGATTCGCTGATGACCCAGTTGGCCAAGTGCTGCAAGCCGGCACCGCCGGATTTGATCAGCGGCTTTGTGACCCGGGGCAAGGGCGTGAGCGTGCACCGGTCGGACTGCTCCAACCTGCGCAACATGGTGCAACGCAGTGGCGACCGCCTGATCGAGGTGGAATGGGGCGCCCCGGGTGGCAAAGACGGGAACGTGTATCCGGTGGACGTTGCAGTTGAGGCTTTGGACCGCCAGGGCCTGCTGCGCGACATCTCGGAGGTATTCGCCAAAGAAAAGATGAATGTCATCGGGGTGCAGACCCAGTCTGTCAAAGGCACCGCCTGGATGACGTTCACCGTGGAAGTGGCCGAATCCGGCCGCCTGACCCGGGTGCTCAAGATCGTGAACGAGCTCTCCGGCGTGCGCTCTGCGCGGCGGCGCTAACCGGTTCCGCGTTAATCCAGCGCCACTTCGTGCAAAGGGACTCCGCAAAGCTCGGCCAGTGCTTTGATAGCCATGGCGTGGTCGTCCCGCTGCGGGATGCCTGAAACGGTCACCACCCCGACCACACCCACGCCGCGCACCCGTATGGGCACGCTGCCACCGTGCGTGGCGTAGTCGCGCAGGGGCAGGCCTTGCTTGGCCTCCAGGGTGCTGCCTTCTTTTTCCAGCTTGAGGTTGAGCGCGTAAGAGCTGGTATGCAGCAACTCCACCGAGTTGCGCTTGCGCCGCGCCCAGTCCGCGTTGGTGGGGCCGGTTCCGGGCATGCTGTAAAAGAACACGGTGTCCTTGCCCAGTCGGATTTCTATCGCCAGCGCTACGCCGGCCTCTTCGCTAAGGGCCTTGATGCGGCTGCCCAGCGCCCATGCGGTGCGCTGGTCAAAGGCGTCAAACTGCAGACGCTCTTCCTGGAGGGCGAGGCGGGCGAGGTCAGTGTCTATGGTCATGGTGTTTGCTATCAATTCAGGAGCTCCCCGCGCATATTCCATGGGCGCCAGGTGCTCGTTGGATGATGAATGGGTCCCTCAGGCCGCCAGCAGCTGAATGGCCATCCAGAGGCAAATTCCCAGCTGTACGCTCCAGAAACTGGCGCGCACCAACACCTGCAGCGGGCCTGTGCCCCACAGATGCGCCAGGGTCTGGCCGATGCGGGCGTAGAGCACGAAGGGCGCTATCGTTTGAATGGAGTTGGTCTTGTCCATCAGGCTGGCCGCAAGCACCAGCACCGCAAAAACCGGCAGGTTTTCCATGCAGTTGGCGTGGGCGTCTTCAAGGCGTTTGACCAGGCTGGCATCGTCCTGCGGCTTGTTGCCCCGCGGCCAGTGGTTGATGGGCGTGCCCCGCAGAAAGCGCAGCCCGCGGTACAAAAACACCAGCGTGATCAAGGCCAGTGTCCAAAGTGCAAAACCCACCAATGCTTGTAGTGCAGTCATGAAACATGTCTCCTTTGTTGTGATGTGAAACCATAGCAGACCGCCCCCTAGGGGCAACCCGCATCACATGGGGGCAGCCTGGCGTGGCATGTTGCTGCGGTACTGGCCGGGCGTGCTGCCGGTCCAGCCCTTGAAGGCGCGAATGAATGAGTTGCCATCCTGAAAGCCCAGCAGCCACGATACCTCTCCGGGCGTGATGGCATCCTGGCGCAGGTAATGCTCGGCCAGCTCCCGGCGGGTGCGGTTGAGTACATCCTGAAAGCTCAGGCCTTCTGCGAGCAACTGCCGTTGCAAGGTCCGCCGGCTGGTGAGCAGTTTGGTGGCCACATCGTCAATGCCGCTACACCCGCCGGGCAGCAGCTCCAGCAAGGCGCTGTGCACCCGCTCAGAGGCTTTGGCCGTGTGGTCCTGATCGGTGATGCGCTTCATCAAGGCAGGCTCAAAGCTCTCCCACATGGCGTTGTCTTCGGTCAAAAACGGGTGTCCTGCGTCTTGAGGGCTGAAGGTAATGCGGTTACGGTCGGCGGCTTGCAAGGCGCAGCCGAAGAAGGCCTCCAGCGGGGCGCAGTCATCCGGTAACTGCACCAGCTCCACCCGCAGGGGCACCACCTGTTTGCGGGTGGCCAGACGCGCCAGCTGGTTAAAAAACACCATTTCGGTGGCCGCAAGGCTGCGGGGCAGATGCCCTTCATAGCCGTAGCGGCTCAAATCCGCCGATGTGCCGTTGGAGGTGACTTGCACTTCCAGAATCATGGGCCCGATAAGGCGCTTGAAGCTGGAGAGTCGCTGCAGTGCCACATTCATGTTGGGGGCACACAGGCTGGCGAAGATGGGCGGATCGAATGCTTCGACCGAAATGGCCCGGCCGAAGCGCAGGGGCAGGTCGTCGCCACCGGCCACTTGCTCCATGCCGTTCCAGAGCTTGAAGAAGTCTGCCGGGCTCAGGCTGGCATCCGGGCGCGAAAACATGTCGCCCGGCAGGCCTGCCCACGCGAGCACCTCACCCACGGGGAGCGCCATGTCGGCCAGAAGCAGCTTCCAGCCGCGTTGGATGGCAAATTTGCTGGCGTGTTTCACCGAGTGCTCCTGTCAGATGGCGATGATTACTTCATCTGGCTCATGACCGCCATGTCAAAGAAGCGGTCACCGAACCATTTGCGGATGAACATCAGTGGCTTGGCCATTTTGCCTGCCACGTAGCGGGTTTTGGGCTTGGGTGTGGCAATGGCTTCGGCGATTACGTCCGCAATCACGGAGGCGGGGGACGCCGCTTTGGGCTTGCTGTAAGCGTCGCCAGTGGCCTTGGCCACGATGTGCGCCAGCTTGGCGTAAGGGCCTTTGCCGGAGCGTTCCAGCAGCGGGCCGGTCATCACGTCGCCGAACTCGGTGGCGATGATGCCGGGCTCCACAATCACTACCTGAATGCCGAAGGGTGCCAGCTCCAAGCGCAGGCAATCGCTCCAGCCTTCGAGCGCGTGCTTGGTGGCGTGGTACCAGCTGCCCAGCGGGGTGTACATCTTGCCGCCCATGGACGAAATGTTGATGATGCGCCCGCGCTGTTGACTACGCATATGGGGCAGCACCAATTGGGTCATGCGGGCCAGGCCAAAGAAGTTCACATCGAACTGGTAGCGCGCATCGGCCATGGTGGTGTCCTCCATGGCGCCGTATATGCCGAAGCCGGCGTTGTTCACCAGCACGTCCACACCGCGATGGGCTGCGGTGATTTGCGCGATGCCGGCCTGCATCTGGGCTTCATCAGTGACATCCATTTTGAGGGGGTGTGCGCCCAGAGCCTGCAGGTCTTGCATCAACTCGATGCGGCGCGCAGCGGTGTAGACCACATGGCCTTGGCGAAGCAGCAGCTTGGCGGCTTCTTTGCCCATGCCGGATGAAGCACCGGTGATGAGGACGACTTGGGGGCGTGAAGATGTAGACATGGCGTTTTCCTGTGAATGCAGAGAGGGTTGTGGTTCGGATGGATGAATCGTAGGCGGCAAGACGCGCCACGTCACTCGCCATTCGCGCCAAGGCACATGCAAATCGCGCCTGCCCTTGCCAGCGATCAGCGGGGCGCCGGGGTGAATTCCATGCGTACCCAGGCATTGCCGGTGGCGGCTTGCAGGAAGCGGATGGCGGTGCGGTTGAAGGTGAGTCCTTCTTCCGTCACTGTCTCGGTCTGGAGCTCGAAGGCCTGCGAGGCGCTGATTTTGGCCCGCAGGTGTTCCCGCTTTTGCCAGAAGTCCAGGGTGTCGTCCGCTACACGCTGGAACTGGCCGGTGCTGATGATGGCCGACTCAAACGTCTGAGGGGTGCTGAAGCGAAAAGCATCCTCAATGATCACTTTGGGTTCTGGCCCCCGAATATGCTGCGCGGAGCGCTCCATTTTTTGTAGCGAATCCAGTGCATAGGCGGGCTTCATGTCGATGCGCACCATGCTTCCGTTGACGTCGCCTCGTTGCTCGAGAACTGGCGCTTTGACCTTGGTGGACTAGCGTTGCAACTGGCCCGCCACCACGGGAACCGGGTGGCCCCAGGAGTTGATGCCGCGGATGGTGAAGCGGTCTTTGCTGAAGGTTTTGGAGGAGTACACCGTGGCACCCGCATCGCCCACCGGCTGCTCGGCCCCAAGGGCAATGGTGTAGGAACCCACATCGTTATGGCTGTGGTTGCCGTTGCCGCCAGCCTTGATGGCAAAGCCCAGGGTTTCGCCCGGCCCGGGGCGGGACACCAGCGCGCCCACGGTGTTGAAGTAGGTCTGCAAGCCAACGGCCGAGGCGCTGCCGTGGCCTGCAGGCGCGGGCTTGCTGAACAGCTTGATGGATGCCTGCACCAGCGGGCTGGAGTTGGCCGGGGCAATGACGCTCACGCTTTGGCTGAACAGGGTTTGCGGCTGGCCCAGACCATAGGCCTCGTTGGCATAGGCACGGGTAGTGTCATCCATGCGGGTGTTGCGCCCTGCATCTCCAAACAGCGCCACATTCCCCGGCGTCATCTCAAACCGGTACGCGTAGAGCGCCACTTCGCGCACCAGAGGGTTGTCAAACAGGTCTACTTGGTTAGCGGTGGCCTGCATCAGCATTTCCCGCAGTTCGGTGTAGTGCGAGAAGCCATAGTTCCAGTAGCCGGGGCCCTCCAGCGCGTAGCCGTCCGGCGGGAAACCACCCAGATAGTTGCGGATGTAATGCTCCGCGCCCGCCACAAACACTGCACGGTCTTCACGGTCGGGCAGCAGCGCCAATGCAGTGCCTGTGACCCCTTTGAGGCACACCGCGTTCCAGTTGTGGTCTGCCTTGAGCCACCAGTGGTCTTTGCCGCCCGCTTCAAAGCTGGCGCGTACCGGGGCGAGTACGCGTTGCATCACCGCATCCCGCACCATTTTTCGTGTCGAGCCCTCCAGTTTGTCGCCCAGCAGGTAGAGCGTTTGCGCCAGTTCGTTGGCTGTGTCGGCGGCAAACAAATCTACTTCAAAACGCTGCCCGCGGAAATTGCGCAAATCCTTGTCATGGGCCGGCCAGGTCCAGGTGGGCTGTGTGCTCAGGGCCTGAAGCAAGCGTGAGATGGCGGGCAGGTAGCTGCCGGCCCATTGGCTGCATTCCGCCAGCACCAGCACATGCAGGCCCGCTTTGCGCGCATTCATCATGCGTTCGCCATTGCCACGAACGCCATTGCGGCTGTACTCGAGATAGGCCTCGTCGTCCCAAGCGGGCACGGGCTGCGCTGCGATTTTTTCTGCGGCTTTGGTGACTTCTTGCAGGCGCCGTTGAACGTCTGCTTGCCCCCAGGCGGAACGATCCAGACAAGCAGGCCCCAAACCGGATGGTTTATCGGGCAATTGTTGGGTGAGGCTGGCCACCCGCTCGGGCGCAATCTCTATGAAGCGACCCGCATGGGCACTGGACAGACATGCACCTGACAGCCACAGGGCGAACGCCATCAGCTTAGGAAAACGCGGCCACGACATCATTCAGGCTCCAGGATGTACGAGCAGGCTCACGATGTGCTCCCAATGCTGCGGCTCCACCGGCGTGATGGACAGCCGGTTGCCTTTTTTGAGAATGAGGAGATCGGCGAGGGCCGCATCAGCCCGCAGCTCCGGCAACGTGAGGTTGCGCGTCTTGTGGACGACCTGTACATCGACCAGGAGCCAGCGGGGCGCTTCGGGCTTGCTCGCCGCATCGAAATAGGGCGACGCGGGGTCAAATTGGGTGGGGTCTACCTTGATGCCGGACGCGACCCGAGCAATGCCCACGACACCGGGCTGCGCACAACTGGAGTGGTAGAACAGCACCCCATCGCCTACCTGCATGCTGTCGCGCATGAAGTTGCGGGCTTGGTAGTTGCGCACGCCGGTCCAGCCCACAGTGGCGTCGGGCATGGCCAGAACGTCGTCAATCGAAGCCTCGGCGGGCTCGGCTTTCATGAGCCAGTAGTGGGGCATGGGGTAGGGGATGGGTAGGTTGAAAGACCGTAGGGTACCTCGTTGGCGGAAAGAGAGCTTCCGACCCAAAGCGGAAATTCGCTAACCACATAAGGGCGGTCGAAAGCAGACATTCCAGAACGCCTGCTACTTGCCCCGTTCGATATCAGGCGCTTCCAACTCTGTAAAAGTGCTTGGCGTAAATCATCCATCGCCCCTCGTGCTTCATCACGTTCAGGTGGTCTTCCATGAAGTTGTTGAAGAGGCGTAGGCGTACTTTCAATACGGCCATGGTGGGCGACAAAAAGTCCACCAGCAAGAGTTCTTCCTGGCGCGGATAGTTACCTTTTGCAGGAGCTTCACGGCCTTGCACCATGTCGCGGTAAGCTGCAAACGGGCGTGTCACCTGCACGCCATCTTGCTGTGAGTACAGAATGCAGTCTTTGTGGAAGACTCGCTCAAAGAGTGCCATGTCTTGGGTTTGCAGCACTTCGAAATAGTCATTGAGAAACAAGCGGATTTCATCGATGGGCATAGGGTGCTTTCTGGTGTGAGTGGTGGAAACAATCGTCTTGTGGACGTGCTTGAAGTCTAGAAAGACAGCCCCTACCCATGTGCTAACCTTTTTCGTATCTACAGCGAAATAAATTCACATGACAGGTCGTACACCACCACTGCCCGCCTTGCGCGCATTCGCCGCGCTGGTGCGACTCGGCTCGGTCAGTGCGGTGGCAGAAGAGCTAAGCCTGACACCAGGTGCTGTATCCCACCAGATCAGGGCGCTGGAGAGTTATTTGGAAGTGGCTTTGGTGGAGCGTACCGGGCGCCGCATGGTGCTCACCGAGCAGGGGCGCATCTATGGCTATCAGGTGCGCCAGGCCCTAGACGACATTTCAGACGCTACCGAAAACACCCGCCGCCGCAGTCGGCAACGCAAGGGCGAGACGCTGTTGCGTGTGTCGGTGCTGCCATCGTTTGCACATGGATGGTTGCTCCCCCGACTGCAAGACTTTTGCCGACTCTACCCCGACATTCGTGTGGTGATACACGGCTCCATGGAGTATGTGGACTTGAATGCTGGCACGGTGGATTGCGCCATCCGCTTCGGTCACGGCAACTGGGCTGATGCGCTCATCCAGCCGTTGATGCCAGATTCTTTGTTGCTGGTGGCTTCCCCAGCGCTGCTAGGCAGACGCAAGTCGCACACTCTGGCGCAACTCATGCAGCTGCCACTGTTGCACTCCATCGAAAACTGGGCGGCTTGGGTGTCTTCCATGCCTGACGCTGAGCCGCAGTTTCAGCGGCCACCCACCCGAATGGAGTTCACCGATTCAACGCATTTGCTGGAGGCCGCCCGGCTAGGCTTGGGGGTGGCCTTGACCCGCCGCTCGATTGCCGACAATTTGCTGCAGCGTGGCGAGCTGGTGCAGGCGTTTGCACATGTCTGCCCGCATGCATCTCACTACTACGCGCTGCAGCCCTTAGCGGTGGAGGCAAGTGAGTCGGTTGCCCAATTCTTGGGTTGGTTGCAGGTGGAATGTGCCCGCTTTACCCAGACACTCAAAGCGCATGGTTAGGGGATTTGGACTATTTAGACATTGAGCAGACAGTCTTGCCAACAAAACGGAAATATGCAGTCGGAAAATGCACTGTGAAACTTGCACTTGATACGCCACGATTTCACCGGCACCAAGATCAAGCTTCAGGGTGCAATCACTTTTACGAATATCTCTCCGATTACCACCAGGCAGCTATGAGACGGGGAACTCAGAAACTAGACCTTCATAAAGGTTTGCAACTGGCCCTCAGCGGCTATCGACCCAAAGCGGACGTCCAAGGCCCACTAATCACGCGTAGATAGTGGACATTCGTCAATCGCCTGAAGTGGACTCGCTATGAAAAATCAACAAACCTTAGAGCCTAATGTTTGAAACGTGGACTCTCGAAGTTGAAACTCCAAGGCTATCGAGAAATAGCAAAGCTACAGAGCTTTACACTCAAACAAAAAGTGTGATCCGCGCTGCTTTTGGTGAAGTTCGGAGTGAAGAAGATTAAACAGCTTCAGGCATACCGCTAATCAAAGATCGGGTAATCGCAAGTCCGATACGTGTTGCCTCAACAGCATCCGAAAGAGTAAGCGTAAGAGGACTTACTCCACGGCAGGCCGCTACAAACGCTGACATCTCGGCAGAGAATGCACTTTCGAATCTTTCGTAGAAGTCTTGGACAACATCGTGACGAACACCATGCCTGTCTGAGCGCACGACGCGATTGGCAGCGGCATGTTCCCCAACTAATAGTTTGCCAGCAGTTCCTATTATCTCGGTACTGGTCTCGTGCCCGTGGGGCATGGTGCGAGACGCATAAATCACAGCCTTAGCCCCCCCGTCAAACTCCACGACTGCAACGCCATTGTCAACATCTCCGCAATTCTGCAATCCAGGGTGAAGGGCGACGGTACCTGTGGCAAAGGCACGCAAAGCCTTAGGACGACCCAGTAGCCAACGGGCTAAGTCGATGTCGTGCACGCTGCAGTCCATGAAGATCCCCCCGGATGTCGGGGCGAATTTAACGAAGAAGCCCTCCGGGTCATTTTTGTCGCAGGTTTGAGAACGTATAAGAAAAGGTTTTCCGATTTCGCCTGCTTCGACAGATTTAAATGCAGAAATATAGCTCGCGTCGAAGCGGCGAACGAAGCCCACCATTGCTATTTGATGAGGAAGCTTTTGTGCGGCGATCATTACGCGCTCGCAATCGGGCAAATTCAGCGCAAGAGGTTTCTCCACAAATACATGTTTGCCGGCATTGAGCGTAGCGATAGCCTGAGTTGC
>RFQA01000311.1 GCA_009925925.1 Betaproteobacteria bacterium
CCTTGGCGCTTATTCCCGAAGCCCAGCGACCCGTGGTGACCCATCAGGCCGGCGAAAAACAGATTGACGAGCTGCGGGCCAACTATGCCGCTGCCGGCGTCCAGGCCACGCTCACTCCGTTTATTGACAACACCGCACAAGCTTTTGCTGATGCCGATTTGGTGATCTGCCGTGCCGGCGCCAGCACCGTGACCGAGCTGGCCGCCGTGGGCGCTGCTGCGGCGTTTGTGCCATTCCCGTCGGCGGTGGACGACCACCAGACTTTCAATGCCCGCTTTCTGGTCGATCAGGGCGGTGGCTGGCTGTTGCCGCAAGCCACCCTGACCCCCGAAGCGCTGGCAGATATGCTATTGAAAACAGAGCGACCCGCGCTGATGCAGCGGGCGCTGGGAGCCAAAAAGATGCAACAACTACACGCCACCGAAGCCGTGGTGGCCGCCTGCGAGGAGCTTGCAAAATGAAGCACGCAGTCAAACACATTCATTTCGTCGGCGTGGGCGGATCCGGAATGTCCGGTATTGCCGAAGTGCTGAGCAACCTCGGCTACGTGATCTCGGGCTCCGACTTGGCTGACAACGCTACCACCCGCCGCCTGGCCGCTTTGGGCATCAAGACGTATGTGGGCCATGCGGCAGAGAACGTGACCGGTGCCGATGCCGTGGTCACCTCCACGGCGGTGCAGTCCGATAACCCGGAGGTCATCCGCGCCCGCGAGATGAAGATCCCCATCGTGCCCCGTGCGTTGATGTTGGCTGAGCTCATGCGCCTCAAGCAGGGCATTGCGATCGCCGGTACCCACGGAAAAACGACGACCACCAGTCTGGTGGCCAGCGTGTTGGCGGAAGCCGGTTTGGACCCTACTTTTGTGATCGGTGGCCGCCTCAACAGCGCTGGCGCGAACGCGCGTCTGGGCAGTGGCGACCACATCGTGGTCGAGGCGGATGAGTCGGATGCGTCCTTCCTGAACCTCCTTCCCGTGATGGCGGTGGTGACCAATATCGACGCCGACCACATGGAAACCTACGGGCACGATTTCGGCAAGCTCAAGAAAGCCTTTGTTGACTTCCTACACCGCATGCCCTTCTACGGCGCAGCGATTCTTTGCACCGACGACGCCGCAGTGCGTGACATCTGTGAGCAGGTCACCTGCCCGATCACCAGCTACGGCTTCAACGAAGACGCCGAAGTGCGCGCCGTGAATGTGCGTGCGGTGGGCGGCCAGATGCACTTCACCGTGCAACGCCGCAACGGTGTGGTGCTGCCCGACATGGAGGTGGTGCTGAACCTGCCCGGCTTGCACAACGTGCTCAATGCGCTTTCTGCTATTGCGGTGGCGGTGGAGCTGAACATTCCGGATGCGGCCGTCGTCAAGGCGTTGGCCGAGTTCAAGGGCGTGGGACGCCGCTTCCAGCGCTATGGAGACCTCGCTTTACCCCAGGGTGGCACGGTCACGGTGATTGACGACTACGGTCACCACCCCGTCGAGATGGCCGCCACGCTGGCAGCCGCACGCGGTGCCTTCCCCGGGCGGCGTCTGGTCCTGGCTTTCCAGCCGCACCGCTACACCCGCACACGGGATTGCTTTGAAGATTTTGTGAAAGTCATTGGTGCCGGTGCCGACGCGGTGCTGCTGGCCGAGGTGTATGCCGCCGGTGAAGCGCCCATTGTGGCCGCAGACGGCCGGTCTCTCGCGCGTGCTCTGCGCATTGGCGGCAAGGTGGAGCCCCTGTTTGTGGACGACATCGCCGCCATGCCTCAAGCCGCCATCGACAACGCGCGCGATGGCGATGTGCTGATGTGCATGGGTGCCGGATCGATTGGCGCCGTACCCGGAAAAATGGTTGAATTGCTACAAAATCAGGAGCTGCTCACGCAGCAGGGACGGGCGCTATGAGCCAAAATAATCAGAATCTCGGGAAGGTGGCTGTGCTGATGGGGGGTGCCTCGGCTGAGCGCGAGGTGTCGCTGATGTCGGGCGCCGGCGTGCTCAAGGCCCTGCGTTCGCAAGGCGTGGACGCCCATGCCTTCGACCCTTCTGAGCGCGCGCTGGATGAACTCAAGCGTGAAGGCTTTGATCGCTGCTTTATCGCGCTGCACGGCCGCTTCGGCGAAGACGGCACCGTGCAAGGCGCGCTCGAACTTTTGGGCATCCCCTACACCGGCTCCGGCGTGATGGCCTCCAGCATCTCCATGGACAAGGTCATGACCAAGCGCATCTGGCGTTTTGAAGGCTTGTCCACCCCCGCATGGCAACAGGTCAAGAGCGCTGCGGAAACCCGCGCCGCGTTCGCAGCGCTGGGCGCGCCCATGATCGTGAAGCCCGCACGTGAAGGCTCCTCCATCGGCTTCACCAAGGTGATGAGCGCGGACCAGTGCGATGCCGCTTATGCGCTGGCCTCCAAACATGACAGCCATGTACTGTGCGAGCAGTTTATTGCGGGTGATGAAGTGACCTGCCCGGTGTGGGGACCGAGCTCTGCGCCTGAGGCGCTGCCCGTGATCCGCATCGTGGCGCCCGAAGGTAACTACGACTACCAGAACAAGTACTTCACTGACACCACCCAATACCTGGTCCCCGCTGGCCTGCCTGCCGGCGAAGAGGAAGCCATCCAGACGCTGGTGTGCAAGGCTTACCAGGTGCTGGGCTGCCGCGGCTGGGCCCGGGCCGACGTCATGATTGATGCCAAGACCCGCACACCCTATTTGCTGGAAATCAACACTTCTCCGGGCATGACCGGCCACTCTCTGGTGCCCATGTCTGCCCGTGCAGCCGGCATCAGCTACGAAGAA
>RFQA01000312.1 GCA_009925925.1 Betaproteobacteria bacterium
TCCAGCGTCCTCTTCTACAGGCCTTGCGTGCCCCCGAGCCTGGCGCCGTGTTGCTGATTGACGAGGTGGATCGGGCGGACGAGCCCTTCGAGGCATTTCTGCTCGAGTACTTGGGCGAGTATCAGGTCAGCATTCCTGAGATGGGCACGGTCAAAGCCCGTGTGAAGCCCGTGACTTTGCTTACCAGCAACCGCACCCGCGAGCTCAACGACGCGGTCAAGCGCCGCTGTCTCTATCACTGGCTCGATTACCCCGAGCGCGAGCGCGAGCTCCAAATCATTCGTGCACAGGTGCCTGAGGCCTCGGATGCGCTCACCGCGCAAGTCGCTGAGGTCGTTAGCCGATTGCGCAGCCAGCCGTTTGTGAGTAACTTCCAGCGCGCCCCGGGAATTGCGGAGAGTGTCGAGTGGGCCAAGGCGCTGCTGGCGCTGGACACCTTGGTGCTTGACCCTGAGCTGCTGACCGACACCGCCGGTATCTTGTTCAAGCAGCGCGACGACGTGTCCGCGCTCAACCACCAACTGGCTGGCGAGCTGCTGGCCCCAGCAGAAGGCGGCGATGGTCCGTGAAAGGTGGAGGGGCGCCCGATGCAGTTAGGTGACGCCCGCCTGGGTAAATTCAGCGATAACCTCGCTGCCTTTGGCCGTACCCTGCGCCGTGCCGGAGTTCGGGTGGACCCTGCGCGTATCGCGCTGGCAGCCGATGCAGCCCTCGCTGTGGGTTTGGACAGGCGCGAAGACTTGAGCGCTGCACTGGAAGCCGTGCTGATCAGCCGTGAGCAAGACCGGCAGGTCTATCGCGAATTGTTTGAGGCTTTCTTTCGCAACCCCAACATGGCGCACAAGCTGCTCTCGCAGTTGCTCCCGAGCGCGGAAGGCAAGGCGGAGCCCAGCAAGCGCCGACCCCGCGTGCGCGAAGCACTCTCGCCACAGCATGCGTTCGGCAAACAAGCCCAGCCCAGCCCTCAGGAGGACAAGGTCGATTTCGATGCTGCAATGACCGCCAGCGATTTCCAGCGCCTTAGGCATGCCGATTTCAACGCCTTGGGCGCCACCGAATACCGGCTGGTAGAGCGGTTGGCGCGAGACATCCGCTTGCCCTTGCCCACTTTCGCGAGCCGCCGCCACCGGCCAGGAGCCCGCGGGACGAATCTTTGGTGGGCCGGAATCCTTCAATCTGCGCTGCGAACCGGTGGAGAGCCCCTGCATTTGCCTCGTTTGCAGCGTGTGCGGCAGCCTGTTCCGCTTTTGGTGCTGGTTGACGTGTCCGGTTCGATGGAGCGCTACTCCCGATTGCTATTGGCCTTTCTGCACGCCGCCACCAGCCGTCAGGCGCTGGGTGGCGCCATGCGGCTGCAGCGCCATGTCTTCGCATTCGGTAACCAACTCACCGATCTCAGCCCTGCCTTTGCGCATGCCGATACGGACGACATGCTGGCCCACGCCAGCGTTGCCATCGAAGACTTCGCCGGCGGCACCCAGCTCGGCCAAAGCCTCGCTACGCTGAATGCCTTGCACCAGCGCAAGCTGGTCGGGCGGCGCACGCTGGTGCTCATGATTACTGACGGTCTGGACACCGGCAATCCCGACGCCCTCGCTCATGAATTGCAACAACTTCGGCGCCGCAGCGGTCGTCTGCTCTGGCTCAATCCCCTGCTGCGCTTTGACGGTTACGCGCCTTTGGCGCAAGGTGCGGCAGTGCTTCATCGTTACGCGCATGGCATGCTGGCCGTGCACGACCTCAGCAAGCTCGAAGACCTTGCCGCCAGCGTGGCCGGCGTGCTGAGAAGTTAGTGCGTAGAGTCAGGATGGGACATCACCAGCGGCCGTGCACCCGAGCTGAGTCTGGTTTCTACAATAAGCCAAATCACAGGATTCTCATGACCAATATTGAACTTCTGGTTCAGCCTAGCTCTTTTCTGACGCTGCATTACCGCCTCAGCGGTCCTGCGGGCGACATCATCAACACCTTCGGGGGCTCGCCCGCCACCTTGTCGTTGGGTTCTGGCGAATTGGCTCCCGCGATGGAGCACTGTTTGCTGGGTTTGCCCGAGGGGGCGCACCAGACTTTTGAGTTACCTGCCGGTGAGGCATTTGGCGAACGCAACCCACAGCTCCAACAATGGTTGGCCCGCAAAGTGTTGACCGATATGGGGGATCCCTTGGAACACTACGAAGTGGGGGACGCCGTGCAGTTTCCTACCCCCGACGGGCAAGGCCAATTTGCGGGCGTGGTGTTGCAGGTGGCTCCTGATGGCGGGGTGTTGTTCGACTTCAACCACCCGCTGGCGGGCCAGCCGGTGACGTTTGAAGTGCATGTGTTGGGCGTTTTGTGAACAAGATTTTCTGAAGAGGACTTGGTAATGCTGCAAGAACTGGTTCTGGCCGAACCTCGTGGGTTTTGTGCGGGCGTGGACCGCGCCATCGAAATTGTGGAGCGCGCTTTAGATAAATTTGGCGCGCCTATTTATGTGCGCCATGAAATCGTGCACAACACCTATGTGGTCAATGACCTCAAGCAAAAGGGCGCCATTTTCATTGAAGACTTGGCCGATGTGCCTGCCGGTGCCACTTTGGTGTTTTCTGCCCATGGCGTGAGCAGAGCCATTCAAAACGAGGCCGATCGCTTGGGCTTTAATGTTTTTGATGCCACCTGCCCGCTGGTCAGCAAGGTGCATGTGGAGCTGGCCAAGCTGCACAAAGAGGGCTATGAGTTCATCATGATTGGCCACAAAGGCCACCCTGAGGTGGAAGGCACCATGGG
>RFQA01000313.1 GCA_009925925.1 Betaproteobacteria bacterium
CCGCGACTGGCGTGGAGACTATCAACGGGGGCACTGGCGCAGACACACTGACATTGGGCGACGCAAGCACCGCAGGGCAGATCGATCTTGGCGCCGGTGCAGACGTACTGAACCTAGGCAACTTCGCCAACACACTGACCGTCAAAAACACCGAATCCATCGTCGGTAACGCCGCGGCCGATACCGTGGCACTTGGCAATAGCGTCAGTGGTGTGCAGGTCGACCTGGCGGGCGGTACGGACATCCTGACTTTGTTCGATGCACCGAACAACCTGACCATCACCAACGTAGAAACCATCATCGGTGACTCGGGTGCAGATACTGTGACGTTGTCGACCAACGTCGCCAGCCTCAATGCCAACCTGGGTGCAGGGGCCGACACCTTGGTGCTTGCAGCAGGTAACAACACCATCAGCGCAACCGGCGTAGAAACCATCACCGGCAATACAGGGAACGACGTCATCACCTTCGGCGCGGGTATCACTGGCGGTGTGGTGAACCTGGCAGCAGGCACCGGCGACTCGCTGACCCTGTTCAACGAAGACAACTCCTTGACCCTGACCGGCGTGGAAACAGTGCTCGGTGACTCCGGCGCAGACACCATCACACTTACCGACACCGCTGCGGTGAACGTCAACCTGGGTGCGGGCACAGACACGCTGAACCTGGCCAATGGCGTTAACACGGTCACGATCAGCAACGTCGAAACGCTCAATGGCGGCACTGGCGCTGACAGCGTCACGTTCGGCAGCGCATTGACCGGCACTGTCGTGAACCTCGGATCTGGAACCGACAGCCTGACACTGGCAGACGGCACCAACACCGTCACCACGCAAAACGTGGAGTCTGTCACCGGGGGAACCGGCGACGACACACTGACTCTGGCAGTGGCCGCATCGGGAGTGACCATCAACCTCGCAGCAGGCAACGATGCACTGGTGCTGGCCAATGGTGCCAACACCTTGAGTGTGAGCAATGTGGAGTCCATCACGGGCGGCACCGGGGCTGACGCGATTACCTTGGGTGCCGGCAGCTCTGCGGGCACCGTAGACCTGGGTAGCGGCGCGGACGTACTGACCCTGTCCAACAGCGACGGCGTCTTTACCGTATCCAATGTCGAGACGCTGACAGGCGGTACAGGCGCAGACACGATAACGCTGGGCAACAGCGTGACCGGTGCGGTAGTGAATCTGGGCAACGGAACCGACAGCCTGACACTGGCCAACGGCACCAACGCCCTGACCGTGGCGGGAGTCGAGACTCTCACCGGCGATGCCGGTGCGGACACCGTTACTTTCAGTGCTGCAACGACGACCGCCACGATCGACCTCGCTGCAGGTGGCGATAAGGTAGTGCTGGCGAACGGTACCAACGCCATCACAACAACCAACGTCGAGTCGGTCGTGGGCGGCTCCGGCTCAGATACGCTCACGCTGACCAACATTGCCAACACCGTATCGGTGTCAGGCGTTGAAAGCATCGTTGGCGGCACATTGGCTGACGCCATCTCCTTGGGCGCTGCCGTCACCAACGCGGTATTTGACCTGGGCAGCGGCACTGACACACTCACTCTGTCCGGTGCGGGTGCCAACTCTCTCACCGCTACAGGCATTGAAACCATCACTGGCGGAAGCGCAGCGGACACGGTAGTACTGGGTGCAGCCATCAGCGGGGCCAGCATCGACCTCGGCTCCGGCGCAGACAGCCTGACCTTGGCTGCTGGCGGAACCACGCTCACCGTTAGCAACGTCGAGACCATTCAGGCGAACGGCAGCGGCGACGACAGCATTACCTTGGCCACCAGCGTCAGCGGCGGCTCCATTGATCTGGGTGCAGGCACCGACACACTTACTTTGGGCGCATCGGGCAACACACTGACAGTAGCGGCCTCGGTTGAGAGCCTGGTCGGAGGTGCGGGTGACGACATAGTGACGTTGGGTGGTGCCGTCACAGGCCAAACCTACGATCTGGGCGTCGGCTCAGGTGACAAACTGATCCTTTCCAGCGCAGGCGCCAATACCGTCACCGTCAACAACATTGAAACCATTGCCGGCAGCGGCTCAGTGAACGACACGGTAACCTTCACTGCAGCGGTAAGCGGCATTTCGGTGGATCTGGGCGGCGGAACAGACCGTGTGATTCTGGCCGACGCAGCCAACACCCTGTCCCTGAACGCAACGGTTGAAACACTCACTGGCGGTACGCTGGCTGACAACATCACCTTGACAGCATCAGCCACCGGCACGGTATACAACCTCGGCGCGGGCGCCGACCGCCTGACCCTGGCCAACGGCACCAACACCATTACCGCCAGCGATGTAGAAAGCATTGTGGGCGGCTCCGGCACGGATGACGTGACCCTGACCACCGTGACCACCAACTTGCTGATTGACTTGGGTGGCGGTACCACTGACAAGTTGACACTGGCCAACGGCGCCAACACGCTGTCCGCCAGCAACGTCGAGACCATCATCGGAAACTCGGGTGTCGATATCGTGACGCTCAGCTCCGTCATCAGCAATGGCAACATCGATCTAGCAGGCGGATCTGACCAGTTGATCCTGGCCAACGGCAGCAACAACTTGACCGCAACCGGCGTGGAGACACTGACCGGCGGCACAGGCGCAGACACTATCACCTTGGGTGCAGCGCAAAGCAGCGGTGTATTCAACCTAGGTGCCGGCGTGGACCGGCTGACCCTCTCAGGCGCTGCGGCCAACATTTTGAGTCTCGACGCCAGCGTAGAGCAGGTCATCGGTG
>RFQA01000314.1 GCA_009925925.1 Betaproteobacteria bacterium
ACGTCGGCTTCTACGGAAGCTAGTACAGGTGGCGCAGCACGCTCGCCCTCTGCGTCGACTGGCTTCGGCTGTGATTCTTGCCTCATCACAGGACTGACGGGAAAGGCCATACCTTGCCCGTTTTCACGGGCATAAATGGCCAAAACTCGAGTTACAGGAACCAGGATGTCTCTCGCAACGCCCCCAAACCGCCCCTTGAACTCAATGTAATCATTCCCCAGCTTCAAGGCACTGGTTGCATCAAAGCTGACATTAAGCACGATTTCGCCGTCTTTGACGAACTCCATCGGAACCCGCACCGTCTCATCGACTTGGACAGCGATAAATGGCGTGAACCCGTTATCCGTGCACCACTCATAGAGCGCCCGAATGAGATAAGGCCGTGTCGAAGGGGTATCCATGGAGTTCATCATAAGAGCCGAAGCGTTTACTTGCGCATCACCTTTTCAGATGGAGTCAGCGCTTCAATGTACGCAGGGCGAGAGAATATCCGCTCTGCATACTTCAACAAAGGAGCCGCATTCTTACTCAGATCGATACCGTAGTAATCAAGACGCCACAACAAGGGAGCGATAGCCACATCCAGCATCGAGAAGTTCTCGCCGAGCATGTACTTGTTCTTCAAAAACACAGGCGCCAACTGGGTAAGGCGGTCACGGATGTGCGAGCGTGCCTTCTCTAGAGCCTTTTCATTGCCCTTGGACGCACGAGCCTCCAAAGTGTTGACGTGTACGAACAGTTCCTTCTCAAAATTCAACAAGAACAAGCGCACGCGAGCGCGATCAACAGGGTCTCCGGGCATCAACTGTGGATGAGGGAACCGCTCATCGATGTATTCATTGATGATGTTGGACTCATACAAAATCAAATCGCGTTCGACCAAGATGGGTACTTGCCCATAGGGATTCATCACACTGATGTCTTCAGGCTTGTTGTAAAGGTCCACATCACGGATCTCAAAGTCCATGCCCTTTTCAAACAATACAAAACGGCAACGATGAGAAAAAGGGCAGGTTGTTCCTGAATACAGCACCATCATGGCGAGAGACTCCTAAAAAATGAAAAAGAGTGGGACGCGTCAGCGGACCCACTCTGAACCTGTCGCTGTCCGCCGGCTAAGACGGCAGGACAGCCGGAAGATTTACTTCACGTCCTTCCAGAACGCGGCATTCAAACGCCATGCAAACAAGGTCAAAACCGACAAGAACAAGAGGACCCACACCCCAACGCGAACACGGGTGTTCTGCGCAGGTTCTGCCATCCACTGCAAGTAGTTGACCAAATCACCGATGGTTTGGTCGTACTGAGCAGACGTCATGGTACCGGGCGTGACTTGCTGCCAACCCTTGAACACGTGCTCCTCATGACCATGGTTTTCTACTGTTTCGTAGATTGGAACACGCTTGCCCTGCAACTCCCAGAGCACGTGTGGCATACCCACATTCGGGAACGCCAGGTTGTTCCAACCGGTTGCCTTCGTGTCATCTGCGTAATAAGTGCGCAAATAGGTGTAAAGGTAATCAGCACCGGTACCACCTGCACCTGCACGTGAGCGCGCAATCACGGTCAAATCGGGCGGGTTTGCTCCGAACCACTCTTTGGCTTGGCGAGGATCAATCGCCGCCTTCATGGTTTCACCAACCTTTTCGGTAGTAAACAACAGATTGTCTTTGATCTGTTGATCTGTGAGCCCGATGTCTTTCAACCGGTTGAAGCGCATGAATGCAGCGGAGTGGCAATTCAAGCAGTAGTTCACAAATACTTTGGCGCCATTTTGCAACGAAGCCAAATCATTGGTCTTAGACGGCGCCTTGTCCCATGCAATTCCGCCTCCACTCGCTTGCACTCCGGACACAACGCCCAAAGCCAGCGCCAAAACTAAAATAATTTTTTTCATGAATCGTTTCTCCGGCGCTCAGTGAGCTGCAAATGTCACGCGAGAAGGCACTTGCTTACTATCGCCAATCGTGCTCCACCAAGGCATCAACAAGAAAAAGCCGAAGTAAAACAGTGTGCCCACTTGCGAGACGCGCTCACCGATCGGGGAAGGTGGTTGCACGCCCAAATAAGCGAGAACCACAAAATTGATCACGAAGATGCCATACAGGTACTTGTGCCAATCAGGGCGATACCGGATCGACTTGACGGGGCTGTTGTCCAACCAAGGCAGGAAGAACAGGATTACCACCGCACCACCCATCACCACGACACCCCAGAACTTGGCGTCGATAGACAGCATAGCGACGGAGACCACCACAGCAGCGCCGACGATTGCACCCTTGAATATGTTGGGCAGCTTGGCTTTGATCACACCAAAGGCCGCCGCACCGATCACGCAGGCAATCAGTGCGTACATCATTTCACTGGTGATCGCACGAAGCATGGAATAGAAGGGCGTGAAATACCAGACTGGCGCAATGTGCGCAGGGGTCTTCAGGGGGTCAGCTGGAATAAAGTTGTTGTATTCCAAGAAGTAGCCACCGAATTCAGGCGCGAAAAATATGATGGCTGTGAACACCATCAGGAACATGCTGACTGCAAAAATGTCATGCACGGTGTAGTAGGGGTGGAATGGAACGCCATCCAGAGGGTGCCCTTGGGCGTCGCGGGGAGCGTTGGGACCCTTGATCTCTACGCCATCCGGGTTGTTGGATCCAACATCATGCAGAGCCAACAAGTGCGCAACTACCAACCCCAGCAGAACCAAGGGGACAGCGATCACGTGGAAGC
>RFQA01000315.1 GCA_009925925.1 Betaproteobacteria bacterium
GTGATGGGCGCCAAGGGCGCGGTGGAAATCATCTTCCGCGAAGACAAGGGCGACCCCGAAAAGCTGGCCGCCAAGGAGGCCGAATACAAAGCCCGCTTCGCCAACCCTTTTGTGGCGGGCGCGCGCGGCTTTATTGACGACGTGATCCTGCCCAGCGAGACCCGCAAGCGCATCTGCCGCTCGTTGGTCATGCTCAAGGACAAGAAGCTGGACAACCCGTGGCGCAAGCACGGGAACATTCCGCTTTGATTTGTATGCAGCTCGCTATGGGTTTTGATCGCGCTGGATCGAGTTGGCCGGACGTTTTGCTCCGTGTCCCCCGCGCTGCGCGCTCCTCCTTTACCTGCGCAAAACGCCCAGCCATCCCAATCCCGGTGCATGGTGGGGCGGCGAGTTGTTGCAACATCCCTTCGCAGCACTGGGCATGGTGTGTCTGCCGCAGCGAAATAAAGGGGGAGCCTGCGCAGCAGGCGGAGGACATTCGCGGAGGCGGATTCTCAGTGCCCCTTGCGGGCTCAGCCCAAAAATTTGCTCACAAAATACGTGCCCTAACCGGCGCCCCAGACATCGTTAGGAGACAGACATGTTCACCACATGTTCACCAAAATCCTGATCGCCAACCGAGGCGAAATCGCGTGCCGTGTGATTGCCACGGCGAAGAAAATGGGCATCAAAACCGTTGCCGTTTACTCAGACGCCGACAAAGAAGCCCGCCATGTGGCGCTGGCCGATGAGGCCGTCCACATCGGCCCCGCGCCCAGCCGCGATAGCTATTTGCAAGCCGAAAAAATCATCGCTGCCTGCAAACAAACTGGCGCACAGGCCGTCCACCCCGGCTACGGTTTCTTGAGCGAAAACGAAGCGTTTGCCAAGCGTTGCGAGGATGAAGGTATTGCCTTCATCGGCCCCAAGGCGCACTCGATTGCCGCCATGGGCGACAAGATTGCGTCCAAGAAGCTTGCGCTCGAGGCCAAGGTCAACACCATTCCCGGCTACAACGACGCGATCAGCGGCCCCGAACAGGCGGTGGAGATTGCCAAGGGCATTGGCTACCCCGTGATGATCAAGGCCTCGGCTGGCGGCGGAGGCAAGGGCCTGCGCGTGGCCTTCAACGACAAAGAGGCGTTCGACGGGTTTGCCAGCTGCCAGAACGAAGCGCGAAACAGCTTTGGCGATGACCGCATCTTCATCGAGAAGTTTGTCCAAGAGCCTCGCCATATCGAAATCCAGGTGCTGGGTGACAGCCACGGCAACGTGATTTACCTCAACGAGCGCGAATGTTCCATCCAACGCCGCCACCAGAAAGTGATTGAAGAGGCGCCTAGTCCCTTCATCTCCGACGCCACCCGCAAAGCCATGGGCGAACAGGCGGTGCAACTGGCCAAGGCGGTGAAGTACCAGAGCGCTGGCACGGTGGAGTTTGTGGTCGGGAAGGATCAGGACTTCTACTTTTTGGAAATGAACACCCGCCTGCAGGTGGAGCATCCGGTGACCGAGTGCATCACCGGGCTGGACCTGGTGGAGCTGATGATCCGCGTGGCTGCTGGTGAAAAATTGCCGCTCAGCCAGGCAGACGTGAATCGCGATGGCTGGGCCATCGAGTGCCGCATCAATGCGGAAGACCCGTTCCGCAACTTCCTGCCGTCGACTGGCCGTTTGGTGCGCTTTGCGCCGCCAACGCAGACCATGTGGCAGGGCGACACCGGGCATTTGCAGGGCGTGCGGGTCGATACCGGCGTGCAAGACGGCGGCGAGATCCCGATGTTCTATGACTCCATGATCGCCAAGCTCATCGTCCATGGCAAAGACCGCAATGACGCGATTGCGAAGATGCGCGAGGCACTCAACGGCTTTGTGATCCGCGGCGTGTCGAGCAACATCCCATTCCAGGCCGCGCTGCTGGCCCACCCGAAATTCGTGAGCGGTGAATTCAACACCGGCTTTATCGCCGAGCACTACGGAAAAGGCTTCAAAGCCGAAGACGTGCCGCACGACGATGCCCCTTTTTTGGTTGCACTAGCGGCCTTTGTTTCGCGCAAGTCGCGCGAGCGCGCCGCAGGCATTTCCGGGCAACTTCCGGGCTATGCGGTTAGCGCTGACAGCGATTGTGTGGTGGTGCAGCTTTCAGATACAGGACAACACAATTACATTCACGTTCAGGTGGATAACTTAGTCCACCAGCCTGCCCACAGCGCTTCAGCGCGGTATACCGTTCAGGCTCGCAGTTACGACATTCAAAGCGATGCAGGCATGAGCGACCTTTGTGTGTCAGGGCTTGTCAACGGCCAGCCTTTTACGGCCCAGGTAGAGCGGGGTACGCCGAAAAACCCATTGGCAACGCGCATTCAGCATAACGGCACCCGCTTAGACACCTTGGTGCTCTCGCCGCGCGTGGCGGAATTACACCGTCGAATGCTGTTTAAAGCGCCACCCGACATGAGTCGTTTTGTGCTGTCACCGATGCCTGGGCTGCTGGTGGATGTGGCGGTGGCGCCGGGCCAAAAAGTGCAAGCAGGCGAGCGCGTGGCCGTGATTGAGGCTATGAAGATGGAAAACGTGTTGTTTGCCCAGGCTGATGGCGTGGTGCATCAGGTGCTGGCGCAAAAAGGTGAGTCTTTGAGTGTGGACCAGCCTGTTGTGGAATGGGCTTAATTTCTA
>RFQA01000316.1 GCA_009925925.1 Betaproteobacteria bacterium
TCACGCATAACGAACGGGCGCCAGAGCCCGATTCCATTCAAAAACTACGTCTTCATGCTGGCGGCTGTGTACGACGGCTACGGCGGGCTGGAGCACAAAAACTCCACGGCGCTGATCTGCAACCGCAAGGACCTGCCGCGCCTGCCCCGCAGCACGCTGGCACCCACCACGCACAAGCAGCCCGAGGGCTACACCACGCTGCTGGGGCTGATCAGCCACGAGTACTTCCATACCTGGAACGTGAAGCGCCTTCGCCCGGTAGAGCTGACCACCTACGACTATCGCGCAGAGAACTACACCAAGCTGCTGTGGTTCTTTGAAGGCTTTACCAGCTACTACGACGACCTGCTGTTGCGCCGGGCCAAGCGCATCGACAACGCGGCCTACCTCAAACTGCTGAGCAAGACCATCAACCAAGTCAACCAGACGCCGGGTCGTTTGGTGCAGAGCGTGGCCCAAAGCAGCTTTGACGCCTGGGTGAAGTACTACCGCCAGGACGAAAACACCGCCAACGCCACGGTGAGCTACTACACCAAGGGCTCCTTGGTGGGCCTGTGCCTAGACCTGACCTTGCGCGCCGAGGGCAAGACCACGCTGGATGCCGTGATGCGCGGCCTCTGGACGCGTTGCGCCGGCGGCCCCATGACCGAAGCCGACCTGCTGGCCGTGCTGCAGGAGCTGGGTGGCCGATCGTTTGCCAAAGACATGGAGCGCTGGGTGCACAGCACCAAGGAACTGCCGGTGGCCGAGTTGCTGGAGCAGCACGGTGTGCAAGTGAACCGCGAGCCCGATCAAGTGGCCCAACAACTGGGGCTGCGTGTCAAGGAGTCCGGCGGGCTGTTCATCCAGCAAGTGCTGCGCGGCGGTGCCGCCGAGAAGGCCGGCTTTGCCGCGGGCGACGAATGGTTGGCCGTGCACACCGAGGGCGAGCCCTGGCGCATGCAGGCCCTGGACGACTTGACGCTTTACACCGGCAAGGCCAAAAAAGTCACCGCACTTGTATCGCGTGACAAGCGGCTAATGAACCTGCCACTCACCCTGCCCGCCGCCACTCAAGCCGTGCGCCTGTCGGTGCGCGATGCGGCCGCAACCAATAAATGGCTGGAGAGCGCCGGCTGATCCGGCCCTCCGGGAGCCAAGTGCTTACTTGCCGGTAAACCGTGCGGCGCGTTTCTCCCGGAATGCCATGACGCCCTCCAAATAGTCATGGGTACGGCCCATGGCACTTTGGGTATCCCGCTCGGCGTCCAACTGTTGGTTCAGGCTGCGGTTAAGCCCGTCGCGCAGCAGATGGCGGGTGGCCACCAGCGCGGTGGTCGGCATCGCGGCCAAGCGATGGGCCATATCCATGGCTGCGGTGACACAGTCGTCGGCCACTTCCCAGATCAGACCCCAGTCTTTGGCCTGCACCGCAGGCAGTGCATCGCCGGTCATCGCCAAGGCAAGCGCCCGGGCCATGCCCAGGCGCTGGGGCATGAACCAGCTGCTGCCGGCGTCAGGCACCAGCCCTATCTTGCTGAATGCCTGAATGAACTTGGCACCCGGCGCCGCAATCGCCACATCGCAAGCCAATGCCAGTGAAGCCCCTGCCCCCGCAGCCACGCCATTGACGGCCGCAATCACCGGCATGCGCAAAGCTTGAATACGCCGGGTGGTGGGATTAAAGGCCTGGTCGATCACGGGGCCGGGGTCGGCGCGCTCCACGAGGTTGGGGCCGGGCTCGAAATCGAATTCCGTCAAATCCGCGCCCGCACAAAAGCCACGGCCTGCACCGGTAATGACCACGGCACGGATGGCGGAATCCGCTGCTGCGCAGTCCAGCGCCCTCCACAAATCGGCATGCATTTGGCGGTTGAAGCTGTTCAGGCTTGCTGGGCGATTCAGCGTCAGCAAAGCCACTGCGCCCTGTGCTGCGTAGGTGACGGTAGATTCAGAGGCGTTGGTAGGAGTCGTGCCGGCGTCAGTCATGTGCAAACCCTCTTCGCTATAGTTCAAAACATCAAAAATCCGGAGACATCCATCATGAGCTACGAATGCATCACCACCCGTATCGAAGGCGACAAGGTTGCCATCATCACGCTCAACCGCCCCAAGCAGCTCAATGCGCTGAATGACCAGCTGATGGACGAATTGGGCGCGGCGCTCAAAGCCTTTGACGCAGATCCCGCCATCGGCTGCATGGTGATCACCGGCAGTGAAAAAGCCTTTGCCGCTGGCGCCGACATCACGGCCATGGCCAAATTCAGCTTTGCAGATGCCTACAAGGGCGACTTCATCACCCGCAACTGGGAAACCATACGCACCATCCGCAAGCCGGTCATCGCCGCTGTGAGCGGCTTTGCGCTGGGCGGTGGCTGCGAATTGGCCATGATGTGCGACTTCATCATCGCCGCCGACAACGCCAAGTTCGGCCAGCCCGAGATCAAGCTGGGCATCATCCCCGGCGCGGGCGGCACGCAGCGCCTGCCCCGTGCGGTGGGCAAGTCCAAAGCCATGGACTTGGCCTTGACCGGTCGCATGATGGACGCCACTGAAGCCGAGCGCGCAGGCTTGGTGAGCCGCGTGGTGCCGCTGGACAAGCTGCAGGACGAAGCGCTGGGTGCCGCGCTCCAGATTTGCGCTTTCTCTCAAGTAGCCACC
>RFQA01000317.1 GCA_009925925.1 Betaproteobacteria bacterium
TGGCCGACAAAATCGTGGTGCTGCGCGCCGGTGTGGTCGAGCAAGTGGGTGCGCCACTGGAGCTGTATGACAACCCGGCCAACACCTTTGTGGCCGGCTTCATCGGCTCACCGCGCATGAACTTCTTTGAAGGCAAGGTCACCGGCCACGCCACAGTTAACGGCGGCAATGGCTGCCAGATCAGCCTTAACGGTTTTGACAACACCACCATCCAACTGCCCTTGGCTAAAAACCTGCCTGCCATCGGCAGCGAGGTGTCGGTAGGTGTGCGGCCCGAGCACTTCCAGGAGCAGGGCGATACCGTCCTGCCCGTCACCATCGACATGCTGGAACACCTGGGCGGCGAAACCTTTACCTACGCCCGCTCCAGCGGCGGCGTGATGGTGGTTATCGAGAGCAAAAACGGCCGCGAGCTGCGCTCCGGCCAGGACATGGAAGCCCGCTTTGATGCTACAAAGGCCTTGTTGTTCGACAAGAGCGGCGCCCGTATTTACGGCTCATGAGCACCCACGCACCCGAGGCTTCTGCCACCTTCACCACCCTACATGGCACCCACACCAGCGTGGTGCTGGAGGTGCGCCCGGGTGAGGCGCCGCTGTGGCGCTACTGGGGCCCCCGCCTGCCGGACCACTGCGTGCCCGTGGCTCCGCTACGCGACGGCCGGGCCATCCCGCCCAGCAGCATGGAGTTCGACCAGCCGCTGACCGTGGCCCCCACTTTCGGCGTAGGTTGGTACATGCAAAGCGCCTTGCTGGCCCACCGCGGCGGCCAGCAGTTTGCGCAGCAGTTCACCCACTGCGAGGTGGAGACCCTGCTCACCGGAAAGCGCATTGCCATCCACCTCACTGACAGCGTGGCGCAACTGCGCTTAACGCTGCACATGGCGCTGGACGCGCACGATGTGCTGCAGCTCAGCACCACCCTGGTGAACGACGGACATGATGTGCTGGACGTGCAGTGGCTGGCCGCAGGCACGGTGCCGCTGCCGGGCGACGCCCAGGCCGTGCGCTCTTACACCGGCCAATGGGCCAACGAATTTCAGTTGCAGGTGGACGCTCTCTCGCGCAGCACCTGGCTGCGCGAGAACCGGCGCGGCCGCACCTCGCACGACAGCTTTCCCGGTGCCGTAGTCACCACGCCCGGCAGCACCGAACACGCGGGTACGGTGTATGGCGCGCACCTGGCTTGGTCAGGCAACCACCGCCAATCCATCGAGTGGCTGCACGACGGGCAATACCAATGGCAAATGGGCGAGTGGCTGACCCCCGGCGAAGTGCGCTTGGACGCAGGCAAACGCCTGCAAACGCCCACGCTGTTTGCCAGCTGCTCGGTGCAAGGCCTGAACGGCCTGGCCGCCAACTTTCACGCCACGGTGCGCAGCCGCCTGCCCTGGCCCGGTGGCCGCATGCGCCCGCGCCCGGTGCACCTCAACACCTGGGAGGCGGTGTACTTTGACCACCGCACCGACGACATCCGCGCACTGGCCGAAGCTGCCGCCAGCGTAGGCGTAGAGCGCTTTGTGCTGGACGACGGCTGGTTCCAGGGCCGCCACAGCGACCGCGCTGCCCTGGGCGACTGGTGGCCCGACCCCGCCAAATACCCCGATGGCCTGCAGCCCCTGGCCCGCCATGTGAACCAGCTGGGCATGGAGTTCGGCCTGTGGGTAGAGCCCGAGATGGTCAACCCCGACAGCCAGCTCTTCCGCACTCACCCCGAATGGGCGCTGCAGCTGGAAGGCCGCCCGCTGCTCACCATGCGCAACCAGCTGGTGCTGGACGTGGCCCGCCCCGAAGTGGCCGACTACCTGTTTGCCAAGCTGCATGCGCTCTTGAGCAACGTGCCGATTGCCTACCTCAAGTGGGACATGAACCGCGACCTGACCACCGCCGGCGACGCGCTGGGCCGCCCCGCCTACCGCCGCTTTGTGCACGCGCTGTATGCGCTGGTGGACCGGGTGCGCGCCGCCCACCCGCAGCTCGAAATTGAAAGCTGCGCCTCGGGCGGTGCCCGGCTGGACATGGGCGTGCTCGCCCACACCCACCGCGTCTGGACCAGCGACTGCAACGACGCACTCTCGCGCGTGTCCATCCAGCGCGGCGCGCTGCAGTTTTTGCCGCCCGAGATTCTGGGCGCCCACATCGGCCCAGCCCCCGCACACACCACCGGCCGCAGCCAGAGCCTGAATTTCCGCGCCGGTGTCGCTTTGAGCGGGCACCTCGGCATTGAGGCCGACGTGCGCCACATGAGCGATGAGGACCGCATGGCCCTGGGCCGCTGGATGGGCATGTACAAACAGCTGCGCAACCGCCTGCACACCGGCCAGGTGTGGCTGGGCGAAGCCGGCGACGGCGTGGTCTGGCAAGCCCATGGCGACGCCGGTGCCAGCGAAGTGCTGCTGCTGGTGTACCGCACCGCGCCTACCACCCACCGCAACACACCGCCCCTGCGCCTTCCCATGCTGCGCCCCGCGGCGCACTACACCATCGAGCGGCTGGACCCGACCCCACCCGACTGGACCAGCAGCCCGCTCAATGACGCAGCGCTGGCCGCCGGTGCCCAAGCCGCCCTGCCGCCCACCGCCCACGGCGCGTGGCTGGCCGCAGTAGGCCTGCCGCTGCCACGCATGGTTGCGGAAAGCGC
>RFQA01000318.1 GCA_009925925.1 Betaproteobacteria bacterium
TAGTACCTCGTTTGTAAGAACAGAAATTAGTAATCTTGTAAATTCTGCGCCATCAACACTAGATACTTTGAATGAGTTAGCAGCAGCGCTAGGAAACGATGCTAATTTTAGCACAACAATCACAAATACTTTAGCTGGTAAAGCAAATCTGAGTGGAGCAACTTTTACTGGAAGTATTAGCGCTCCTAGCGGTAATTTTACTCAAAGTTTACAAGTTAATGGTACAGGAGTAAGTTTAAGTGGTCATACACACACAGCTTCTCAAATAACAGATTTTAATAGTAGTGTTAGCGGATTATTGCCTACCATAGCTAATAGTGGCGATAATAGAATTATCACTTCGGATGGTACCACCACAGGTCTTAATGCAGAATCTAATTTTACATTTAATGGATCATTATTGACAATAACTGGTAGTGGATCAATAGCCAGTGGATTGTTTTTAACTGATCAAACTGCTAGTACTATTACTAGTTTTGATGCGAACAAAAAAATAGTCTCGTTAAGCACAACAACATATCCATCATTAACAGAATTAAGTTATGTTAAAGGTGTAACCAGTGCTATTCAAACTCAAATTGATTCTAAAGCGGCTACTAGTACAACAATTACCGCAGGAAGCGGACTAGCTGGTGGCGGAAGCCTTGCATCAAATCGAACAATAGATATTGGACAAGGAGACGGCATTACCGTATCAGCAGATAGTATAGCGGTTGATAATACAGTGGCCAGAACTACAGGAGCCTTGAATCAGTTTGCAAGTACCACTTCGGCTCAATTAAGCTCGATAATATCTGATGAAACTGGCTCTGGATTGTTGGTATTTAATAATAGTCCAAGTTTTACAGGAATTATTAGCGCCACTAGTGGTAACTTTACCCAGAGTCTACAAGTTAATGGTACGGGCGTAAGTTTGAATGGACATACTCATACGGTTTCACAAATTACAGATTTCAATAGTAGTGTTAGTGGTTTATTGCCAGTTAAAAATATAGTGGCTGGAACAGGAATTTTCTTATCGTCAAGCGATGGTATTTTTACTATTCATGCTACTGGTACTACCGGCGGATCCAATTTAAATACAGAAGATGTAATGGATATTATTGGTACGGGCATTATTGGAGGTACAGGAATAAGCGTTAGCTATGATGATACTAATGGCAGTGTTAGCGTTAATCTCTACGCTTCTGCAATAACTGGCTATGAAATATTATCAACCACTAAAGATACATTTAGTGTTAGTCCAAATTATTTAGTTGGTAATTTATCAGTATATTATAATGGTTTTAAATTATTATATGGTGAAGATTATACTGCGACTGATGGATCAACTTTTGTATTATCTAATCCCGGAGCATCCGGAGATGTTGTGGAGTGGGCCGGTTTGGGCGGTCCTGCTCAGTATGCATCATTAACTCATTCTCATGGTAATATAACCAATAGTGGATCTTTAGGATCAACGAGCGGACTAGTTTTAGTAACAAAATTTGGCGGGGCCATAGATGTTGGATCTGGTTTGTATTATGATTCTAATAAATTAGGAATTGGTACCAATAGTTTAAGTGGAGTTTTATCATTAAGCAATGGTTATTTTAATAGTGACGGCGATTCTAAGCAGACTTTATTAACTTTGCGTAATAGCACATCTAACGCTTCTACAACAACATTATATACTGACGGATCTTCCAGTAAACTCGTATTACCAGTTAGCGGAGTTTGGAACTTTAATATTAATTTGACCTGTTTGAGTATATCCAACAGTGGTGCTGCTGGATGGAATTTTAGAGGGTGTATTAAAAGAAATAGTAGTACTACAGCTCTAGTTGGATCAATTATAGAAGAAAATTTTATTGATAGTAGTCTTAATGGAGTAGCAGCAACCGTTGTAGCTAATACCGGAACATCTAGTTTAGATATTAATGTTAATGGATTAGTTAGTAATAATATTCGTTGGACAGCAGCAACTAATTTAGTTCAAACTTATTATGGTTAATTATTATGAGTATTAATTTTAACGACCACGATTTAACTACTAGTGGAATTATAACAGCAGCTAGTGGATATTTTACTACCTTAACTATTAATAATAGTAATTTTAATAGTAGTGTTAGTGGATTGCTTCCAACTATCACCAATAGTGGTGATAATAGAATACTAACTAGTACCGGCTCGACGGTTGGAATTAATGCTGAAAGTAATTTAACTTTTTCTGATGGTGTTTTAACCCTTGGTAGTACCGGTAATGCAATATCTTCACAAATTAACCTATATAATAGTGATTCTAACGATACTTTTGTAAGTTTAAGATTATATGATACAAATAATAATTTAATGGTTTGTATTGATTCAGACGATGACGACAGATCTAATTATATCACTAGTTCTATTTATCCATTAAATATTACTTCATCTGAAACTTTTACTCTATTCACTAGTAAGAATTTAGATATTTATGCTACAAGTGGAACCACATTAACTGGTGGAAATTTACGAATAGCTAATCAAACAGCCAGTACCATCGCAAGTTTTGATAGTAATAAAAATATTGTTTCTCTTAATACTAGTACTTATCCTTCACTTACGGAATTGAGTTATATTAAGGGCGTAACAAGCGCTATTCAAACTCAAATTGA
>RFQA01000319.1 GCA_009925925.1 Betaproteobacteria bacterium
CAAATAGCCGTGGGCGCCGTGCAGTTCAACGGCGTCCAATCCCAGTCGGCGGGCCCGCTTCGCGGCTTGGGCAAACGCTTGGGCAATCTCGGCCATTTGGCTCACGGTCAGTTCTGCGGGCGCGGGTTCTTCCGGCCGCTGGGGCAGGGCCGATGGCGCCACGGTGGGCCAGCCGCCCTCTGCTGCAGACAACAAGCCGCCCCCAAACCAAGGCGCCGAGCTGGAAGCCTTGCGCCCAGCGTGCGAGAGCTGAATGCACACCGGCACGGCAGGGGCCAGCTTGCGGGCGCGGTGCAAGTGGTTGCCCAACGCAGCCTCGGTGGCGTCGTCGTACAAGCCCAAGCAATCGGGGGTGATGCGGCCCTGCGCCGTCACACCCGTGGCCTCTAGGGTCACCAGACCCGCGCCACTGTTGAGCAAGCTGGTCCAGTGGGCCAAATGCCAGTCGTTGGCCTGGCCTTGAACCGCCGAATACTGGCACATGGGTGCCACCACAATGCGGTTGGCCAGCGGCAAACCGCCGTGCGGAGAAGACAATGTGTAGGGGGCAAATAGCAAACTCATGGAATGGCTTTCAGAACAACTGACCTAAGAACAGGCTTCAAATTGTGTCATGTCCTCAAAGCTGAGGCAGGCACAATGTTTCGGCGCTAGGGCACATTTGCTGAAGGACACCTAATGAAGACAACGCCGCATGTTGGGGCCCAAAGGGCCAACGCTTTAAGGGGCATGGAGCTAAGCGTGAGCATTGGTGCTCGTATATGTATGGGCACCATATTGTTCATCTTGATGAGCTTGTGGACCAACCAGCACGCGCTGGCGCAAAACCCCAAGGTCGATTTATTGGTGGAGCTGCGACAAATCGAAGAGGGGTCCAACGGTGTAGGCAACACCACCTGGGGCACATTGCAACGGGAACAGCTCTTAACACCGCAAAGAATTCAAGTCCGTAACGGCAGTAAAGCCAGCATGAGCTTGGGGCAAAGCGTGCCGGTGCAGTGGGTGCAGTCGGTGGGGGGCTTTACGTCCAGCCAATCGTTTACGGGGGGCGACACGTCCACCACGGTGGGCACCACCACCAACACCGCCAAGGGTGGCAGCGCGCAAGGCAGCAGCAAAGGCGGCAGCGTTACGAACGGTTTGATGATGATGGACACCGGCCAAAGACTGGTGGTGCACCCCACATGGGGTGGCGGCACGCAAGCGGTGGTGGTGGAAGTGGAGGTGCAAAGCGCCCGCCTGGACACCCGACCCGGCGCTGACTTGCCCAGCCAAAGCCGCAACGAGCTGGTGACCACCGTGAGCGCGCCCGTGGGGCATTGGGTCACCATTGCATCCACTGGTGCGAGCGCCGTGCGAGGCAGCTACGGCAGTGAGGGCGCCGAAACATCGCGCAAGCTGCTACAGCTGCGCATTTCCACACCTTGAGCCGCAGCTGGGCTTGGCCCAAGGCGTTTAAGATGGTTCTCTTATGACCCTGACCGAACTCAAGTACATCGTGGCGGTGGCGCGCGAAAAGCACTTTGGCAAAGCAGCTGATGCCTGCTTCGTGTCGCAACCCACCTTGTCGGTGGCTGTAAAAAAGCTGGAAGAAGAGCTAGAGGTCAAGCTGTTTGAGCGCAGCGCTAATGAAGTCACCGTGACCGACTTGGGCGAAGATATTGTTCGGCAAGCCCAATCGGTGCTGGAGCAAGCCAACAACATTCGGGAAATTGCCAAGCGCGGCAAAGACCCTTTGTTTGGTCCGCTCAAGCTCGGGGTCATTTACACCATTGGGCCCTACCTGTTGCCGGGCCTGGTCAAGCAAATGATTCAGCGCAACCCGCAAATGCCGCTGATGCTGCAGGAAAACTTTACCGTGCGCCTGCTGGAAATGCTGCGCACCGGCGAAATTGACTGCGCCATATTGGCAGAGCCTTTTCCTGACAACGGCTTGGCCGTGGCCCCATTGTACGACGAGCCTTTTTACGCGGCAGTGCCCTCGCACCATGTGCTGGCCTCGGAGCCCAGCATCACCAGCGAACAACTCAAGCAAGAAACCATGTTGCTCCTGGGTACGGGCCACTGCTTTCGCGACCATGTGCTGGAGGTGTGCCCCGAATTTGCCCGTTTTTCCACGCATACGGAAGGCATCAGCAAGAGCTTTGAAGGGTCTTCGCTGGAAACCATCAAACATATGGTGGCCTCGGGCATGGGCGTGACGCTGGTGCCGCGTTTGAGCATTCCCAAGTCGGCGTTCAGTGCGCGCGCCAAACGAGATGACGACGACCCCTACATCCATTACCTGCCTTTTGCCGGTGACCCGCCCACCCGCCGTGTGGTGATGGTGTGGCGCCGCAGCTTTACCCGCTACGAAGCCATAGCCGCTTTGCGCAACGCGGTGTATGCGTGCGAGCTTGCTGGTGTGAAACGTTTGTCTTGAGCGGCTTACTTTGAGCCGGTTTTCGCTCTACCTCAATCTGATCCGATGGGACCGGCCCGCTGGCTGGTTGCTGCTGTTGTGGCCCTCGCTGAGTGCACTGTGGATGGCAGCGGGCGGTTTTCCGGGTTGGCATTTGGTGGTGGTGTTTGTGGCGGGCACCATTCTCATGCGCAGTGCGGGCTG
>RFQA01000320.1 GCA_009925925.1 Betaproteobacteria bacterium
CATGAGCGCATCTCCCCACGTGTTGCTGGGTAGCCGTGACGGCCAGCGCATGGGCGAGTGGAAGATGGCAGATACCATGATCACCGACGGCCTGTGGGATGTGTACAAACAGTACCACATGGGTATCACTGCCGAAAACGTGGCCAAGGCCCAGGGCATCACCCGTGAGCAGCAAGATGCTCTGGCTCTGGGCAGCCAGCAAAAAGCCGCTGCAGCGCAAGAGGCCGGCAAATTCAAAGCCGAGATCGTGCCGGTGGTCATCCCCCAGCGCAAGGGCGACCCTGTGGTCTTTGACACCGATGAATTCATCAACAAGAAGACCAATGCCGAAGCATTGGCCGGCCTGCGCCCCGCGTTTGACAAGGCAGGCAGCGTGACCGCCGGCAACGCCTCCGGCATCAACGACGGTGCTGCCGGTGTGGTGGTCATGACCGCAAAGAAAGCTGCAGCCCTGGGTTTGACGCCTTTGGCACGCATCGCGAGCTTCGGCACCACCGGCCTGGACCCCGCCCTCATGGGCCTGGGCCCGGTCTCTGCCACCCAGCGCGCGCTGGCACGCGCAGGCTGGAAGGCTTCCGACGTCGATTTGTTTGAGCTGAATGAAGCCTTCGCCGCACAAGCATGTGCCGTGAACAAGCTGCTGGACATCGATCCGGCCAAGGTCAACGTCAACGGTGGCGCCATCGCCATCGGCCACCCTATCGGAGCGTCCGGCGCCCGTATCCTGGTGACCCTGCTGCACGAAATGCAGCGCAGCGGCGCCCAGAAGGGGGTCGCGTCCCTGTGTATTGGCGGCGGCATGGGCGTGGCCCTGGCGGTCGAGCGTTGATTTGAAGTGTTTTGGGCTGCTGGCGCCCATGGAATGTGCGCTGGCAGCTACTGAATTGATAGCAATCTGATTTAAAAAGAGGAAGCAAAATGAGTCAAAAAGTAGCGTACGTCACCGGCGGCATGGGTGGCATCGGAACCGCCATCTGCCAACGCCTGCACAAGGAAGGCTTCAAAGTCATCGCCGGTTGCGGCCCTACGCGCGACCATGCCAAGTGGCTGGCCGAGCAAAAGGAACTGGGCTATACCTTCTACGCTTCTGTGGGCAACGTGGGTGATTGGGATTCCACCGTCGAAGCCTTCAGCAAGACCAAGGCTGAGCATGGCAGCATCGATGTGCTGGTGAACAACGCAGGTATCACCCGTGACCGCATGTTCCTGAAAATGAGCCGTGAAGACTGGCAAGCGGTGATGAGCACCAACCTGGACTCCATGTTCAACGTCACCAAGCAAGTGGTGCCAGACATGGTGGAAAAAGGCTGGGGCCGCATCATCAATATTTCCAGCGTGAACGGCGAGAAAGGCCAGGCCGGCCAGACCAACTACTCGGCTGCCAAGGCCGGTATGCACGGCTTCTCCATGGCTTTGGCCCAGGAGTTGGCCACCAAAGGTGTGACCGTCAACACCGTGAGCCCCGGCTACATCGGTACCGACATGGTCAAGGCCATCCGTGAAGACGTGCTGGCCAAGATCGTGGCGACGGTGCCCGTCAAGCGCTTGGGCGAGCCCTCTGAAATCGCGTCCATCATTGCATGGTTGGCGTCGGAAGAGGGTGGTTACGCCACAGGCGCTGACTTCTCGGTGAACGGCGGATTGCACATGGGTTAAACCCGGCTGCAAGCCCCGTGAAAAAGCCCGCTTTTAGCGGGCTTTTTTTATGTCGCCGCGTGTGGCGGAATTGCAGAAATGTCTCCTATCCGGCTGAGGAGCCCCATGCGCTGGGGTATGCTCATTCGGGAATGAAGGGACTTGCGCTGAAGTTTGACGTGTTGATGTCGAATACCGAGAAAAGAACGCTGCGCAAGCGAACAATGAGCTTATGAAATCTGAAGAGTCTGTGTGGATTGATGTCGCGCTGTTGCGCGTGGGGCATTACATCGAGCTGGATGTAGGTTGGATGGCGCATCCGTTCCCCACCGGAAGTTTCAAAATCAGTTCCCAGAAACAGATTGATGTGATTCGCGGGCTGGGAAAACCCCAGGTCCGCTACGTGCCTTCCAAGAGTGATGTGCTGCCTGAGGTTGCAGATCAGAGTGCAACGTCCGGTGCATTGAGTGAGGCCGCCTCCGCAGAGTTGGCACGCCAGGAGACCGCTGCCCGTGAGCGGGAGCAGCGTCAACTGCGAGCCGCCATGCTGGCTGCGCAAGAGCGCAGTCTGGTCGTGTGTGAGCGGCGATTTGCAGAATCAGTTCGGCTTTACCGCAAGACCCTGGACATGGTGCATTCGAACCCCAAGGAGGCCGCTGCCCCTTGCATGGAGATGGTAACGACCTACGTCAATGACATGCTAGACAAGGGCGAGGCTTCCATACGTCTGCTTTCCGAGACGGCGGGTGACAAGTCATCCATGCATTCGGTCAATGTGACCATCATCGCGTTGTTGCTGGGCAAGGCCATGGGCCTCTCGCGTGGCGAGCTCATGGATCTGGGCATGGCGGCCTATCTGCATGACATCGGCAAGGTCAAGTTGCCTGACCGTGTGCGGTGGCTGGAGGACAACTTTTCCAGCGCCGAGTACCGTTTGTACCAGG
>RFQA01000033.1 GCA_009925925.1 Betaproteobacteria bacterium
GTTCTGTGCGATCGGGGTGTATTCGACCAACAACAACACCTTCGATATCTGGATGGTGGGTCTGTTCGGGGTGATCGGGTATCTGTTCATCAAGCTGGGCACAGAACCCGCACCACTCTTGCTGGGCTTTATTCTGGGGCCGATGATGGAGGAGTATCTGCGCCGGGCGCTGCTGCTCTCCCGTGGGGACTGGAGTGTGTTTGTGACGCGGCCTCTGTCAGCCAGTCTGTTGGTGGCGGCGCTTGCCCTGCTGGTGGTGGTGATGCTGCCTTCTATCAAGGCTAAGCGGGAAGAGGCGTTTGTGGAGGATTGAAACTACAGTTTCAAATTCAGATGATCCAATTCGCGCTTTTGGAGTAACCCATGTCACCCCTACGCTCTGCCCTGATCGGGCTCTGGTTTGCAAGTGCCTGCCTTTCAGCCAGCGCCCAACTCAAGATCGGGCAGACCACCGGGGTAACAGGGGCAGTTGCTGCAACGGTCAAAGAGTCGATGTTTGGTGCGCAGCTCTACATCGACTCGGTGAACGCCAAAGGCGGTGTGGGCGGCGAAAAAATCGAGGTCATCACGCTGGATGACAAGTTCGACACACAACTGGCCTTGGCCAATGCCAAAGACTTGATAGAAAACAAGGGAGTGCTCGCCCTGTTCATGACACGCGGCACACCCCATACTGAAGGCATCATTCCGCTCTTGGACCAACACGGGGTTCCGTTGCTGGCCCCATCCACCGGTGCCATGGTGATGCACCAGCCGCTGAAGAAACATGTCTTCAATGTGCGCGCCACTTACCAGCGGGAGGCCGAGCGCGCTGTGGCGCACCTTGCCGCAACCGGTGTGACCCGCATGGCCATCATCCATGTGGATGACAGCTTCGGCGCTGACGGCCTCGAGGGTACACAAAAGGGTCTGGCAGCTGCCAAGCTCAACGCCGTGGCGGTCGCCAAGTTCGACCGGAGCAAACCCGACTTTTCACAGATTGCACCTTCCATCGCCAAGCTCTCACCCCAGGCGGTCATGATCATTGGCTCAGGTACTGCGGTGGTAGATGCGATCAAGTCACTGCGTGAAGCCGGAAGCGGCGCGCAGTTGGTCACCTTGTCCAACAACGCATCCGGTGGATTCATAAAACTGCTAGGCGATAACGCACGCGGTGTGATCGTGAGCCAGGTGTTGCCCCAGTCCCCCAACTATGCGCTGGTGCAGGAGGCTGCAGGTTTGGCCAAAGCCAAAGAAGTGCTTGATGTGAGCCCGGCCATGCTGGAGGGCTTTGTCTCGGCCAAAGTGTTGGTGGAGGCCTTGCGCCGTGTGGGCCCCAAACCCACGCGCGACAAACTCCAATCCGCACTCGAAGGCATGAGCCGCTTTGACCTGGGAGGTTTGAGTCTGAGTTTCAGTGCCACTGATCACACCGGCCTGGACTTCGCTGACCTTTCGATCATCACGGCCTCCGGCAAATTCCGGCGCTGAACCGCAGGACTTATTTGTCCGCCTCAGAAATCGGGCGGGCTTGCATTTGGGTTTCCACTTGCTGCTTCACCTGCTCTTGGACAGATCGGCTTTGCCCATCCGCCGTGCCGGAGAGGGATGCCGGCACACCCTCTGACGCGGACACGGGTAATTGAGGGTTGACCGTTGTTGACAGCTGCTTTCTGGCAAGAACAGCAACGATGGCCAAAGCGACAACCAGTCCAACCAAACCCCATCCTGCGCGCATACAAAACCTCCGGTGTGAGTGGCAGTGTAGACAACCCGCAGGCGCTTGGCCTGTGGTGCGGACCATGTTGCTTTACATAGGTTTACGCAGCAACGGTAAACGGCGCAAAGCCCGCGGGGGTTAAGTACCCATGGCAAGTTCGCCATGCACGGAAACTGAATATGTTGAAACAATCTCTGATCGCTACTGCTTTGGTTATCTCCACGTTTGGCGCTTTTGCCCAAGCACCTGCTGCGACCCCCGCAGCACCTGCCGCCGCGACAGCACCCGCTCCCGCAAAGGCACCTGAAGCCGCGAAAGAGAAGCACGCCGAACACAAGGCCGATGCCGAGGCCAAAAAGGCCAAGCATGAGGAAATGAAGGCCAAGCACGAAGCACGTAAAGCCGAGCGCGCAGCCAAGAAGGCCAAGCACCAGGAAGCCAAGGGCGCTGCACCGGCCACTCCGGCTGCAGCTACGAAATAAGCACGCTGCATTGGGTCCCTTGCGCCGCTGCACCAAGGCCATCTCCGGATGGCCTTTTTTGCGTCTACTTGGCGGTGCAAGGTGCAAGCTCACTACCCATGCGACAGCACGCAGGTGCGGCAATCGCTATATTGCGAACAACGTCCCCTACCTTAACTCCCTCCCATGCGCATTTGGCAAAAACCGGTCTCTGTGGAGATCCTCACCCACATCAGCAAAAACACCGCCGTCGAACAACTTGGTATCGAGTTCACCGACGTCGGTGACGACTACTTGGCGGGCCGCGTTCCAGTAGACCACCGAACCCACCAACCCTTGGGGCTCTTGCACGGCGGTGTCTCCGTGGTATTGGCTGAAACGCTGGGCTCCTGCGGTGCAGGGTTTGCCATTCCCGACGGGTACAACGCGGTGGGTCTGGACATCAACGCCAACCACCTCAAAGGGGTGAAGAGTGGCTGGGTGACAGGCATCGCACGCCCTGTTCACAGGGGCCGCACCACCCATGTGTGGCAGATTGACATGCGCAACGAAGCCGGCGAGATGACCTGTGTTTCGCGCATCACCATGGCGATACTGGCCCCGCGCTAGCGTGCCTTCCCCTCACACCGACCTTGCATGAACCCACATCACAGCACCACCAAAGCCCTATGGACCTGCACCATACTTTTGGGGGGCACTGGCGCAGTGGCGCAGCAAGGCAGCGATGAACCCGCCAACCATTACGACCGCTACACCAACACCCAACTGGAAGCCGTGTGCGACGCCATGTCCCCCACCCGTTACATCAGCGGCTTGATGGATGGTGGCTGGGGCACGCTCGGCATCGGCGGCAAAACCTACTATTACCGCTCGGCCTGCTACATGGAGCTGGTGCGTCGCACCGGCCGTGCAGAGCTGTGTGCAAAGGTGGTCGAGCGGCGCTCGCTGCTGGGGGATGGTTCCAACCACTCACCAAAAGCCTGTGCTGAAGTGGCTGCGGCATACCAGGCGCGTGAGAAACAGAATGCGCAGGAACTGGCTGCTTTCAAAGCCTCGGTAGAGGGCGCTTTCAAAATCAGCGAACTGCAAGTGCAAGTTCTGCCGGGCGGCCATTGGCAGGTTGAGGTGCACACCGAAGGCCAGCGCTCCGGCACCTACCAATTGCAACTCGTGAAGGCGCGTGATGGCGCCGTCTTGCGGCAGGAGACACTTTCCATGAACCAGCCGGAGTCTTTCAAGTGGGAATTAAGCCGTAGTGAAGTCGTTGCAAGCACGCCGCTCCCGAGCATTTTCCCGATGGCGGTGCGCATGAGCTATCTTGTGCCGGCCAGCGCCGGCCGGCCTGCGGCAGAGCACAGTACCGGCATACGCAACTTCACACTCTCTGCAGAGTAAGTGGTGCTCAGGCGGACTCGCTGCCGCTCTTGGCCATGCGCTCGCTCTTCCAGTACACATCGTCCCCCACCGTACCATCGGTACGGTAACGGTTGAGCACGCGCGCGAGCACGAACATCAGATCCGAAAGGCGGTTGAGATACTGGCGAGGTGTGTCTTTCAAGGCCTCTTCATTGCCCAGCGCCACCACTGCGCGTTCGGCCCGGCGAGCCACGGTGCGGCAAACATGCGCCAGCGACGCAGCGCGGGTACCGGCCGGGAGAATGAACTCCTCCAGGCGCGGTAACGCGGCGTTATGTTCAGCCAGGGCCTCATCCAAGGCCAACACGGCTTCGTGCTTGAGCAATTCAAACCCGGGAATCGACAACTCGCCACCCAGATTGAAAAGCTGGTGCTGAATTTCGACCAACAGACTGCGCACGGCCGGCGGCATGTCTTCGCACAGCAGGACACCGAGGTGGCTGTTGAGCTCGTCCACATCGCCCATGGCGTGCACCCGCAGGCTGTTTTTTGAAACACGGGTGTTGTCGCCCAGCCCCGTGGTGCCGTTGTCCCCTGTGCGGGTGGCGATTTGTGTGAGTCGGTTTGCCATGTACACATTGTGGCAGGCAGCGCTACCGCTTGCCCGCCAGCAAAGTGACAGCCCTGCGCGCCGTGCAGATTCCTACAATGGCGAAAACCAGGAGACACGCTATGAACGCCCCCACCGCCCTGAACCACCTGTTGCCCCAAGTGAACCTGCGTGAGGTGCCCGCCGCTTTGTTGGAGGCCCTCAAGTCCCGCTTCGACGACCAGCTCTCCACTGCGTTGGTAGTGCGCGAGCAACACGGGCGCGACGAATCTGCCTTTGACGTGCCCCCGCCCTCTGCCGTGGTGTTCGCGCAAAGCACCCAGGACGTGAGCGACGCGGTGAAGTTGGCCGCGCAATATCGGGTGCCGGTGATTCCCTTCGGCGTGGGCTCCTCACTGGAAGGGCATTTGCTGGCGGTGCAAGGTGGCATCAGCCTGGATGTGAGCCGCATGAACAAGGTGCTCTCCATCAACGCCGAGGACCTGACCGTCACCGTACAGCCCGGCGTGACGCGCAAGCAGCTCAATGACGAGATCAAATCCACCGGCCTGTTCTTCCCCATCGACCCCGGCGCGGACGCCACCATTGGCGGCATGAGCGCCACCCGTGCCAGCGGAACCAACGCGGTGCGCTACGGCACCATGCGCGAAAACGTGCTGGCCCTGGAAGTGGTGACCGCCAGCGGCGAAATCATCCGCACCGGCACCCGCGCCAAGAAAAGCAGCGCTGGCTATGACCTGACCCGCCTGATGGTGGGCAGCGAAGGCACGCTGGGCGTGATCACCGAAGTCACCGTCAAGCTCTACCCGCTGCCCGAGGCCGTAATGGCCGCCACCTGCTCATTCAACAGTCTGGCAGACGCGGTGAACACCACCATCCAGCTTATTCAGCTCGGCGTGCCGATTGCCCGCTGCGAGCTGCTGGACGAGAACACCATCCGCATGGTCAATGCACACTCCAAGCTTACGCTGCGCGAAGGCGCCATGCTGCTGATGGAGTTCCACGGCTCGCCTGAAGGCGTGAAAGAACAGGTGCAGACTGTGCAGGACATTGCTGCCGAGTACGGTGGTGCCGCATTCGAGTGGGCCGAAACGCCTGAAGAGCGCACCCGCTTGTGGACGGCGCGGCACAACGCTTACTTTGCCGGCATCCAGTCCCGCCCGGGCTGCAAAGCCATCACTACCGACACCTGCGTGCCCATCTCCAGCCTGGCCGACGCGCTGTTGGACAGTGTGACCGAGGCCCAAGAGGCGGGCCTGCCCTTCTTTCTGGTCGGCCACGTGGGCGACGGAAACTTCCACATGGGCTACCTGATTGACCCCGGCATTCCTGCCGAGCGTGAGTTGGCCGAGCAGCTCAACCACCAGCTGGTGGCACGTGCACTCAAGCTGGGCGGCACCTGCACCGGCGAGCACGGCGTTGGCTTGCACAAGCAGGGCTTTCTGGTGGAGGAAACCGGCAGTGGCGCGGTCGAGATGATGCGTACCATCAAGCGCGCACTGGATCCGCATAACATCCTGAATCCTGGAAAGATCTTTTCGCTATAACTTTAGTAGCTGTCCCCGCATATTCCATGGGCGCCACAAGCACTTTTCTCCTTTAAACTTGCTGATTTGGAGCTTTCCTTGACACCTTCTCGCCGCCTCACCCTTGCCGCCAGCCTGCTTGCCGCCCTGGGCGCCTGGTCCACCTCTGCCAGCGCCCAATCCCTGCCCGACCTGAAGGGCCGCACCATCGTGGCGGTGACCGAGAACGCCTACCCTCCCTTGAACTTCAAAGACCCCAAGACCGGCCAAAGCGTGGGCTGGGAGTACGACGTGTTCAACGAAATCGCCAAGCGCCTCAACGCCAAGGTGGACTGGAAGCTCACCAGCTGGGACACCATGATCGAGGCCGTGCGCAAAGGCCAGTTTGATGTCGGCATGGACGGCATCACCATCAAGGACGACCGCAAGAAGCAGGTGGACTTTTCTGACGCCTACATGGTGTCCGAGCAATTCATGATGGTGCGCGCCAACGAAAAACGTTTCACCGACGCCAAGGGCTTCAAGGCCAACCCCAAGCTGCTGGTCGGTGCACAGAACGGCACCACCAACTTTTACACCGCGGTATATGAAGTGCTGGACGGCAATGAGAAAAACCCGCGCATCAAACTGTACGAGACCTTTGGCCTGTCCATGCAAGCGCTCAAAGCTGGCGATGTGGACACCGTGCTGACCGACGGCGTGTCGTCCCAGGGCTATGTGAAAGCCTTCCCCGACACCTACAAGGTGGTGGGCAAGCCCATGGGCCGCGAGGAGTTCGGCTTCATCTACAAAAAAGGCTCAGACCTGGTCAAGCCCATCAATGCAGCACTCAAACAGATGAAGGCCGACGGCACACTCAAGAAGTTCGACCAGAAATGGTTTGTGGACTACAAGCTGAACCAGTAATCAAGGTAGCTGCCCTGTGCAGATTCTTGTGGATTCGGAGTCGTCCGAACGCCCGTACTGGCTGATGGCCCTGGGCCTGGTCAGTGCCGCATTTGTGGTGCTGGCCATTGCCGACGGGCGATATGCCTTCATCTTCCAGACCCTGGCCGAAGGCTTGTGGACCACCGTCTATGTAGCCGTCATCAGTTTCACGCTGGCCGCCAGCATCGGACTGCTGTTGGCGTTGGCCAGCCGCTCCAAGCACGTCTGGCTGCGCCAGGGTGCCCGCTTCTACATTGAAGTGATACGCGGCCTGCCTGCGCTGGTGATCCTGCTGTACGTGACTTTTGTGGGAGCGCCCGCACTGGTCAATCTGTACCAGTGGGCCTGCGAGGGCTGGATCGCCAAGGAGTGGTTGCCCGATGTACAGGTGCGCGATGTGTCCAACACCGTGCGTGGCATCGTGGCGCTGGCGCTGGCCTACAGTGCCTTTCTGGCCGAAGTGTTCCGCGCCGGCTTGCAAAGTGTGGAGCGTGCGCAGATTGAAGCTGCGCAGGCCATCGGCCTGAACCGCTGGCTCACCTTCCGGCTGGTGGTGTGGCCACAGGCCGTGCGCCGTGTGTTGCCGGTGCTGGGCAATGACTTCATTGCCATGGTGAAAGATTCGTCGCTGGTCTCGGTGCTGGGCGTGAATGACATCACCCAACTGGGCAAGCTGTATGCGTCCAGCTCCTTCCTCACGGTCGAAACCTACAACGCGGTGGCAGTGCTGTACCTGATGCTGACCGTCACGCTTTCACTGCTGCTGCGCCGCCTGGAGCGGCACATGAAGCAGCGCGGCAACGCGTCCTGAAGTCTTTCGCCGCGTGGTTTACAGTGCGGCTCTTACTTCTTCTTACCTGATGCGAGGAAACCATGGGAATCATGTTCTGGATCGTGGTGGCAGTGGCGGTGTTCTATCTGATCAGCGTCTACAACGGGCTGGTGGAGGTCAAGAATGCGGTCTCCAAGGCCTGGGCCAATATCGATGTGCTGCTCAAACAACGCCATGACGAGCTGCCCAAGCTGATCGACACCTGCAAGCAGTACATGCAGCACGAGCAGGCCACCTTGGAGAAGGTGATTGCAGCCCGCGCCCAGGTATCCAGCGCCCGCGAGTCCCAGGACGTGGCGGCCGTGGGTCGCGCCGAGACCGGCTTGCGCAACGGGCTGGGTCAGTTGTTCGCCCTTGCCGAGAGCTACCCTGACCTCAAGGCCAATGAGCAGTTCTTGCAACTGCAGTCCCGCATCAGCAGCCTGGAGAACAGCATTGCCGACCGCCGCGAGTTTTACAACGAGTCCGTCAACATCAACAACGTGCGCATCGAGCAGTTTCCCGGCGTGCTGGTGGCGCGGTTCTTCAACTTCAAGAGTGCCGAGCTGCTGAAGTTCAGTTCTGAAGAGCTGCAGGACGTGGACATTTCCGCGCGCTTCAAGGCCTGACGGGCGGTGGGTCTGCAACTGATGGGCTTGCGCTGGCTGCGCAGCCAGAGCATGAACGGGCTGCTGGCAGCCGTTTACTTCGGAATCGCCGGCGGGGCCTTTCATGCGGGTTCCGGCCCGCATTGGCCCTGGGCCGCGGGTGCCATCAGTGCCATCGGCCTGCTGGCCTGGGGTGCTGCGTTGCGACGGGCACGGGCCATTTCAAACATCGCCACCTCGCGCATTGCATCGGCCGCACAGGGCTACGTGGAGCTGCAAGGACGAACCAACACCACCGACCTGATTTACAGCCCCTTAAGCAACTCGCCCTGCATCTGGTATCGCTACGCCATCTATGAACGGGACAGCGACAACGACTGGAAGGAAGTAGAAGGCGGCACGAGCAGCGCCACCTTTGACCTGCATGACGGCAGTGGCGTGTGCACCATAGACCCCGACCATGCCGAGGTGATGGGCGTACCAGAAACGTCCCGCGTATCCGGCGATACCAAGCACGTGGAGCACTTGCTGCACGGTGGACGCAACCTGTACGCGCTGGGTGAGTTTGTAACCGTGGGTGGTGCGAACTCGGTCTTGAGCCTGCGCGAAGACGTGAATGCCCTGCTCGCCAGCTGGAAGCAAAACCCTGCTGAGCTGCAACGCCGCTTCGACCTGAACCGGGACGGCGAGATCGACCTGAAAGAATGGGAACTGGCCCGCCGCCTGGCCACCCGCACCGTGGAGAGAGAGCACCGCAACATCCGCGCGCAACCCGGCGTGCACATGCTGCGCGCACCACAAGACGGGCGCTTGTTTTTGCTCTCGCCGCTCTCACCCCAATCCCTGCGCCGGCGTTACCTGCTATGGAGCGGCTTCCACCTGACTGTCTGCCTGGGCGCCGCTTTCATCACACTGAAAACGCTCCTGATTCGATAGCTGGCCGCGCATATTCGACGGGCGCTAGCGCCCTCAAACACGCACAAATCAGAAGGGCCAGGCCGGGCTGGCCACCGACATGTCTACCTTGCGCACCGTGCTGTGGTTATTGGTGCTGGTATTGGCATAAAACAGCGCCGGCTCTACTGCAAACGTGAACGCTGCCACTTGCGCAGACGCAGCCGCCGAGTAGCGCACACCCCACAGGTCGAAGGTCGGGCGCTGGTCACGTTGGGTGATCCACGAGAGGATGATGAGCAGGTTGTCGTTGCCGGTCGGGCTGGGCTTGGTGGCATAGGTGCTGTAACCCAGCTTGTTGCGGTTGACGGCCCAGTCCGCATCGGCCACGGCGTCAAACTGGCGCTGGTGCAGGTACAACAAGGTGATGATGTCCCAGCCGGTGGCAATGCTCACCTGGCGCTGGGCCCAGTAGTGCACCCACTGCATGTAAAAAGCCATGCGCTCGCCGTTCTGCACTGCGTAAGCGGCGTTACCCCAGATGCTTTGGTAAGCCGCCTCCACAGGATCGGCCTGCAATTTGGCGGCCTTGATCATGTTGAAGGCGGACAAGTAGCTCACGCGGGTATCGCCCGTGTTGTAGCCCATCTCACTGAGCATGCGCCAGCCTTTGTGCAAGGGGAACAGGTTGTTGGAGACCTCGGTACTGCGGTCGTCATAGACCTTGTGCATGCCCTTTTGCTGGTTGTGACCCACCTCGTGGCTTTCGCCCCAGCCGCGTGGGCTGAGGCCCCAGTCCTGGTCATACGGGTTGCCTGAGCAGCCGCTGCCGCACTGCGAATAGTTGTCCACGTTGATGTGCTGCGTCCCGGGCACGCGGTGCAGCGTGGCATCGGTGCAGTTCCAGCCCAGGCTGGTGCACATGGCCTGCACATGGGCGGTCAAGCTTTTGCCTGGCAATGCGTAGCCGGCCAGCATGTAGAGGTCTTCGAAGAAGAGGGTTTTCACTTCGTTCAAAAACTTGTCGATGTCGCCCGCGTAATCGGTGCCGTTGATGACGGCACGCATCTTGTCGGCACGGGAGTGGATCTCAATACCTGCGAGCTTGATCTCGGCCCACTCGTGCTGGGCGGCGTTCAGGGCAGTCACAAATGCCGCCTTGTCGCCAGCGCCATTGGACTGGTCCAAGAAGGGATGCTTGGCCACCCCGCGCAAACGCAGTTGCACGTTTTGCTGCGGCGTGGCGTTGCTAAACACCAGTTGCAAGGTGCCGCCATAGGGGCTCACCAATTGCATCGCCTGGCCAGTGCTGAGCACCATGTCCGGGCTGGCCAAAAAGCGCGGACGGTTGTACCGGTTGGGGTCCCACAGGCGGGTGGAACCGGTACGCTGGGTGTTGAGGCGCAGCGACACAATGGCGCTGCCCGCACTAAGCAGCTCGACCGTAACCGGCTTGCCCGGAGCCGCCAGGCGGCCGATGGCTGTAAAGCCACTGGTGGACGGCACGGTCACGTCCACCGTCTCATCTGTAGTGCTCACTGCCATGCCGGCAGTCATCGCGCTGGCAAAGCTCCCCAAGTCCGCTTGCGCAGTGGCAACCGGGCGCACATAAGCCACCAGGGCATCGGCAATCAGCGCCTTCTGAAACGCCGCCGGGGTGCTGGCCTTGTCCATGGGGTAACGGAGCTGGCGCCGCACCACGTCGGCCCACAGCACCAGGTAGCGCAACACGTCGGTATCGGCTGTGGCAAAGATGTTCTGACCTGCTTTGTTGAATACATCGATCTGGCTGCGCAAGGCATCGACGGGCGACAGCAAGTTGGCCTGCAGGCTGGCCACCCCCGAACAGTCGGTCTTGCCGGCGGTGACGGTGCAAGGCGACCAGTCGTAGGGCATGCTGAAACTGTCGGAGGCCAGCAGGTTCAGCATGGCCGTGGTTTTGGCGAACTGGTCGGAAAGCGTGCGGTTGCCCGCTTCGCTGCGGCCGGCTGCCACCTTGTCGCTGGCCCAGTAGTTGCCCCCATAAGGGCCGAACTGCAGGCCCATGCCCGCCAGCACCTGGATGGCGGAGTCGCTGGTCCAGTTGCTTTTGGTGTGCACATAGAGCACCGGCCGCCCGGCTGCCACCAGCGCCCGGATACTGGTCTCCAGACCGGCACTGGCCGCCAGGTCTCCGCCCACCACCAACAGGTGCGCATTGGTGGCGCAGGCGGGGGTGGCGATGAAGTCACAGGCGATGGTGGTAACCGGCACTCCGGCCTTCACCATGCCGGCCGCACTGCTGCTGGCGTTGAGGCCCGCAAAGGCCACGTTCAGCGTGGCAGGCAAGGCGCCGGCAGCATCACCACGCACCAGCCAGGCCAGAAGGCGCTTGAAGGCGGGCCGGTAGGCGACCAACTCATTGGCATTGAACTTGGAAAGCACCTGCACACCAAAGCCTGCGCTGCGGCCGCCACCCGCCACACTGATACTGGCCAAGGCGTTGCCCTGGTCACCCACGATCAGCGGTTGTGCCGTGGCGGTGTTGCGGGGCTGCACCCAATAGCTCCACTGGGTGGGGTCGTATTCGGTACTCACCCCTTGGTACAGGCTGCTGATGCGCGCTGCCTGCGTCAGGCTGATTTGCTGCTGTGCGTACTGGGCGTGCTGAGCCACCAGCTTGGCATCGGTGAGCGCACTCGCGTCGCCGCTTTGAAGGGCTTGCGAAATCTGGCTGCTGGCCTGAGGAGCCGCCACCAGCGATACGGTGCCACTGCTTGCACCACTGCTGGAACTGTCGCCCGAACCACCACCACAGGCCGTGAGAAGCGCAGCCAAGGCCAGGGTGGACCATCCAACACGATGGCGATTGATTGTTGTTGTGTTTGCTGTGTGCGGGCGCATGCCGGGTCTCCGCCCTGCCTCTACCGCGTGCAGGGACGGCGGATTGTCCGTGCGCGCACTGCCAAAACGACGCCCTTCTGACAGGCTGCAACGCGGCTTACAAATGCTTACTCCGTGCCCCAAACGGTCGAAACAGATGAAGCAGGCCGCCTCCATCGTTGCTCCACATTCGGCCATCACAGTGCGCCGCAGCGGCCGCATACGGCCGTGAGGAGATTTTCATGAACACCCCCTATCCGCTGTTTTGCTTGCGCTGGTTGCTCGCGATGAGCCTGGCCGCCCTGTGTCTGGTGGCGCTCACTGCTTGTGGTGGCGGTGGCAGCGACGGTGTCCCGACGGCAAGCACCCCAACAACGGACATGATGACAGCCGAAATCGCCAGAGCACAAGGTCTGGCCGTGCAGCGTGCCGGTAATCTGGCCCAGCTGGGGCAGCTGCTGTTTAGCGACGCCAATCTTTCCGAACCACGCGGCACCGCCTGTGTGGCCTGCCACCAGCCGGGCAAAGGTTTTGCGGGCAACCATGGCTCACGCATCGGTGTCGCCTTGGGCAGTCAGTCGGGCGCCTTGGGTTTGCGCAATGCCATGACCAACAGCTATGTGGGCAGCATTCCACCGTTGCAGTTTGTGACGGCAAATGGTGAAACAGAAGCCCTGGGCGGGCACTTCTGGGACGGCCGTGCCGACACACTCGCCTTGCAGGCGTTGGGCCCCTTGCTCAACCCGCTGGAAATGAATAACTCCGACCGGCAAGCTGTGGTGACTAAACTGACAGTCGCGAGCTACGCCCCGCTGTTCCGGCAGGTCTTCGGCCCGGATGCTTTCTCCGATACCGACACCGCATTTACCAATATAGGCGTAGCCATTGCCGCCTTTGAACAGGCCGCCCTGCAACCTTTCAGCTCCAAATACGACGCTTACGTGCGGGGCCGCGCAACCCTCTCTGCGCCTGAAATGCGGGGCATGGCGCTGTTCATGGACACACAGCGCGCCAACTGCGCGGGTTGCCACCTGATGAACCCGTCCAGTGGCAACCCTCAGGATTCGCTTTTCTCGGAATTCACCTACTACGCCACCGGCGTTCCCCGCAACCGGGCCATTCCGCGCAATGCCGACAGCAGCTTTTTCGACCTCGGCCTGTGTGGGCCAGACCGTACGGCCCCCACCCTGCCAGCCGATGTGGCAGCAGGCGTAACCATCGGGGATTTTTGCGGCAAGTTCCGCATGCCCACCCTGCGCAATGTGGCCGAGCGCCCTGCATTCATGCACAACGGCTTTTTCCGGGACCTGCGCGAGGTCGTGCGCTTCTACTCCACACGCGCCAGCAATCCGGAACGCTGGTATGGCGGTAGCTCGCAGCCGGATGACCTGCCCGTGGTCTACCGGGGCAACCTGGAAGTGACCAAGGCACCGTTTAACCGCGCAGCGGGCAGCGGCCCGCTGCTGAGTGACACGGAGGTCAATGACATCGTGGCCTTTTTGCACACTTTGTCCGATGGCTACCAACGCCCTTGAAAACCCCGGGTAAACCAATCCCAGCGCCTCTAAGATGACCCCATGTCCACCGACTCACCACGCCCCCCGTCCGGCTTGCGCCGCCTGACGCTGGCAAGCCAGCTCTCGCTGCTGATTGCCGGCTGTGTGGTGCTGGCCGTGGTAGTGGTGGGCGGCCTGAGCGTGCTCAACCTGCGCAATGGCTTTCGAGACTACCTGCAGGCCCGGGATGACGAGCAACTGATGCGCATGGTGGCGATCATTGAGCGGCGTGCCGCGCTGGACCCTGCATTGCTTTGGATTCGCCAGGACCCGGAACCCATGCGTGCCTTGATCGATGAATTCAACGGACGCGCGCCACGCCCTCGCCCGCCACGTGCGGAGGGCCCCGGCGATCCGATAACGCCACCGCCACCGCGACCACCAGGAGCCGGGGCAGGAGCTAACCTGGGCGACCGCCTGCTGATCCGCGATGCGCAAGGTCAACGTCTTGCAGGCCGCCCGCAACCCGCCGGTGCACCACGCACCACCCGCGCCATCAAAGTGGAAGGGCAAGAGGTAGCCTTCGCCGACTTAATGGCAGAACCGGAACCCGAAGGGGTAGATGCGCGCTTTCTGCAGCGCCAGACCCGCTTGCTGCTGTGGGCAGCTCTGGGCACCATCGCTGTGGCTTTGCTGGCGGCTTGGGGCCTGGCCGCCCGCTGGAGCCGCCCCCTGCGGGCCCTGCAAAAAGCCACCCGCGATATTGCACGCGGCAAACGCAGCACTTTGCTGCAACCTACAGGCGCTTTGGAAATCGCCCAGCTCATGGATGACGTGAACACCATGACCCATGAACTAGCGAGGCTGGAGCAGGCAAGGCGGACCTGGATTGCCCAGATCTCGCACGAGCTGCGCACGCCCCTGTCGGTGCTGCGCGGCGAAATGGAAGCCATGGAAGACGGTGCGCGCCAACCCACCCCGCAAGTGCTGGCCGGGCTGCGGGATGAAGTCATGCAGCTCAACCGTCTGGTAGATGACTTGCACACGCTTTCGGTGGCCGACATGGGCGGCATGCGCTGCTCCTTGACCGATGGCGACGCACATGCCTGGCTCATCCGCATCACAGAACGCCATCTCACCGCCGCACAACGACGGGATATCACCTTGTTGCTACCGCCTAAGGGGGCTGGTGCTATCCCCGTGCAATGGGACTTCGGACGCATGGAACAAGTGGTAGGCAATCTGCTGACCAACAGCCTGCGCTACACCGATGCACCCGGCACTATCGCAGTGGACTGGAAACACGACGGCCACTGGTTCACGCTGACGGTGGACGACTCCGCACCCGGTGTGGACCCTGCGGACCGCAAGGAACTGTTTGAGCCCTTGTTCCGGGCCGACCGCGCGCGCCAGCGGCGGGATGCCCATGGGCAAGCCCAGGGCAGCGGGCTGGGCTTGTCCATCGTGCGCGCCATCGTGCGCGCCCACAAGGGCACGGTAGATGCCAACCCATCGTCTTTGGGCGGCCTGCAGATCTGTGTGCGGATTCCGCTGCGAGCCGACAGGAGCCCTGTATGACACCGCCCCCGCACATTCTGGTGGTTGAGGATGACGCCAAGATCGCCGACATGCTGACCAACTACCTCCACATGCATAGCTTCACCACGGCCATCTGCAGCGATGGACTGCTGGCGGTGGATGCAGTGCGGCGCACCCGCCCTGCCCTTGTGCTGCTGGACTTGATGCTGCCGGGCCAGGACGGGCTGGCGGTCTGCACACAGGTGCGCAACTTTTCCAACGTACCCATCATCATGCTAACTGCACGTATCGACGAGATTGACCGCCTGCTGGGCCTGGAAACCGGGGCCGATGACTATGTGTGTAAGCCCTTCAGCCCGCGCGAGGTAGTGGCAAGGGTGAAGGCCCAGTTGCGACGCGCGCAAGGGGCATTGGCCTCTGCATCCCTCACCACGGGCGGCAGCCTCAGATTGGAAGTGCGCGAAAGCGCCTTGACTGTGTACTGGGCAGGAGCGGCGCTGCCGCTGACACCGGTGGAATACCGGCTACTGGCGGCTCTGCTGGCGCGGCCGGAACAGGTTTTTTCGCGAGCCCAGTTGCTGGACCATGTGCACGACGATCTGCGGGACGTGAGCGACCGTGCCATCGACAGCCACATCAAAAATATCCGAAAAAAACTGGAGGCGGCAGGCGCGACTGCCTGTGCCATCAACGCCGTGTATGGCGTGGGCTACCGGCTGGAGTGGTTATAGAACCGCGACCTCGGCGATGGCGTTGGCCATGTATTCGATCTTCTGCTGCATGTCGGCATCCGTATCGGCATGGCGAACGGCAATGCCACGGAAGGTGTCTTGCACGGCAACAAAGGCGTCTACCAGCGCGGGGTCAAAGTGCGCGCCACGGGCTTCCGTAATGATTTCCACCGCGCGGTCCACCGACACGCCGTCTTTGTAAACCTTGTTGCTGATCAGTGCATCAAACACATCGGCCAGCGCCACGATGCGGGCAGACAGCGGAATCTGTTCGCCCCACAAGCCCTTGGGGTAGCCGGTGCCGTCCCATTTTTCCTGGTGGCACAGCGTGAGTTCTTTGGCAACCGTGAGCAGGGGCGACACGCGGCCCAAGGTCTTTTCCGCCCGCACCAGTGCGTCGTGGCCCAGCGTGGTGTGGGTGCGCATGATGGCAATTTCATCCGGGGTCAGGCGGCCGGGTTTGAGCAGGATACGGTCCGGAATGCCGATGGTGCCCATGTCGTACATGGGTACGCTGCCTACCAATGTCTCGACATAGGCCGGAGTCAACGCGGCGGCATAGGCGGGGTTCTTTTGCAACTCGCCACACAATGCGCGCACATAGTTCTGGACCCGCAGGAGGTGGCTCTCGGTGTCCGAGTCGCGCAGCTCGGCCAGCGTGGCCAAAGCAAACACCACAACCTGTGCCGCGTGCAGGGCTTCGTTGGCGTCCGTATGAGGGGCAAGCTAGTGGTGGTCATGCAGATTCTCCTGGGGGCACAGGCAGAGGCGCCTGGTACAGCCACACCATTTTGCCATTGGGTGCGCGCCAGCTGGCGCGCGGTGTGGAAGTTGTTGCTTCAAAGTCCAAACTCACCAGCCAAGCGCCCGGCCGCAGCTCGGCGCGGGCCTTGTCCACGGCGCGCGCCATGCTCTCAGGCCGCTGGAACAGGTACACCATGTCATAGCTGGCCCAGCTCGCTTTCCAGATATCTGCCCGGGTGACGCGGGCCCAGGGGCAGCGCAACCCGCAGAGTAGACGAAGAGGCCAACTCCACTCCATGCCGTGCAGCTCAGCTTGCGGATAAGCCAAACGCAAAGCCTGCAGACCATGGCCCAGGCCGCAACCAGCATCGAGCACCTGGGCGCCTAGGGGCAAAGGAGCGTGCGCCGGCAAATCAAGCAGCGCATGGGGCGGGGTGGGAAACAGCGGTGCATCGCGCCAGGCGTTCACCGGATAGACCAAGAGCAAGAGGCCCAAGGGCAGCAACCAGGCCCAAGCCGGCAAGGAGTCCGCCCCCAAGGCCGACAGGCTGGCTGCCAGCGACAAGGGAAAACCACCCGCAATCAACAAGCGCCGCCACCAGGTAGCACCCCACAAGCTGCAGGCCACCCCCAATGCACTGCTCAGACCCAGCGCCCACTGCAAGGCCATGCCCTGCCCCAGCAGCTCGCGGAACACCGCCCAACACAGGGCCCACGCCAGCACCGCAGGCAGCGGCCATTGCCAATGGGCCGTCCGGAGCCAATCGGTCGATCAGACCGTTCAGCTCATCGAGCGAGCCGAACTGGATCACCACTTCTCCCATTTCCTCGAAACGGCCGTGGCGCTTGACGCGCTTTTTGATGTGCACATCCACCTGGGCCATGAGCAAGTCGGACAGTTCTTCTTCCACGCGCTTGATGTCGCGCGACTTTTCTTTGGCCGGCTTTTGGGGCTTGAGCGAGAACTCGGCACTGAGCTTTTTGACCAAACTCTCGGCTTCGCGCACCGACATTTTTTTGGTGGCGATCTGATTGGCTGCGGTGATCTGTGTGCCACGGTCCAGCGCCAACAAGGCTCGGGCGTGGCCCATGTCGATGTCGCCGGCCATCAGCATGGTCTGCACCGGATCGGCCAGGTTCAGGAGGCGCAGCAGGTTGCTGGCGGCACTGCGCGAACGGCCCACAGCTTGGGCCGCAGTTTCGTGGGTGAGGCCGAATTCCCGGATCAGGCGCTGCAGGCCCTGCGCTTCTTCCAGCGGGTTCAGGTCTTCGCGCTGGATGTTCTCGATCAGCGCCATAGCGGCGGCGGCCTCGTTGGGCACGTCGCGCACCAGCACTGGCACTTCGGTCAGGCCGGCCAGCTTAGCAGCGCGGAAGCGGCGTTCACCGGCGATGATTTCATAAATGGGGCGCGCTTCACTTGTCGAGCCCTTCGCAGGGGAGGGCCCCTGCGAATCCTTATTGCGGTGCAGCCGAGCTTGTTCGTCGTCCAGACGACGAACAAGAATCGGCTGCATGATGCCCTGGGCCTTGATGCTCTCTGCCAGCTCGTACAGGGCACCCTCGTCCATGCGGGTGCGTGGCTGATAGACGCCCGCCACCATGTCGGCCAACAGCAAGGTGCTGGGCGTGGTGGAAGTCGCAAGGCTGGTGTCGGCTGCGGGAGCATCCACCACTTTGGGGCCCAGCAGGGCTTCCAGGCCCATGCCCAAACCTTTGGGTTTTTTCGTAACCATGTTCTGTCCTTGTGTATGTCGTATCAGTGAGATACCCGCATGTCAGCCGGCGCGAGCAACCAGTGCCTGCAATTTAGCCAGCCCTTCGGGCCAGTCACCCAAGCCGGAATCGGCATTCAGGTGCCCTGCATTGCAGCAGTCCACCAGGTCGGCTCCCCAGGCGGCGGCGAACTGCTGTGCCCGCTCAAAGCTGCAGTAAGGGTCGTTGCGACTGCCCAGCAACTCGGCGGCGAAGGGCAACTTGTCCATGACGACAGGCCACCAGCTCTTGAGCGGCGCCTGCAACTCTTCACGCTCCGGGTCACCAGGCCCAACCAAAAAGGCAGCCTTCACGCGGTGGGTGTTTTGCGAATGTTGGGCCCAGGCGGCGGTGAGGATGCAACCCAAGCTGTGCGCGACCAGCACCACCGGGGTGGGCGCAGCGAGCACGGCTTCTTCGAGCTGCATCATCCAGTCGCCGCGAAGGGGTTGCATCCAGTCGTGCTGCTGCACACGGGTAAAGCCATGCAAGGCTTCCCAGCGACTTTGCCAGTGGGCGGGGCCGGAGTTCTGCCAGCCAGGCAACAGGAGGGTGGTGTAGCTTGTAGTGTCCATGGGATTACATGGCGTGAATACGATCCACCATCTCTTGCGCGAAGGCCACGAAGGACTGGGCACCCTTGGAGTTGGGGTCGAACACCACACCGGGAACTCCATAGCTCGGCGCCTCTGCCAGACGCACGTTGCGGGGAATGACGGTGTCAAACACCTTGTCTCCGAAGTGGGCCTTGAGCTGGTCGCTCACCTGGTTTTGCAGGGTAATGCGGGGGTCGAACATCACGCGCAGCAAGCCGATGATTTGCAGATCGTCATTCAGGTTGGCCTTCACCTGCTTGATGGTGTTGACCAGATCGGTCAGGCCTTCGAGGGCGAAGTACTCGCATTGCATGGGCACGATCACGCCATGGGCGCAGCAGAGGCCGTTGAGGGTGAGCATGCTCAAAGAGGGCGGGCAGTCGATGAGCACGAAGTCGTATTCATGGTCCACCACTGCCAGCGCCTGCTTGAGGCGGCGCTCACGCCGTTCCAGCTCCACCATTTCTACCTCAGCACCCGCCAGTTCGCGGTTGGCGCCCAGGATGTCGTAACTGCAGCCGCCCTCGATCAGCTTTTCGCTTTTGGCACGGGCTTCGGCCACCGTGGCGGATTCCAGCAGCACGTCGTACACCGTGAGTTCGAGTTTGCGCTTGTCCACACCCGAGCCCATGGTGGCGTTGCCCTGCGGGTCCAGATCGATCATCAACACCCGCTGCCCGACCTTGGCCAGACCTGCGGCCAGATTCACAGTGGTAGTGGTTTTGCCGACGCCACCTTTTTGGTTGGCAACGCAGAAAATTTTGGCCATAGGACGCTCAGGGTGTGAAAACGAAAAACTGAAACAGCGGTGGGATTACTTGGCGGACTGCAGAGCCAACTTGATGCCAAAGCCCACCAGAAACAGGCCCGCCACTTTCTCCAACACCCGGCCGATGCGGGGGTTGGCGCGCATGCGCTCAGCCAAAAAGTGGGTCAACAGCGTGGCGCCCAGGCCGTAGAGGAAAGTCAAAAAGGCGATCGTCGCGGCCATGACTCCGTAGGTCACCAGTCCTTGCTGGTGAGCGCGATCCACAAACAGGGGGAAGAAGGCCATGTAAAACAGGATGGCCTTGGGGTTGAGCAAGGTGATGAGCAGTGCCTGGCGAAGGTATTGTCCGGGCTTGATATTGAGCACCGGTGCAGCACCGGGTTTGGCGGTCAACATTTTGTAGCCCAGCCAGGCCAGGTAAGCAGCGCCTGCCCACTGCACGGCATGAAAGGCTTCAGGGTATGCGGCCAGCAATGCCGCCACACCGGCCACTGCGGACCACATTAGTACTTGGTCGCCCAGAATCACCCCGAGGGTAGCGGCCAGTCCACCGGCTATTCCACCCTTGCTGGTAGACGTCACCAATGCCAGATTACCCGGACCGGGGATAGCGAGGAATACGATGATGGTGATGACAAAGGTGCCGTAATCGGTGATGCCGAACATGGGAGTACTTTCGTAGAGGTGGGTGTCGAGTTTACGTTGGAATTTTTGAGGCGAGGGTTGGGATTGCAGTTGCTAACTTGCTCAAGTCGCCCGAGTGTTGTTTCACGTGAAACAGCTTGAGTACCATTTACTCGCGAAGGACGTGCTGGGCCCGCTGCGCGCCAGGGGTACACCCCGCCGTTCGTGTCCCCCGCCTGCTATGCAGGCTCCTCCTTGACCTCACTTTGGGGTGCACCCCCGTCACGCCGCTACGAATAGTGTGCCTGCATTCAAAACCTGAGGGGCACCCACCACTTCGGCGGGTTGGGTGGGGTTGTGCGTTTTGCGCAGGTCAAGGAGGAGCCCGCACAGCGGGCGGGGGACACGGAGCAAAACGCGCAACCCCACCCAACCCTCACACCAGAGCAGAAAGCAATGGCTCTAAACCAGCACCCTCTTCCTCATCCACACAATGCAGCGCTCCGCATCCAATCCCGGGACCACCAGGTGTTCCACGTGAAACACCTCCACCGACGCAGGCAGCGCAGCCATCTCGTCCGCAGGATGCTTGCCCTTCATGCCCATCCACACACCCTGCCCTGCCAAGGCTTTTTCCGACCAGGTGGTGAAGTCCACCAAAGAAGCAAAGGCACGCGAGCTCACGACATCGTAGGGCTCAGTCAAGCTTTCCACCCGCGCATGAATGCCGCGCAAGTTAGGCAGCTTCAAGGTCACTGCCACCTGCTGGATGAACGCCGCCTTTTTGGCCACCGTATCGACACAGTGCACCGTGATGTGCGGGCAGCAAATGGCAATCACAATACCCGGCAAACCAGCACCCGAGCCCACATCCAGCAAGCGGGGCTTGTCACCACCAACGCCCTGCTCTTTCAAAACATTGAGCTGCTTCTGCAAAGGCGCGATCACCGCCAGACTGTCCAGCAAGTGGTGCGTGAGCATCTCATCCGGATTGCGCACCGCCGTCAGGTTGTAGACCTTGGTCCATTTCTGGATCAGGGCAAGGTACTCCAACAATGCGCCTTGCTGGACCGCGTCCAGATTCAAACCCAATGCCGTGGCCGCTTTGCCCAATTGCTCCAAGTGACTGGCGCTCATACAGTCTCGGCCTTTTCAGCGAAGCCACGGAAGTTGCCCTTCTTCAGGTGGATCATCAACAGCGAAATCGTGGCGGGTGTGATGCCGGACAAGCGCGATGCCTGCCCCAGCGTTTCGGGCCTGTACTTGCTCAGGCGCTGGCGGGCTTCAATGCTCAGGGCCGTGACTTGCATGTAGTCGAGGTCATCCGGCAAGCGCAGGTTTTCGTAATGGGCGGCACGCTCCACTTCGTCCTTCTGGCGGTTGATATAGCCGGAATACTTGGCAGCGATTTCCACCTGCTCCACCACCGCAGCCACAAAAGCCACCTCAGCGGCATCCACGGCAGGCAGCCCTGCTGTTTCACGTGAAACAGCGTCCATCAGATCACGGTTTGCGTACTTGCCGTGATCCAGCGACATCAGTCCACCGTAGCTCACATTAGGGCGCCGCAACAGGTCCGCGAGGTTGTACTCATGCTCGATGGACTTGCCCAGCACCCGCTCGGATTCGTCAGCGGCCAGGTTGCGCGGGTTCACCCAGATGCTGCGCAGGCGTTCTGTTTCACGTGAAACAGCATCGCGCTTGCGGCAGAAGGCATCCCAACGCGCGTTATCCACCAAGCCCAGTTCGCGCCCCATTTCTGTCAAGCGGGCATCGGCATTGTCTTCACGCAGCTGCAAGCGGAACTCCGCCCGGCTGGTGAACATGCGGTAGGGTTCGGTCACGCCCTTGGTAATCAGGTCATCCACCAGCACGCCCAGGTACGCTTGGTCGCGACCGGGCAACCAGGTGTCGCCACTGTAGCTGGCGCTACCCGCCGCGCTCAGGGCTACATCGCCACCGCCCATGGCGCGCACTTGCAGTGCGGCATTGATACCGGCAAACATGCCTTGCGCTGCCGCCTCTTCGTAGCCGGTGGTGCCGTTGATCTGGCCGGCAAAGAACAGGCCGCCAATCTGGCGTGTCTCAAAACTTCCCTTCAAGCTGCGCGGGTCAAAGTAGTCGTACTCGATGGCGTAACCGGGCCGCAAAATGTGCGCGTTCTCCAAGCCGGCCATGCTGCGCACCAATTCGTACTGAATGTCAAAGGGCAGGCTGGTGCTAATGCCGTTGGGATAGTACTCGTGGGTGGTCAGGCCTTCGGGCTCCAAAAAGATCTGGTGGCTGTCTTTGTCGGCAAAGCGGTTGATCTTGTCTTCCACGCTCGGGCAGTAGCGCGGGCCCACGCCCTCGATCTTGCCGGTGAACATGGGACTGCGATCGAACCCGCTGCGGATGATGTCGTGCGTGCGCTCGTTGGTGTGGGTGATCCAGCAGGGCACTTGCTGCGGGTGCATGGCCACATTGCCCATGAAACTCACCACCGGCATCACGTCGCTCATGCCACCGGGCACGCCATCGCCAGGCTGCTCAATGCACTTGCTGAAGTCGATGCTGCGGCCATCAATGCGCGGCGGGGTACCGGTCTTGAGGCGCCCCTGCGGCAGCTTGAGCTCTTTGAGCCGTGCCGACAGCGACACGGCAGGTGGGTCCCCTGCCCGGCCTGCAGCGTAGTTGTTCAAACCCACGTGGATCTTGCCATCCAGGAAAGTGCCGGCCGTCAGCACCACCGTCTTGCCCTTGAAGCGGATACCCACCTGCGTGACTGCGCCCACCACCCGGTCGCCCTCGACCATCAGGTCATCGACGGCTTGTTGGAACAGCGAGAGGTTGGGTTGGTTTTCCAGCATTCGCCGGATGGCGGCTTTGTAGAGCACGCGGTCCGCCTGCGCACGGGTGGCCCGCACGGCCGGGCCTTTGCTGGAATTGAGAATGCGGAACTGAATGCCCGCCTCGTCGGTCGCCAGTGCCATCGCGCCACCCATGGCGTCCACCTCCTTGACCAGGTGGCCCTTGCCGATGCCGCCGATGGAGGGGTTGCAGCTCATCTGCCCCAGGGTCTCGATGTTGTGGGAGAGCAGCAAAGTCTTGCAGCCCATGCGGGCCGCCGCGAGTGCAGCTTCGGTTCCGGCATGGCCGCCGCCGACAACGATGACGTCGAATTCTTGTGGGTACAACATGGCAAGGGGGCGCGGGTGCAGACCACAGTGCGTGTCCGGCCGGCGCAATCAGAGAAGGGAGGGCGCGATTTTACCGGCCTGCCCCGGTTTCAGCCAGTCTCCGCCTTCAAGCCCTTGGCCGTGAGGTGTTGCCCTCGCAGCCGGGACCGCTCAGTCCAGCGCTGCCTCGTGCTGCAACAGTACCGTGTCCAAAAAGTCGATGTGCCCGTAGCCAAGCGCCAGGGCCCCTTCGCGCACAAAGTATTTGAGTTCTTTGGCCAGCGTCTGGCGGGTCACGCCCAGCATCATGGCCAGCTCTTCATGAGAGACTTGTACGCCCTGCCGGGTCTGCGCCGCCATGGTCATGTCACCTTTGGCCAAGGTGATCAGCCGCCGTGCCACGCGCATGCGGGTAGAGCGCAACATGGTGTCTTCGATCAGCCCGTACAAACCCCGCACCCGGGCACAGAGCAAGGTCGTCATGCCATGGGCAAAACCCAGACGACGCATCAAGCGCTTGAAGTCCGCGGCAGTGATCACCAGGATCTCTCCCTCCTGCACCGCAGTCACATCGTGGGGGCGGACCTGCCCGTCCAGCAAGGTGGTCTCCCCGAACCAGTTGCCCGGCTCCAGCACCGAGAGAATGCCCTCCCGACCGTCCTCGCCGGTAGCCGACACCCGCAACAAGCCGGACAGCACGCCATAAAAGCCGCCCGATACATCGCCCTTGCGGTAGACCGACTCCCCTACCGCCAGCGGCTGGACGATCGCCACCGCCAACATGGCCTTGCGCTCTGCCAGTGGCAGGGCGGCAAACCAAGGGTTCACAGACATTTTTTTCAGCAGTTCGGTTTTGGAGTGCGCCATCCATTCCCCCACGGTGAATACCCTAGATTGTCAAATTTTTAACAGTGTAACGCCGTCCGTCACCGCTAACCTCGAACGCAAACCCCTCATGGAGTCATCAATGACCACACCGTCAGTGCAATCCCAGGTCAGCGAGCAGGAATGGCAACTCCGCCAGGACCTCGCCGCCTGCTACCGGCTGGTCGCCCTGTATGGCTGGAGCGATCTGGTCTTCACCCATATCAGCGCCCGCATTCCCGGGCCGGAGCACCACTTCCTTATCAACCCCTACGGGCTGATGTTCGACGAGATCACTGCCAGCAGTCTCGTCAAAGTCGATCAACACTGCAATAAGCTGATCGACTCACCCTACCCTGTTAACCCGGCAGGTTTCGTCATCCACAGCGCCGTGCACGAGGCCCGCGAAGACGCCGGCTGCGTGTTGCGGCGTCTTCGCGGGCCTCGTGCACGGCGCTGTGGATGACGAAACCTGCCGGGTTAACAGGGTAGGGTG
>RFQA01000321.1 GCA_009925925.1 Betaproteobacteria bacterium
TCATACTCATCAAACGATAGTTTGCTGTCGCCAAGTTCTACATTGGCGATGTGCGCGACGCGCGCAGCGTTGCAGCCGCCATGCGTGGCGTGGACTACGTTTTTCACGCTGCAGCGCTGAAACAAGTGCCTTCCTGCGAGTTTCATCCCGGCGAAGCGGTGCGCACCAATGTGCTGGGTACCGAAAATGTGCTGGATGCGGCGATTGCAGCAGGCGTAAAGCGCGTCGTCTGCCTGAGCACCGACAAGGCCGTCTATCCGATTAACGCCATGGGCATCAGCAAGGCACTGATGGAAAAGGTCATGGTGGCCACCAGTCGCAATCTGGAGAAGTCCGGGACCGTGATTTGCGGGACTCGCTATGGCAATGTGATGGCCTCGCGCGGCTCGGTCATTCCCCTTTTTGTGGATCAGGTGCGGGCGGGCAAGCCCATTACCGTGACTGACCCGAGCATGACTCGGTTCATGATGTCGCTCGACGATGCTGTGGACTTGGTGCTGTACGCGTTTGAGCATGGCCGCAATGGCGACATCTTTGTGCAAAAGGCGCCTGCGGCAACGGTCCAGATACTCGCGCAAGCCATCCTGCAGATGATGGGCAAGCCCAGTCATCCCATTCAGGAAATCGGCACTCGGCACGGCGAGAAGCTTTTTGAAACTTTGCTAGGCCGCGAAGAGATGGCCTGCGCCGAAGACATGGGCCAATATTTCCGGGTGCCACCGGATGGGCGCGACTTGAACTACGAGAAGTTTGTCGAGGTGGGCGAGCGCCGCCTCACGCAGAGCTTGCACGGTGAAGACTACAACTCGCACAACACGACACAGTTGGATGTGGCTGGGATGAAAGCGTTGCTGCTCAAGCTCGACTTCATGCAGCGCATTGCGCGCGGTGAAGCCGCTGTGGCCGAGGAATGATGGCATGAGGGTGCTGATCACCGGAGCCGATGGTTTTGTGGGGAAAAATCTTCAACTGCGCTTGCGCGAACGCAAAGATGTAGAGGTGGTGACCTATACCCGCGCGGACAAAGCGGACGACCTGCCCAAGCGGCTTGAAGGCGTGGATGTCGTATTCCACTTGGCCGGTGTGAATCGACCGAAGGACCCGCAAGAGTTTGTCGTCGGTAACGCAGATTTGACCCTGGCTTTAAGTGACGCGGTGCGAAGCTCGGGCCGCCCCATGCGCGTGCTGCTGAGCTCGTCAACCCAGGCCCGCTTGGAAAATCCCTATGGTTTGAGCAAACGCATGGCCGAGCAGGCTTTGCAGTCCCTGGCTGGCGTGAATGGAACCTTGGTTCATGTGTTTCGCCTGCCCAATGTCTTTGGCAAGTGGTGCAAGCCCAACTACAACTCAGCCGTTGCGACCTTCTGCCACAACATCGCGCGCGGCCTGCCGGTGCAGGTCAACGATCCGAATGCAAGCGTGACGCTGGTGTACATCGACGATGTGCTCGACCGCTTCATCAGCTTGATGGACGGGGCCGATGCCAGCCTGGATGCCGATGGGTTGGAGACGATTGCGCCGCAATACACCGTGACGGTGGGTGAGTTGGTGCGCCAGATCACGGCGTTTCGCGAGAGCCGCGACAGCCTGGTGATCGATCGCGTCGGGACGGGCCTGGTGCGTGCCCTTTATGCCACCTACGTGAGCTACCTTCCGGTGGAGCGCTTCGCCTACGAGGTGCCTCAGTATGGCGATCCGCGTGGTGTCTTTGTGGAGATGCTGAAGACGCCAGATTGTGGTCAGTTCTCTTTCTTCACGGCGCATCCCGGCATCACGCGGGGCGGGCATTACCACCACACCAAGACCGAGAAATTCCTGGTGATCAAGGGTCAGGCGCGCTTCCGGTTTCGTCACATGCAAACCGGCCAGGTGCATGAGCTGGAGACGACGGGTGCCAAGCCCGAAATCGTCGAGACCGTTCCGGGCTGGACCCATGACATCACGAACACCGGCAGCGATGAGATGGTGGTCATGCTCTGGGCGAATGAGATTTTCGATCGGGCTAAGCCGGATACTTACGCTTGCCCAGTCTAGCCAGACGAGAATAAAGCCATGTCGATGAAAAAACTCAAGATTGTGACGGTGGTCGGCACCCGCCCCGAGATCATTCGCTTGTCACGCGTGCTGGCGCGTCTGGACGAGCATTGCGATCATGTGCTGGTGCACACTGGGCAAAACTACGACTATGAGTTGAACCAGGTTTTTTTTGATGATCTGGGCATTCGAAAGCCGGATCACTTCCTGGACAGTGCGACCAACTCGAGCGGTGCGGCTCACACCATCGGCAACCTGATCATTGCGGTCGACCGCGTGCTGGAGCAGGAGCGCCCTGAGGCCATGCTTGTGCTGGGCGATACCAACAGCTGTTTGTCGGTGATTCCTGCCAAGCGTCGCAAGGTTCCCATCTTCCATATGGAAGCGGGTAACCGCTGTTTCGATCAACGCGTGCCGGAGGAGACGAACCGTCGCATTGTCGACCACACGGCCGATGTCAATCTCACTTACAGCACCATAGCCCGGGACTATCTGCTGCGAGAGGGGCTTCCGCCT
>RFQA01000322.1 GCA_009925925.1 Betaproteobacteria bacterium
TGATCCGGGTGGATCATGAGAACGATTTCATAGTGACGCATTCAAACTCCTTGAGGATATCCCGCAAAGCGGTGAAAGCCACCCCCAGCGTCAACATGGAGTGTGGCAAAGTGAACCTAACATTATAGTCTGTTTTGGGTTTCCCGGGAAGCTGCGCCGCTCCCTAACCCGCCTGTTCAGGCAGTCTGCAAACGGCACACTTTTCTTCAAGTGTCTGTATTTGCGGGGTGGGCAAGGCCAGCACGAAGGTGTCAGCCGTGGCTAAGTAGGTTGCGGTCATGGTGTGCCCATCCATCGCGGCACTGAGCGGAAACAAGTCGCCGGTCTCGTACTGGGGGCCCCGCCCGAGAGACCGGGCAAGCCGCGCTTGCCGCAGACCGCACCCTGAGGCTATAAAGCAGCCGCGTCACCACGCCACTGTCGGGCGCCACCAGAATCCTCCCCGGCGCAAAGAACTGCTGCTGCACATGGGTGATAAAGAAATCGAGATCGAGGGACGCGATTTGCAAAAACCGCTGTAGCGGGACATCTCCTGCCGAAGATTGGCCATCAGACTGCTGGAAGGTATCGAAGTCAGCAGCGTGGTCCCGGCATGGTTCTGGACGATGGACAGGGTACGTCTCCACCAGTGTTGAAAGTATGCTGACGCTCTTCCCTAGCCTATCGCAACGCCATGAAAAAAAGCCCGGCCATGTGAATGGCCGGGCCTGCTTCTCCTAGCCGGATTAGGTCCGGCTAAGAGTGCGTTCAGCATCAGCTGGTCTTGAGGTTTGGATAACGGACGTGCTCGATCAACTCCTGGATTTTCTTGCTCGGAGCAGGCGTCACCAGGCTAACCAAGATGATCACGGCCATGCCCACAGGCATACCGAAAACACCGGCGGAGATCGGCTGGATATCCCACCACATGTAGTCAGAAATCGGCCCCGTCACGCCGAAAAGACCACGCATCCAGGGCTGGGTGGTCGCCATGTAGTACAACGTGACGGAGACACCGGCCAGCATGCCCAAAACGGCGGCCGGGCCCGTGGCGCGCTTCCAGAAGATACCCAGCACAAGGGCCGGGAAGAAGCCCGCAGCTGCCAGCGAAAACGCAGCAGAGACCAGGAACAGGATGTCAGCCACCTTCAGCGATGCCACGTAGGCCGCCAGCAAAGCCACCACCAGCAGCAGGACCTTGGAGATGGACACGCGGCGAGCGGTGGAAGCGTTGGGGTCGATCATCTTGTAGTAAAGGTCGTGCGACAGCGCGTTGGCAATCGTCAGCAACAGACCGTCCGCGGTGGACAGCGCCGCAGCAAGACCGCCCGCGGCTACCATGCCGGAGATCACGTAAGGCAGGCCGCCGATTTCCGGGGTCGCCAGCACGATGATATCGCCGCCGATGGTCATCTCGTTGAGCTGCAGGATGCCGTCCTTGTTGATGTCGGTGAGTGACAGCAACGACGGATCCACCTTCGCCCACGAGGCTACCCAGGCGGGCAATTGGTCAAACGGCGTTCCCACCAGCACATTGAAGACCTCGAACTTGACCAGTACGGCCAGGGCCGGGGCGGTGAAGTAGAGCAGGAAGATGAAGAACAGCGACCAAGTCACCGACTCACGGGCCTCCTTCACGCTCGGTACCGTGTAATAGCGCATCAGGATGTGCGGCAGCGCAGCGGTACCCACCATCAGGCAGAAGATCAACGCCAGAAAGTTACGTCGGGAGGTGTCAAAAGCCTTCTGGGCTGCCGCGTCTCCGTCGGGATTGCCTGCGTAAGCCTGGGCATGCGGGGTCATGCCGTTGAGGGGGCGGGACTTGGTGTCAGCGCTGGCCTTGGCTGCGGTCCACGCCTTCTGGGCGGCGGCAGCGTCCTTGGGCAGCGCAGCCAAGGCATTCTCTGCAGTCGCAATCTCGGCAGCCGGAGCATTGGCCCCCTTCAGCTCGGCAACCTTGGCTTCGGCGGCGGCCTTGTCAGCAGCCAGCGCTGCAGCGGGGTCCTTGAGCTTCTCAGCCAGGGTGGCTGAGCGCTGCTTGAAGATCTCGCGTACCTCCAGCTCCTTTACGTCGGTGGAAAGTGCTTTCTCCTTGGCCGTCACCTTTTCTAACTGGTAGCCGTAAACCAACTGCGGGACCGGCACGCTGGTTTGTTTCACAGACAGCCACACCACCGGGATCATATAGGCCAAGATCAGGATGATGTACTGGGCAACCTGCGTCCAGGTCACGGCACGCATGCCGCCCAGGAACGAGCAGACCAGAATGCCACCCAAGCCAAGGAACACGCCCAGCTCGAAGGCCACGCCGGTCAGACGGGCGGTGATCAGACCCACGCCGTAAATCTGCGCCACCACGTACACGAAGGACACAAGGATGGCGATCAAGATGCCGACGAAGCGCGCGGAGTTGCCGCCGTAACGTTCACCCAAGAAGTCGGGAATCGTGAACTGGCCGAACTTGCGCAGGTAGGGTGCCAGGAACAGCGCCACCAGGCAGTAACCGCCGGTCCAGCCCATGATGAAGGCCAGGCCACCGTAGCCAGTCAGGTA
>RFQA01000323.1 GCA_009925925.1 Betaproteobacteria bacterium
CCACGTTTCAGACGGTATCCATACGCGAACTGGTGGAAAAGGTGGCGGCCATGACCGGAGTTCCATTTTCGGACCTTGTCACTGTCTCGGAAGACAGGTTGGGCAAGGACCAGGCCTACCTGCTCGACAGCAAGAAGATCCGCGACGAGCTTGGGTGGTCGAGCAAGGTTGATCTCGACCAGGGTCTTGCGCAAACGTTGGCGTGGGTCGACGCCAACCTCGAGGTCTTGAAGACCTTGCCCGCCGATTACATTCACAAACCTTAGGACCGATATGAACATCTTGATTACTGGCGGTTGTGGCTTTGTGGGCACCGTCCTGACCGCAAAACTGCTGGACGACGGCCATCGCATCACCGTCGTGGACACTCAGTGGTTCGGCAATCACCTCAAGCCGCATGCGCGTTTGACCGTGCTCAAACAGGACACCCGGGACGTGGGCAGCATTCCGCTTGCCGGGGTTGACGTGGTGATCCATCTCGCGAACATCGCCAACGATCCCGGCGTGGAGCTCAATCCCACCCTTTCCTGGGAGGTCAACGTTCTGGCCACGCAGCAACTGGCTGACCGGGCGGTGCGGGCAGGTGTCAAGCACTTCGTATTTGCGAGCTCAGGCAGCGTCTACGGTGTCAAGGACGATCCCCAGGTTACGGAAGACCTGGAACTCGTGCCCATCAGCGCCTACAACAAGACCAAGATGGTCGCCGAGCGTGTGCTGTTGAGCTATACCGATGCCATGCAGGTCCATTGCATCAGGCCGGCCACCGTCTGCGGCTATTCGCCCCGAATGAGACTGGACGTCAGCGTCAACATGCTGACCATGCAGGCGCTCAAGAACGGGAAGATGACCGTGTTCGGCGGCGACCAGACCCGCCCCAACATACACATCACCGACATGGTGAAAGTCTATCGCCATTTCCTGGCAAACCCGAAACTGCCATCCGGTTGCTACAACGCGGGTTTCGAGAACATATCCATACTCGACATCGCCAAGAAGGTTGCCGCCAAGGTGCCGGCCGAGATCGTGATTTCCGCATCCAACGATCCGCGCTCCTATCGACAGAACTCCGACAAGCTGCTTGCGACCGGCTATGTCCAGACGGCATCGGTCTCCGATGCCATCGAAGATGTCATCCAGAAATACAAATCCGGCGAGCTGGTCGATAACGACCAGTGCTACACCGTGCGCTGGATGAAGCACCTCAATCTTCAGGGTTGAGGGTCGGGGCAGGTAGGCATGAACTTCATTTGATCGAGGAAGCCCTGTGAAAAGCAATTCAAGAATCGGCCAGGAAATCGACCTGCTCGTGAACTATCCGAAAGCCAAGCGGAATGTGGAAGACCGCGGGCAGAGCAAGACGGAAGAGGACCGCCGGATTGCGCGGCAGTTCGGCCAGGAGTTTTTTGACGGCGATCGCAGCCGCGGTTACGGCGGGTTCCGGTACATGTCACGCTTCTGGCAACCGGTCATCCCGACGTTTCAGCAGCATTTTGGCTTGTCGTCCGCAAGTTCGGTGCTCGACGTCGGTTGTGCCAAGGGCTTCATGATGCACGATATGGCCGAACTCATCCCAGGCATCACGGTCAAGGGGATCGATGTCTCGGAGTACGCGATCGCCAATGCCATCGAGGACATGCGCCCGCACGTGCAGGTGGCCGATGCGCGCAAGCTGCCATTCCCCGACAAGTCATTTGATGTTGTCATCTCCATCAACACCATCCACAACCTGGTGCGCGACGAGTGCGCCCAGGCACTCCGCGAGATCGAGCGGGTCAGCAAGGGGCGCTCGTACATCACCGTGGATGCCTACCGGACCGAAGAGGAAAAGACACGCATGTACGCGTGGAACCTCACGGCGCAGACGATCATGCATGTTGATGAGTGGAAGGCCTTCTTTGCGGAGGTCGGCTACACCGGCGACTACTACTGGTTCATCCCATGAAGCCGGACATCGCGAAGCAGCTCTTGCATCAGATGCGGCGCATTCGGCACGTGGAGCTCGAGATTGCACGGCGCTATGGTGAAGGAAAGATGCGGTGTCCCACGCACTTGTCTGTGGGACAGGAGGCTGTCGCCGCTGCAGTGGGCCTGGCGCTTCGACAGACCGATTTGGCCGTGAGCGGGCACCGCGCCCATGCGCATTACCTTGCCAAAGGCGGCAGTCTGCCGGCCATGTTGGCCGAAATCTACGGCCGGGTCGACGGCTGCTCTCGCGGCAAGGGCGGGTCCATGCACCTGGTCGACGAATCGGTTGGCTTCATGGGCAGCACGGCCATCGTCGCCGGGACGATTCCGGTCGGCGTCGGATTGGCGTATGGCATCAAATGCAAGAAATCCGATCAGGTGAGCTGCGTATTCCATGGCGACGCCACGGTCGAGGCGGGCGTGTTTTTCGAGTCGGTGAACTTTGCGGTAGTCAAACGTCTGCCCGTTCTCTTCGTCTGTGAGAACAATCTGTACTCCGTTTATTCCCCCTTGAGTGTCAGGCAGCCGCAAGGCCGCAGCATCGCGCAAATGGC
>RFQA01000324.1 GCA_009925925.1 Betaproteobacteria bacterium
GCAGCTTGACAAAGACCCGTGCGCCGCTTAAATTACTAACCAACTGGTCATTAACTTGTCATTCAAGCTTTTTTGCCCATCCGTCCAACCTCACTCCGCTGTCACCATGTCTCCTCACAAACTACTTCTTGCCACGCCGGTTTTGCTCAGCGCCTTGCTGTTAACCGCCTGTTCCAAGCCTGCGCCTTCTGAAGAGCCGGTGCGCGCTGTCAAGCTGATGACGGTGGGCGTGGGAAGCATCCAGTCGAGCCTGGAGTTCTCGGCTGATGTGCGGGCGCGCGTGGAGTCCCGGCTGGGGTTCCGGGTGGGCGGCAAAGTGGTGCGCCGCGCTGTGGAGCTGGGGCAGACGGTCAAAGCCGGCCAGGTGATCGCCCAGCTGGACCCGCAGGACTACAAGCTGGCAGCGGAAGCCGCCCGCGCCCAGGTGGCCGCAGCCCAGACCAACCGCGACCTCGCAGCCGCTGACTACAAGCGCTACAAAGAGTTGCGCGACCAGAACTTCATCAGCGGTGCCGAGCTGGAGCGCCGTGACACGGCTCTCAAAGCCGCCCAGGCCCAATTGGAGCAGGCGCAGGCTCAGCTCAACAACCAAGGCAACCAGGCCGGCTACACCACGCTGGTGGCCGACGTATCAGGCGTTGTGACGGCAGTGACTGCGGAAGTCGGCCAGGTGGTGGCGGCAGGTACGCCGGTGGTGCAGATTGCCCAAGATGGTCCGCGCGATGTGGTGTTCTCGGTGCCTGAAGACAAAGTGGCTTTGATCAAGCAAGGCTCCAAGGTGGATGTGCGCGTGTGGGCGAGCAAAACCCAGGTGGAAGGCACGGTGCGCGAAGTCGCCGCCAGCGCCGACCCAGTGACCCGTACCTTCACGGTGAAAGTGGCCCTGGAAGCCAAAGATGCCTTGCCGTTGGGTAGCACGGTGTCGGTGTCACCCAAAGCCTTGGACCGAGGCGCGGTGCAAGTGATCAAGTTGCCAACCTCTGCGCTGCTGAAATCGGGCGAGGGAAGCAGCGTGTGGGTACTGGACAGCGCGACCATGACAGTCAAACCCCAGCCCGTGGTGGTGGCCACGGCAGACGGTAATGACGCCGTCATTACCCAAGGCCTGATGCCCGGCATGCAGGTGGTGGTGGCGGGGGTGCACGTGCTGTCACCCGGCCAGAAAGTCTCGATCTACAAGGAAAAAGGTGCAGTAGCGCCCGCCCCATCTGCGCCAGCAGCTATGGATTCTGTAGCGCCTTCCGCCGCAGCGGCTTCTGCTGCAGGCAAGTGAGGTTGCCATGAATCAAGAACCAAGCAAGGGGTTTAACCTCTCCAAATGGGCGCTGGAGCATTCCGCGCTCACCCGTTATTTGATGATCGTGCTGATGCTGTTGGGCGCAGCCGCCTACTTCCAGCTTGGTCAGGACGAAGACCCGCCATTCACCTTCCGAGCCATGGTGGTGCGCACCTACTGGCCCGGTGCCACCGCCCAGCAAGTGGCGGAGCAGGTGACCGACAAGATTGAGCGCACGCTGCAGGAAGTGCAGTACGCCGACCAGATCCGCAGCTACTCCAAGCCCGGTGAGTCCCAGATCATTTTCCAGATCAAGGACTCCAGCAAAGGCAGTGAAGTCCCCAACGTCTGGTACACGGTGCGCAAGAAGATCGGCGACATGCGCGGCACCTTGCCGGGCGGCGTGGTCGGTCCGTTTTTCAACGACGACTTCGGCGACGTGTATGGCGTGATTTACGCGCTGGAAGGCGATGGCTTCAACTATGCCGAGCTCAAGACCTTTGCCGACGATGTGCGCCAGCGCCTGCTGCGCGTGCCCGATGTGGCCAAGGTAGAACTGTTCGGCGCGCAGGACGAAAAACTTTATATCGAGATTTCCCAGAAGCGCTTGGCCCAGTTGGGGCTGGACTTCAACCAGGTGCTGGCGCAACTCGGCCAGCAGAACGCGGTCGAATCCGCCGGCGCAGTGCAGACCCCTCTGGACGTGGTGCAAGTGCGTGTGGGCGGCCAGTTCAACGCAGTCGGGCAGTTGGCGGACATGCCGATCCGCGGTGCCAGCGGTAACCAGTTCCGCTTGAAAGACATTGCCACCATCGGCAAAGGCTATGTGGATCCACCGTCCGTCAAGGTGCACCACCAGGGCAAGGAAGTGATTGCGCTGGGCGTATCCATGGCCAAGGGGGGCGACATCATCGCCCTCGGCCACGCGCTGGAAAAAGCCTTTGTAGGCATTGAAAAGTCATTGCCGGCGGGTATCAAACTGGTGCAGTTGCAGGATCAACCGAAGTCAGTCTCCACCTCGGTGAACGAGTTTGTGCGAGTACTGATTGAGGCGGTGGTGATTGTGTTGGCGGTGAGCTTTATCGCGCTGGGCCTGCACAAGCGGCCCGGTAACCACCCCTTGTGGAAGCGATGGATCCTGGACGTGCGGCCCGGTTTGGTGGTGGGCATCACGATTCCCTTGGTGCTGGCCGTGACCTTCCTCGGTATGTACTACTGGGGTATCGGTCTGCACAAAATTTCG
>RFQA01000325.1 GCA_009925925.1 Betaproteobacteria bacterium
CAGGGCGTGGACTATTTCACCATCCACGCGGGCGTCCGCCTGCCCTTCATCCCCATGACGGCCAAACGCGTCACCGGCATCGTCTCGCGCGGCGGGTCGATCATGGCCAAATGGTGCCTCAGCCATCACCGCGAGAGCTTCCTCTACGAACATTTCGAGGAGATCTGCGACATCATGCGGGCCTACGACGTGTCGTTCAGCCTCGGCGACGGCCTGCGTCCCGGCTCCATCGCCGACGCCAATGACGAGGCCCAGTTCGCCGAGCTGCGCACCCTGGGCGAGCTGACCAAGATCGCCTGGGCCAAGGGCTGCCAGGTCATGATCGAGGGCCCCGGCCACGTGCCGATGCACAAGATCAAGGCCAACATGGATGAGCAGCTGAAACACTGCCACGAGGCGCCCTTCTATACGCTCGGGCCCCTGACCACCGACATCGCCCCCGGCTATGACCACATCACCAGCGCCATCGGTGCGGCCATGATCGGCTGGTTCGGCACGGCCATGCTCTGCTACGTCACGCCCAAGGAACACCTCGGCCTGCCCGACCGTCAGGACGTCAAGGACGGCGTCATCACCTACAAGATCGCCGCCCACGCCGCCGACCTGGCCAAGGGCCATCCGGCCGCCCGCCTGCACGACGACGCCCTGTCGCGCGCCCGGTTCGAGTTCCGCTGGGAAGACCAGTTCAACCTCGGCCTCGACCCCGAAACGGCCCGCAAATACCACGACGAGACCCTCCCCAAGGAGGCCCACAAGACCGCCCACTTCTGCTCCATGTGCGGCCCGAAATTCTGCTCGATGAAGATCAGCCAGGATATCAGGAGGGATGCGGCGGCGCAGAACGACGCGGGCGGCTCGCTGGAGGACGCGGAGGCCGGCATGGCCGAGATGTCGGCGAAGTTCCGCGCGGGGGGAAGCGTGGTGGAGGTGAAGGTGTAGCGGTCGACACTCAGCCCTTTTGGCTGCAGGGTGACGATAACCAAAAGTTGTCACCATCTCCGGGAAATTAGATGCCTAAGAAGGAAGTGTTAGAAGCGCTCCTAAGACAGGGTTATTTCCCGAAGGAACTGCCACCTGCATTCACCACCGATGACTTTGGACGCCAAGCCGAAGACATCATAGGCGACTGGTCAAAATCAAAACTCTTCAAAATCGAACCGGGGAAACTACCGAAAAAGAAGAATAAGAGAGATTGCTACTCATACTCCCTGCCTAGTGCAGAAATCGAGGTCATCTCGACCCCAAAGAGGGGCTATGAGCGTAGGGATGTCCACGTCACGCACCCCATACCTCAGGCTTTGCTAACGCTTGAGATGGCTCAAAATTGGCGGTCGGTCCAAAAATGGTTGGCACGCCAGCACTACTCAATGGACGAGATACGTGTCTCGTCTCAATATCCAAGAGCCATAAAAGGGATAAATTTCGCACTGCACCGTGTGAAAAAGTCTTACATCGAGGCGAGCGCTGACTGGTTAGTCAAAACCGACATAACTCGATTTTATCCATCCATTTATACGCACTCTATTCCGTGGGCAGCTTACGGTAAGGAGCGAGTAAAAGGGTCGCTAAATTCCTACAAGGGCTCGGTAGCTGACCGCTTTGATGCATTAGTAAGAGCGTGCAATCGGAACCAGACAGTTGGCATCCCAATCGGACCTGAGACCTCGCGCATCTTGGCTGAGGTAATCTCGTCGCGGATCGATTCCGATTTTCGGGCGGTCCGTCACGAATTACCAGCCGATGCAGTCGATCGCCTTCAGGACGATTGGTTTCTCGGCCTCAAATCGCTTGAGGCAGCAGAGAGCGCCTTAGCTTCCATTGTCGGTGTCTACCGATCCTATGGGTTAGACATCAACGGCAGCAAAACTTCAGTGGCGCGCATGGTTGCTCACACCGAAGAAGCTTGGATATCAGAGCTAGGTGCGTTTCTCTCACACCGTTCAGGCACTCTCTCGGGAAGTCGACTGCGAGAATTCCTCACGCTCACCTTGCGGCTTCAGGCGCAGCACGAGAAGAGCGCCGTCACAAATTATGCTCTGACCGTTCTAGAAAACCACAGCACCAATCGCGAAGACGTAGAGACTCTCGAGTCATTTTTGCTGAAGGCGGCCGTTGTATCGCCTGGGTCGATGTCCCGCATTTGCGAGCTTCTGCTAAATATTGAGCACAGAACCAAAGCCATTTCTCGGAAACGCGTGGGACCGCGGTTTACTGAGTTGGCGGAACGCAATTTAATCAACGGAAATCTATATGAAGCAATTTGGCAGCTCTACGCCCTCCGAGGTTTGCGAATAAGCGTCAATTCGCGAGTTATTTCAGAACTTTCGGCGGTGACGCCTTCAAGTGCGCTGGCGCTCGTTTTGCTAGACTTGGACAGTCGTGGACTATGGGTTCGTCAACTACCCAAGGCCAATTGGGAAGCGGGAATTACTAAAGAACGGGTGAGGTGCGATTGGATCTGGCTACTCGCGTACGAAGGTTTCCGAAAAGGCTGGCTCAAGGACACGCGGA
>RFQA01000326.1 GCA_009925925.1 Betaproteobacteria bacterium
GGTCAGCGCTTAGCCCAAGGGCAGCGCGTCTAGCATGGAGTAACAGCTCTTGAGCCAGGTTTTGACCCGCTGCCGCTCCAGCATGCCCAGGGCATCTGCGCCTTCCTTGTGGTTCACCGCGGCCCAGAAGCTGGCGTTCTGGCGGTCGATCTTGCGCATGCTGGCTTCATGCAACTGGGGCAGGGTGATGACATGGCCGCCCAGTGCCACGGCTTTCTTAAGCGCCGCAGAGTCTTCCAGCTGCGAGAAATCGCTCCCCCGGCCCAGGTTTTTCACCACGATGTAGTTGGGGCCGGCGCCATAAGTGGCCACCAGGCGGTCCAGCAGATCCACCGAGTCTTTGCCCGCATCGGCCACATGCCAGAAATTCACTGTGATGCCCATGCTGGCCATCAGTGAGACAAGGTCGGAGTGTTTCACCCAGCGGGCTAGGGGCGCGGCGGTCTGGGCTGCCAGATCGACGATGACGTTGGGCAGGGGGCCAACGGCTGGCTCTTCCTCGAAGACTGCGGCAATCAGGTCCAGGCCCTCATAGGTGTCCACCACCACAGGGGAGGCGTAGTCGGCATAAAAGCGGGTGAAAGAGGTGTGCGAGCGATCGGTGTCAAAGCCGGTAAATGCGCGTCCCTTGTCAATGAAGTGCTGGGCCAGCAGGCGGGCAACCACTGATTTGCCGACGCCGCCTTTTTCGCCGCCGATGAAGTTGATAGAGGGCATAAATATCCTGTTTGAGTTGAAAAGAAGAAAGGCATCAGGCCGCATTGCGCGCCGATAAACGTTGCACCAGCCAGCGCGAGAGGCGCGGACCCAGCAACAACACCATGAAAAAACGGACCATCTGCATGGCCATGACAAAACCCGCATCCACCGCGCTGCCCACGGCAATCACTGCCACCGAGTCTGCACCTCCGGGGCTGGTGGCCAGGTAGGCGGTGAGGGGGGCAACACCCGCAAACCCCATCAGGCAGCCGGCAATCACCAAACCGAGCACGATCAGCACAGCGATGGCGACCAGTACCCGTGGCAACACGCGCCATGCGTGTTCCAGAATCGAGCGGTTAAAGCGCAGACCAATACCCCAGCCCAGCGCGGCATAGGCCAGTGCCAGCAGCGGGCCTGGCAGCTCCAGCTTCCAGGGGCTGAGGTTGTCCATGGCCAGTGCTAACACCATGGGGATCAACAATGGGCCTCCCGGGACGGTGAGGATGCGACCCAGCCAGGCAGCGACCAACACCAGCGCGAGGGTCAGGCCGGCATGCACCGGGTTCTGGAAGTGCAGCCAATGGGCCAGTTGGACACCCCAGCCAGGTAACGCTGGCTGAGGGGCGGCAGCCATGCCCGCAGCAAAGTGGGCCACCAGCGAGGCAATGGCCGTGACCATGGCGACCCGCAAGTACTGCATGAATGCCACCAGTCGGGTGTCTGCGCCGAAATCGCCCGCCATGAGCACCATGGCGGAAGCTGCACCGGGGGCCAAGCCCCAGATGGCGGTGCTGCCGGGCAGCAAGCCGCTGCGCATCAGCCAGTAACCCAGTAGCGCACTGGCCGCCATCACAGCAAAAGCAATGCCCAAAAACAAGGGCCATTCGCCCGCCACACGGTGCAGCACCTCGAAATGCAGGCTGTGCGCCATCAGGCAGGCGATGACCGACTGGCCGATGGCAAACAAAAGGGCGGGAACCTGCACATTCATGTCTTGGGTGGCAAGCAGAACGGCAGCCAGCATGCAGCCCAGCAACATGCCCGCGGGCACGCCCATGAGCAAAAAGGCTGCACTGGCCAGTGCACTGCAGAGCAGCAGTGCCGGCCCTTGCAGGCTGGGCTGCAGGCGGAGGAAAGACATTCGCATCTGCTGGATTAGATGCGAACCGTGTGACGCTTCAGATCAGTTCCTGCGCATGTCTTTGGTGAACGGGAACTCTTTGCTACCCGGCACATGGATGGTGGCGGGTGGCACCACCAGAACGCCGGGTGTGTGGCCCATGGCAGCAAAGCGCGCCAGGCGGCGGCTTTCGGCCTCGTAGCTGTTCACCGGGAAGGTGTCATAGTTGCGCCCGCCGGGGTGGGCCACAAAGTACTGGCAACCGCCCAGCGAGCGCTTCATCCAGGTGTCCACGATGTCAAAGGTCAGCGGGGCATGTACTCCGATAGTGGGGTGCAGGCTGCTCGGCGGGTTCCAGGCCTTGTAGCGCACGGCGGCTACAAATTCACCCACCGTGCCGGTGCTGGTCATGGGCAGGGCTTCGCCATTGCAAGTGACCACGTAGCGGCTCTCGTTCAGCCCGGTGACGCGCACTTCCAAGCGCTCCAGGCTGGAGTCCACATAGCGGGCGGTGCCGCCGGCGGCGCTTTCTTCGCCCATCACATGCCAGGGCTCCAGCGCATTGCGCAGGGTCAGCTCCACGCCCATGCTTTTGACCGAGCCCACCATCGGGAAGCGGAACTCGTAGTGCGGGGCGAACCAGCTGGTGTCGAACGCGTAACCTGCG
>RFQA01000327.1 GCA_009925925.1 Betaproteobacteria bacterium
GGCTGGACTGGATCCAACTCGCGCCGCTGTCGATCAAGGACGCGCTGGAACCGACGCAGCTGGACCTGCTGATCCAGGCCACGCGCGACTTTCACTACCAGCGGTTCCGGCGGATGGCCGATGCGGTGGAGACCGCGCGACGGCTGTTCGGGACCGACAAGGACCAAGGTCTGACCCTGTCCAGGAAGCTGGCGGACAAGGGCGCCGTGAACGTGGAGGGCCTGGCCAAGCTGATGGCCAGCGAGAAGCGCGAGTACACCTTCGCCCAGACCTTCCCGACTGGTACCCACGCGATGTGGCTGTACTACTGGCTGGCCAGCGCCGGCATCAACCCGCTGAAGGACGCCAAGGTCATCACCGTGCCGCCGCCGCAGATGGTGGCCAATATGCGCGTGGGCAATATGGACGGCTTCAGCGTGGGCGAGCCCTGGAACCACCGCGCCATCATCGATGGCATCGGCATCACCGCCGCCACCTCGCAAGATGTGTGGAAGGACCACCCCGAGAAGGTCCTGGGCACCACCAGCGACTTCGTCAAGAAGTACCCCAACACCGCCCGCGCCGTGATCATGGCCGTGCTCGAGGCCAGCCGCTGGATCGATGCCAGCCTGTCCAACAAGAACAAGATGGCCGAGACGATCGCCGACAAGGCCTACGTTAACACCAGCGTCGACGCGATCAACCAGCGTATCCTGGGCCGCTACCAGAACGGCCTGGGCAAGACCTGGGACGACCCCAACCACATGAAGTTCTTCAACGACGGGGCGGTCAACTTCCCTTACCTGTCGGACGGCATGTGGTTCCTCACCCAGCACAAGCGCTGGGGGCTTTTGAAGGATCACCCCGACTATTTGGCAGTGGCCAAGCAGGTCAACCAAATTGACATTTACAAGCAAGCTGCAACCGCCACTAAAACCCCATTACCTAAAGAGTCCATGCGTAACAGCAAGCTAATAGATGGGGTGGTGTGGGATGGCAAAGAACCTGCCAAATATGCAGACAGCTTCAAGGTCAAGGCATAACCATGAGCGAATCTGCAGCTTCAACAGCCAAAGGACCTGCAGCGAACCCGACCACTCCTCCTTTTGAATGGCGTGGGATCTGGCTCCATGTGCTGCCACCCATATTGGGCTTAGGCCTCTTGGTGACCATTTGGGCATTGGTTTCCATCACCAGTCGCAGCAGCATTCCGGGGCCACTCGAGACAGGGGCCCAAGCTCTGACGATCTTTAGCGATCCTTTTTACCGCAAAGGCCCTAACGACCAAGGCGTAGGCTGGAATGTGCTGATGTCTTTGCAGCGGGTGGCCTTGGGGTTTGGACTGGCCGCTTTGGTGGGCATTCCCACCGGGTTTTTGATTGGCCGCTTTACCTTTTTAAGCCGCATGTTCAACCCGCTGATCAGCCTGCTGCGCCCTGTGTCGCCGCTGGCTTGGTTGCCCATAGGCTTGTTGGTGTTTAAGGGTGCCAACCCCGCCGCCATTTGGACTATTTTTATTTGCTCCATCTGGCCCATGATCATCAACACCGCCGTGGGAGTGCAGCGGGTGCCGCAGGACTACATGAACGTGGCTCGGGTCCTGAACCTGAGCGAATGGAAGATCGTCACCAAAATTTTGTTTCCCGCAGTGCTGCCCTACATGCTGACCGGCGTGCGCTTGGCCGTGGGCACCGCTTGGCTGGTGATTGTGGCGGCCGAAATGTTGACCGGCGGTGTGGGCATTGGCTTTTGGGTATGGGACGAGTGGAACAACCTGAATGTCAAAAACATCATCATTGCCATTTTTGTCATCGGCATGGTGGGCTTGGTGCTTGAAATGGCCCTCATCAAACTGGCTACAACCTTCACCTTTGAGGAGGTCAAGTCATGAACACTCGCTGGCACAGCCACCGCAGCGCCTCAGATATGGCCGAGACCATGGCTCTTAGCCCCAAGTTTTTAGATATTCAAGGCGTAGATCAAAGCTTTAAAACAGCTAAAGGCTGGTTTCCGGCCCTACGCAACATCAACCTGTCGGTGGCGCGGGGTGAATTTGTGACCCTCATTGGCCACTCCGGTTGCGGCAAATCCACCCTGCTTAACCTTATTGCAGGCTTGGCGTTACCCACACAAGGCACGCTGTTGTGCGCCAACCGAGAAATTTCGGGGCCAGGCCCTGAGCGGGCCGTGGTGTTTCAAAACCACTCGTTGCTGCCTTGGTTGACTTGTTTTGAAAACGTGTACCTTGGCGTAGAGCGTGTTTTTGGCGCAGCCAACAAATCCATTGGCGCACCAGCCGAAACCAAAACCCAATTGCGAGAGCGTACCGACGCAGCACTGGCTTTGGTGGGGCTCACGGCTGCGGCGCACAAACGCCCCGGGGAAATATCAGGCGGCATGAAACAACGTGTGGGCATAGCCCGTGCACTGGCCATGGAGCCCAAAGTGCTGCTGATGGACGAGCCCTTTGGCGCGCT
>RFQA01000328.1 GCA_009925925.1 Betaproteobacteria bacterium
GATTGGCTCGGCACCTTTCCAGATTGAAAGCCAGAGCTTTGCGTTGGATGTATCTGCCGGCCTGGTGGGTACTGACCAGTTCAAGAACTCGGAACTCAAAGATATTGTTTCAGCTGCAGACACTCTGTGCCGGATGGCCAAAAAGCGGTCCCAACAGCGCATGGTGGTCATGCAGTCCGGAGACCGGTTTTTCCAACAGCATCAGGATGAGTTGGACCTCATCAATTGTCTGGAGCGTGGAGAAACGCCCGAGGGCTTGTTCCTTGTGATGCAACCGGAGGTGTCGCTCAGCCGGCCGTTTGATTCTTTGAACTTTGAGATGCTGGTTCGTCTTCGCAAGGCGGATGGCACGATAGTGCCTGCGGGCACCATCATTGAAGCCGCAGAGGCCCATGGCAAAACCGCCATCATTGACCGTTGGGTGGTGAATACGGCTATCCGTTGGCTAGAGGCTCACACCCACGAACTGCGCAACACGCATTTTGTAGGGGTGAACCTTTCCGGTGGCTCACTCAATGACGAGCTCTTCACCGAGGAGTTGTTTGCGTTGTTTAAGCAGCATCCGGTAGCGCTCGAAAAAATCTGTATCGAGATTACCGAGACCGTGGCCATCACCGATATGCGCAATATGCAGCGCTTCATTGACCGGGTTCGCTCCATGGGCGGCAAGGTCGCACTGGATGACTTCGGAGCCGGATACTCGTCGTTCGGCTACCTCAAAGGTTTGTCGGTGGATTCCCTGAAGCTGGATGGTTCATTGGTCCGGGACGCTGTCAGAAGCCAAGCCGGACAGGCCATCATCGTGGCCATCGCTGGCTTGGTAAGTAGTCTGGGCATGAAGTCAGTCGGCGAGTTCGCGGAGGACCTGCCCACTATCAAGGTGCTCTGTGAGGCGGGTATTGACTATGCCCAGGGATACGGAATCAGTAAACCGGTCGAGGGCGAAAGGATTCTGGCTGCCAGAAGCGGGGCAGATTTTGTTGAAGATCCCGAAATCCTCGCGTTCCTGAAGCAATTGCAAAGTCAGGAAGAACCTAGCATGCGCTTATTCTCTGATTCGGCGTTTTCTTCTGTGCTTTAGCTGCGGGCGTAATCATTGGACCCTGTTGAAAGCGGTTGCCACGGGTTCTGTGGCGCCTGTAAAAAGAGTTGAATTCTTCGGCGCGACGGTCAACGCTCGTGCTTTTGAAAGGTCAATATCAGGGTGAACAGTTTCAAATACGAAACTGTGGAGCGGATGCTGATGGGTCAGCCAAAGTGCATTGGCTCCTTGAGGCGAAAAATACATCACGCGGTGTGGAACCATTCCGGCATGTTGCATGGGAAAGAACACTGCTTTCTCCAAAACGTCCGAAAAGAGTAGCCAGTCATAAATCTTGTCTACAGGTTTGCGACCGGCAGCGAGCATCCAATCTACGCCCTGTTCCATGCAGTACTGATGAAGGGCTTTAAACAGTGCGGATCGGACTAGTGATCCCTGAGAACTACCTTTGATGCAAAGGCGAGTAGTTTCGACCATCAATGTATCGTCGAACTTAGCAGGGAGAATCATGGAGGCCTCCAACGGCAGCGGTGCCATCACATTGGCATGGGTGCGCAAGGTGCCGAGTACGGATCCGTCGAGTTTGGAGGTGGCGACCAGCACTTCGCAGCCGAGCTCGAAATCTGCAGCCTCTGCGTTGCGCAACTTGGCGCCCAGTTCCGGTAAGTGCTTCCCATAGGAAGCAGCGCGCAATTGGATGACGCCGTCCATCTGCGCTTCGGTGGCGATTTCGACCTTGAACGGCAACGTCTCGGTGCGTGCGACCGCTGCCTGAATTCTCTCCACCAAGGCCATGACAACTCCCCTTCCCAATACGTTGTTGAAAACGTCAGTCTAGGGTTCTCGCTAAGTTCGAAAGCGCCAATCAATGCTCGCTTTGGGCCACAGTTTCTCGCCAAAAACAAAACAAACAGTTTTCTTGTTTTTGATTTGACTGAATTTAAAGGTCAGCTCGTGGTGCGGTTCCGGGCCAAAGGCGGGTTTTTGGCAAAGTAGGCCTCGATGCCGCGCATCAAAGCATCGGCAAGCTGGTTCTGGTAGTCCTCGCTGTTGAGCTTGGTCTCTTCAGTCGGGTTACTGATGAAGGCGGCCTCCACCAACACGCTGGGGATGTCCGGTGCCTTGAGCACCGCAAACGACGCCTGTTCCACCCGAGGTTTGTGCAGCTTGCCTACCCGCTTGATTTCTCCCAGCAGGTTGCCGCCCAGCTTCAGACTGTCGTTGATCTGGGCGGTGGTGCTCATGTCCAGCAAGGCGCGCTGCACGGTTGCGTCCTTGGCTTTGACGTTGAGGCCACCGATCAAGTCAGCCTTGTTTTCCTTGGCTGCCATCCAGCGCGCGGCGCTGCTCGTTGCGCCCCCTTGGCTGAGCGCGAACACGCTGGCCCCTTG
>RFQA01000329.1 GCA_009925925.1 Betaproteobacteria bacterium
CATGGGTACCCGGTCAGAGCTGATTCAGGTCAAGGGGGAACCTCCGGTGCGCATCAGCCTGCGCAGCACGCCCAACGGCCCGGTCATCAACGACGCATTCAAAGACAGCCTGGGCGCCACACCCATCTCGATGTGGTGGGCTTTTCTGGCTACCGAAAATCCGGTGCAACAGGCGTTTTATGAACTCAACCGTGCCGACACGCTGGAGAAGGCCCGCAATGCTGCCAGCAAGATCCACGCGCCCGGCCTGAACATTGTTTGGGCCAATGCCAAAGGCGACATCGCCTGGTGGGCAGCCGGCCTGCTGCCCCAGCGCCCGCAAGGCGTGAACCCCACCTTTATCCTGGATGCGGCCAAAGGCGAAGACCAGAAGCCCGGTTTTTACGCCTTCCAGTTCAACCCGCAAGAGGAGAACCCGGCGCGCGGCTACATCATGTCGGCCAACCACCAGCCCCAACCCAAGAGCGGCGTGCCGGTGCCCGGCTACTACAACCTGCCTGACCGCGCCCGGCGTCTGGACGAACTGTTGAAAACACCGGACGTCAAATGGAACAGCACAGAGGCCCGTAAGCTGCAGCTGGATGTAGCCAACAACTACGGCCCGCGCATTCTGCGCAAGCTATTGCCGGTGATGACTGCCGTGGTCACCGACGCCAATGACAAAGCTTTCATGGAGCCGCTGACCAAATGGGATGGCGCCTACACCGAAGACAGCATCGCCGCCACCCTGTTCACCCAGATGATGTACGAGCTGTCGAAAGCCGCATTTGCCGATGAGCTGGGCCCGGTGCAGTTTGAGAACCTGCGCCAGTCCCGCGCGCTGGACCATGCCTTGCCCCTGCTGGTGGCGGACCCGAATTCACCTTGGTGGGATGACGTGAGCACCTCCGCCAAAGAAAGCCATTTTGAAACAGTGCGGATTGCCTGGTCCAACACGCTCAAGCATTTGCAAGGTCTGTACGGCACCAGCCTGCTCGATTGGCGCTGGGGTTCTGCCCACACGCTCACGCACGGCCACCCGCTAGGTCGCCAAAAGCCTCTGGACAAGATCTTCAACGTGGGGCCTTTCCCGGTGCCTGGTGGTCGCGAAACGCCCAATAACCTGTCAGGCTCCATCGGCCCGGCTCCCTGGGCGGTGACCTATGGGCCCTCGACGCGGCGGGTCATTGACTTTGCAGATGCCGGCAAAGCCGTGGGCATCAACCCGCTAGGCCAGAGCGGCGTGTGGCCCGACAAGCACTATGCAGACCAGGCGGAGAAATACGCCAAGGGCGAATACGTGCGCATGTGGCTGGAAGAAGCAGACATCGCCGCCCACACCGAAAGCACTTTGGTGCTTCGACCGGCGCGCTGATGTCCGCTTAAGCGCCGCCGCCGGTGAGCAAGTCCTGCAGCTCCTGCAGGCTGCCCACGGTGACATGCGGGTGCTGGTCGTAGGTCCAGACGTGCTCTTCGCGGTTCACCCACACCGTCTGCATGCCGACGCCCAGGGCACCCAGCACGTCGAGTGCAGCGTCGTCGCCGATGTGCAGCACCTGCGAGGGCTGCACGCCCACTGCATCACAGGCAGCGTGAAAAATTTTCGGATCGGGCTTGCCCACCCCCGCATCGCGCGCGCTCACACTGGCCGCAAAGTACTGCCCTATGCCCACGCGATTCACATCCGCATTGCCATTGGACACCGCCACCACCGGCCAGCGGGCAGACATGGCCTCCAGCAAGGGAATGGCATCTTCAAAGAGCTCGACCTGCATGCGCGCATCGAAAAACACCTCGAACGCCGGCTCTGCCAGCGCAGCATCTTCCCCCGCGCGCTGCAAGGCCAGGCGGATGGACTCGCGCCGCAGCACGCTCAGGTCATGCGCGTGGTCGGCCCACTGGGCCTCCGTATCCGCCCGCAAGATGCGGCGCTGATGCGGGTCGGCATAGAGCACGGCCGTAAGCGGCGCATGCTCCAACAACCAGTGGTGAAGAATGTCTTCCGCCCGGTGAATGGCGGGCCAGACCGGCCACAAGGTGTCGTCCAGGTCGAGGGTGATGGCGCGGATATCGCTCAGATTCAGCGGGTGGCGAACAGGCATGAGGCGGCTACTATAGGGAGTGTCATTCATCCCATTGTGCCCTTCCCGCTTTTGCCCACCATGCCCACCACACCTTTGCTGACTCCACTTTCCATGCCGGTTCCCTCCGGCGAACAGCTCAAAGCTGCGCGGCTGGCCGCCGGCCTGAACCAGGCACAGGCAGCTGAACTGATGGGCTATTCGCTGCAAACGGGCAGCCGCGGCGGCTTACAGTCGCGCACTTGGCAGGCACTGGAGAGCCCCACCGATGATCGCAACATGCAAGGACCGGTGTTCGCCATGTTTTTGC
>RFQA01000330.1 GCA_009925925.1 Betaproteobacteria bacterium
GAGAAGACCCGTGACGGCACCGGCTACCGCGACCACGCCGAACTGCTGGACTACTGCAGCCGCTCCGCCGACCCGGTGGGCCGCCTGCTGCTGCACCTTTACGGCGTGCAGGACGCGGAGTCGCTGGACATGAGCGACGCCATTTGCTCCGCGCTGCAACTGATCAACTTCTGGCAGGACCTGAGTGTGGACATTCCCCGCGGCCGCTTCTACCTGCCGCAAGAGGACTGTGAGCGCTTCGGCGTGAGCCAAGCGGATATTCTGGCGCGCAAGCAGACCCCAAACGCTACTCAATTGATAGCTTCTTGCGCACAGCGGGCGGGCGCCAGCATGCAAAAAGGTGCTGCTTTGGTACACCGCCTGCCCGGCCGGGCCGGCTGGGAACTGCGATTGGTGGTGCAAGGCGGCCTGCGCATTCTGGACAAGATCGCCGCCATGGACTACCGAACCTTGGAGCGCCGGCCCAAGCTGTATGCGTGGGATTACGGGGTCATGGTGTGGCGGGCTTTGTGGATGTAAGCCCGACCAGAGCTCAGACCGCCCCACGACCTTTCTGGCTTTCGTAGTACACCACCCTGCGGGCACGCATCACATCGCCCAGCGGGCGGTGTTCGGCCAGCGCTTGCCAGGGATCGAACACCGCAGCCTCGGCTTGCTTCGCCAACACGGGATCAGCGGCTGTGTCCTGCCGGGGCAAGGCCAAACGAGCGACCGTGGTGTAAGGAGTGGGCCAATCCACACTCGCGTCTTCGATCGGCGTAGTGGCCTCATTGACAAAAGGCTGAAGTTGCAGATCCCAGTGCAAATCCTGCTTTTGCAATCGGTCGGAAAACTCTGCGCCCCAGCTGTCGGGGGCTTTGCCCACAGGGGCGCCATTGGACGCGGCGGGCACCAAACGCACGCGGACCGCATAAGGGCCGCAAGCTATGGGCGCAGCGCTATGCATCGAATGCGATGCAAAGCCACCAAACGGCTTGCCGAAAGTTTGGATGGTCTTGGCGATTTGCTTGAAAGCGCCCGCTAGGCCATACCGACCCACCAGAAACTTGATAAGGGCGCCGGGCCCGTGAGAGGCCGCCACCACGAAGGCTACAAACTCGTCACTCTTGGGAAAAGCAAACTTTTCCTGGTTGATGAGTGTGAAGTCTTGGCTTTTCGCCGGGCCTATTCCCAAGGCAGAGTCGCCTTGCACTCCGAACACGCTGAAAGCGAAACCCCGGATGTCCGGCTTGTTGTCGGATGCCGTGTCCATTCCGCCATTGCTCAAGCGCACCAACACCTCGTGCACCCCGGGCTTGGCAAACAGTCCGTGCGCAGCGAACTCGGGCAGTCCGCCCAACACCTGCAAGCTCCCCCGCGCGGCCGTCAGCTGCTTGCGGTGCAATCCGCGTCCGGTGCCGTACTTCTTCGACTTGCGGACCTGCAGTTCTGAGAACTGACGTCCGTAGTCGGCAAAGCGTTGCTCCTCATCGGGTGTCATCACTTCTTTCCACTGTTTGCTTGGTGCGGGCGACGTGGACATGCAGGTCTCCATTCGAGAAAAAATTTGTCCGGGCATGGTAGTGCATTCCACCCAACCATGACAAAGGAACGTGAGGTGCCGGCCTCAACGACAATACCCGTCATGACCCCAGAGCAATATGTCCAGGAAAAAGCCGCTGCGTCCGGCAGTAGCTTTTACTACGCCTTTCTTTTTTTGCCGGCCCCGCGCCGCGCCGCCATTACCGCCTTTTATGCCTTCTGCCGCGAGGTGGACGATGTGGTGGACGACATGGTAGACGCCGGAGTGGCTGCCACCAAACTCGCCTGGTGGCGCTCTGAAGTGCAGCAATCCTTCAACGGAACAGTCACCCACCCGGTGATGAAGGCGCTCATGCCACACACCGCCGCCTACCACATCGAAGCCCGCCACTTGCTGGCAGTGATTGATGGCTGCCAGATGGACCTGGAACAAACCCGCTACCTCGACTACCCCGGCCTGCAGCGTTATTGCCACCTGGTGGCCGGCGTGGTGGGTGAGGTGGCGGCCGGCATCTTCGGCCAGACCGATCCGCAAACCACCCAGTACGCCCACAAGCTGGGCCAGGCCCTGCAGCTCACCAACATCCTGCGCGATGTGGGTGAAGACGCCATGCGCGGCCGCATTTACCTTCCGGTCAACGAACTACAGCAGTTCGATGTGAAGGCGCACGAGATCCTCAAACGCACCTACTCCGACCGCTTTGTGGCGCTGATGAAGTTTCAGGCCCAGCGTGCCCAAGGCTTGTATGACGAGGCACTGGCTCTGCTGCCTGCCGCCGACCGCCGCACCCAGAAGCCCGGCCTGATGATGGCCAGCATCTACCGCGCCCTGCTCACCGAGATTGAGCG
>RFQA01000034.1 GCA_009925925.1 Betaproteobacteria bacterium
ACGTGATCACCTACAAGCACATGGAGGCCATGAAAGACCAGGCCATCGTCTGCAACATCGGTCACTTCGACAACGAAATCGACGTCGCCTCTCTGGAAAAGCTGAAGTGGGAAGAGATCAAGCCCCAGGTGGACCACGTGATCTTCCCTGCCAAGGGCAAGAAGCCTTCCAAGCGCATCATTCTGTTGGCCAAGGGCCGCTTGGTGAACCTGGGTTGCGGTACCGGCCACCCCAGCTTTGTGATGTCTTCCAGTTTTGCGAACCAGACGATCGCCCAGATCGAGCTATTCACCAAGCCCAAGGACTACAAGGCCGGCAAGGTTTATGTGTTGCCCAAGCACCTGGACGAAAAAGTGGCACGTTTGCACCTGAAGAAGGTTGGCGCAATGCTGAGCGAGTTGACTGCAGAGCAGGCCGCGTACATCGGCGTGAGCCAAGCCGGCCCCTACAAGGCGGACACTTACAGGTATTGATAGCACCCCCGAGGCGCCTTTGGCGCCTCCCCCTCTAGGGGGCGGCACCAGCCGTCCGGCAAAGCCGGCCCGGCGGTGCCCCTGATCAAGAGGGTGTGTGGGACAACTTTGGAAAACGATGCGAATTGATCAACTTTTGGTGCAGCGCGGGCTGGCCAGCACGCGCTCGCAAGCTCAGCGCCTGATTGCGGATGGCGTGGAGTGGCTGAAGATGGAGCTTTCGGGCGAAGTCTGGAAGCGTGTGGCCAAAAATGGCGACGACGTGCCCGATGGTGCCAAGATCCGTTTGCTCGATGATTCCGAAGCGCGTTATGTGTCCCGCGGTGGCCTCAAGCTTGAGGCTGCTCTGAAGCACGTCGGCTTGTCTGTCACTGGCTTCCGTTGTCTGGATGTGGGGCAGAGCACCGGTGGTTTTACCGACTGCCTGCTCCAGGCTGGCGCGCAATCGGTGGTGGGTGTGGATGTGGGCAGTGCCCAGCTGCATCCAACGCTGCGCGACGATACCCGCGTGCTGTGTGTCGAGAGTGTCAATGCCCGCACCTTGTCTGCTGCAGATTTGATAGCTGCTTACGCAGATAGCACGGGCGCTGGTGGCCAATTTGATGTTGAACCCGATAGCGATGACGGCTGGGATGATGGGGATGACTTCGACGACGAAGATGACTCCCGCCCGCCCGTGGATGCGTCGGATGATGCTGAAGAGGAGGCCGTGGAGCTGCCGCCTGAGTTTGCGCCGCCGTTTGACCTGCTGGTTGCGGACCTGTCCTTCATTTCTCAGACTCTGGTGTTGCCTGCCGCAGTACCCTTGTTGAAAGAGGGCGGCATCATGCTGACCTTGGTGAAGCCGCAGTTTGAATTGCAGCCTGGCCAGGTGGGCAAGGGCGGCATCGTCAAAGATCCGGCCATGTACCCCATCGTGGAACAGCGCCTGCGCGAGACTTGCGCCGATCTGGGGCTGACCGTGACGCATTGGTTCGACTCCGCCATTGAGGGCGGAGACGGAAACCGCGAATTCTTTATTTGTGCCCGCAAAGCGGGCTGAACCCGGTGCCTGCCATGCAGGCGCGGGAAGTGGGGAGTACTAGGAGATGACTTTGTCTACCAATCAACGGATACCGCTGAGCCTCGAGTTCTTTCCGCCCAAAACGCCGGAAGGCGCTGAAAAACTGCGCACGGTGCGTCAGCAGCTCTATGGGCTGAAGCCCGAGTTTTGCTCGGTGACTTTCGGTGCAGGCGGCTCCACCCAGGAAGGTACGTTCAACACCGTGCGCGACATCCTGTCGGAAGGCGTGAGTGCGGCGTCCCACTTTTCGTGTGTGGGGGCGACCAAATCCACCGTGCGCGAGCAGCTGGCTACCTTGAAGGCCATGGGCGTGAAACGATTGGTGGCCTTACGGGGCGACTTGCCCAGCGGCTATGGTGCTGGCGGCGAATTCCATTACGCCAGCGACTTGGTGGCATTCATCCGTGCCGAGACGGGCGATGACTTTCACATCGAGGTGGCGGCGTACCCGGAAGTGCACCCGCAGGCCAAGTCGCCGGCGAGCGATTTGCAGGCGTTTGCCACCAAGGTGAAAGCGGGCGCCAATTCAGCGATCACCCAGTATTTCTACAACTCCGACGCTTACTTCCGCTTCCAGGAAGAGGTGGATGCACTGGGCATCACCGTGCCCGTGGTGCCCGGCATCATGCCCATCACCAGCTCTACCCAGTTGATGCGCTTCTCGGACGCATGTGGTGCGGAAATTCCCCGTTGGATCCGTCTGCGTCTGCAGAGCTACGGGGATGACGTTGTTTCCATCAAGGCCTTCGGGCTGGAGGTGGTGACGGACTTGTGCGAACAGCTGCGTGCCGGCGGCGCGCCCGCGTTGCATTTTTACACCATGAACCAGAGTGCCCCTACAAGGGCTTTATGTGAAAACTTGGGGTTAGTACCCACTTTGCAGTAGTTGCTGCGGCTCACCAAGGGCCGGTTAAATGTCCATCGCCGGCCGGTGCTCCTCAGCGCTAACAAACTTCCATTTTCCGACGAAGCAGGCAGATAACAATGCAAGGCAGCCGATTACGGCAATGGGTCCCCAAGCGCTTAGCCAGCCTTGATCAAAGGCCCCGAACATGCAGGCGCGCAGGGCCTTGACTACCCAGGTAAAGGGTAACCAGGGGCTCAGTATCTGGTAGACGCCACCACTCAGCTCTACCGGCATGACGCCTCCCGCAGAGGACAATTGCAGTATCAGCAAAATCAGAGCAACCGCTTTGCCGGCATCGCCAAAAGCGCGTGTCAGTGCCACGATGATCGCGAGGAAGGTCATTGAGGTGAGCGCCAATGTGAACAGATAGGCGCCCAGGTTGTAGATGTGCAGCTTCAGGACAACGAGCGTCATCAGCATAATGACCAGCCCTTGGATTATCACTATGCAGGAAGGGATACCGAGTTTGCCCAGAATGAGGGCCGCAGGTGAAGCCTTGGCTGCCTGTTCCGGCAGGCGACGCAGATGAAACAGGAAGGCCGTCATCACCGCTCCCATCCACAAAGATGTGGCGATAAAGTTGGGCGCAAACCCTGCACCGTTGTTAGAAACCGGGGCCACGATCTCCAGTGCCGGTTCTACCGAGTCGGCCAGTCCGCGGGCACTACCTTCAAGGGTCTGGATATCTGCGGGCAGTGATTTGTTAAGTAGGTCCAAGCCGGTACTTAGCTCTTGCGAGCCGGCCTTCAGTTTGATGAGTCCGTCGTTAAGGCTTTGGGTGCCGCCTACCAACGAATTGCCTCCAAGGATTAGTTCATCCAACTTGGCGTCTGTCGGCACCTTGGTGGCTGCCAAGTGAATACCATTGCTCATTGCTGTCATGCCGTCGGCTAGTCGGGTGACACCAGCGCCGAATTTTTGAGTGCCTTCCGCCAATTGCGCCTGCCCACTGCGGGCCGTTTGTAGTCCAACCGTCAGCTGGGTGGCGCCATCGGACAGTTGGCCGGCGCCTTCGGAAACTTTACCTCCGAACAAAGGGATGTTTTTTGTCTCCTCGCGCATTCTGTTGCTGCCGTCAGCCAGTTTTTGCGAACCGGTTTGCAGATCCTGCAAGCCTTGGGCCAGTGCGGCGTGGCCCTTGCCTAGTTCCGCAGACGCGGCTTTCAGCGCGACAAGATCCTGAGCGGATGGGCGCTGCTGGTCCATGGTGTGGAGTCCGGCGCCCAGCTGCTTCATGCCGTCGCCCAGCTGGGTTACGGCACTGTTGAAGCTGTTGGCACCCGTCGTGACAGTTTGGGAGCCAGCAGAGGCTTTTCCTAAGCCTTCGCTGAGGCGGTGGGCCCCTTCCTTGAGGGCCTGTACACCTTGACGCAGCTGGACGAGCTTGTCGGCCGAGCCTGCAGCGGTAGTGAGCACCAGTGACCAGCGTTTTTCATTGAGGTTGATGTTGACCTGGTGCCCAAGCTCTGAGGCAAACCGCTTGGCCAAGCTGGCCCCGTTGTAATTGTTACCTTCCGAGATGTACATGACTAGACGGCCACCTGCCACTGTGTTGCCAGGAACAGCGTTGGCACTGAAATCTTTGGGAATGATCAGTGCAAATGCCAGTTGACCCTGACGTACGTCCCGCTTCGCATCTTCTTCGTTTGGGTAGTCCACAAAGCCAAAGCTTTGTTTTCCCTTGAGCGAGACCACCACACTCTCTCCGATGTTGACGGCCTGACCGCGGTAGTCCAAACCCCCATCCAGGTTCACGATGGCCGCCTTCAGGGTGCCTGTGTGCGCACCAGGATCTTGCACGCTCGCCAGATAAATCAGTGCGTACAGTGCAGGTATCAGCATGACGCCAATCGCTGATGCCTTCAGCTTGGGAAAGCGTGTGAACAGCGTGGCTTCCAGACGGAAAATGACCAATGCGTCGCGAAGGAACGTCATGCGTGCTCCCGAGTTAGCCGCCGGCGTCCAGGGTGGACGTCGCGTTGGTGTCTTGGCCCAGCAGTTCCACCATCTGGGGCAGCGCATCCTTAAGCGCAGCCTTGAGGGTGTGCGGCGGGTTGATCAGAAACATGCCGCTGGCAGGCAAGCCGGGGCGAATGACTTCACCTTCGGCATCTTGCGTGAGCTTGCTGGACTTGACGGTCAGCGTGGCGTGCAGCCAAGACTTGCCGGCCTTGTTTGCCATGGTCTTGAGTTTTTTAGGGACGTCGTGGGCTTCCGGGCGTGGAATGATGGGGTACCACACCGCATACGTGCCGGTCGCAAAGCGTTGCATGGCATCTGCCACCATGCCGACTGCGCGCGCGTAGTCATTTTTGACTTCGTAGCTCGGGTCGCACAGCACCAGCGCACGGCGTGACGGTGGGGGTAAAAACTTCTTGAGCCCCTCAAAGCCATCTTCCCGTAGCACGGTGACTTGTCGACCGGCTTCCAGTTGGGCCACGTTGGCGATCAGTGTTTTGGTGTCGGTGGGGTGCAGCTCGAAGAGCTTGAGCTTGTCGCGACCGCTCAGCAGGCTCTGAATGATGAAAGGCGAGCCGGGGTACACCGACCAGTGGTTGCCGGCGTTAAAGCCCGCCACCATGTCGATGTAGTCCTGTAAAGCGGGGGCAAACGGCTTTTCAGGCTTGGTGGCAACCAGCTTCAGAAAGCCTTCCGCGGCTTCCTCACTGGTCTTGGCAAAGTCGCCATCCAGTCGGTACAAGCCCGCACCGGCATGGGTGTCAAAGACGTTGAGGGCGGTTTCTTTTTGCGTCATGTGACGCAACACAGCCAGCAATGTGGTGTGTTTCAGCACGTCGGCATGGTTGCCGGCGTGGAAGGCGTGTCGATAGCTAAACATCCCCTATGATACCCAGCGACCCGGGATGCCATGTTGCATCCAGATTGGAGCAGCGCTTTACCCGAGCGCTTGCGGGCATAAAAAAAACAGATTTCACCTTATCTCATGGCTGACATCACGACTCCGACTGGTAAACCCAAAGCTCCGGCGTCCGGGCATCTGGACGCCCTTGCGCCGGGCACCCGATTGGCTGAGTTCGAGGTCCAAGGCCTGCTGGGTGTCGGTGGTTTCGGCATGGTCTATCGTGGGTACGACCACTCCTTGCACAGGGCGGTAGCCATCAAGGAATACATGCCCACCAGTCTGGCAGGGCGCGATAACCATTGCGCTGTGACAGTCAAGTCGGCGGTCGATACCGGATCATTCGAGTCCGGGCTGCGTTCCTTTATCGCAGAGGCGCGTTTGCTGGCACGATTTGACCACCCGTCTTTGGTCAAGGTGTACCGCTTCTGGGAGGCCAATAACACGGCCTACATGGCAATGCCCCTCTATGAGGGCATCACGCTCAAAGAAGCGCGCCGTCGCATGAGTGGCCCCCCTCCGCAGGCTTGGCTGCAGTCGGTGTTGTGGTCAGTGTTGGCGGGCCTCAAGGTCCTGCATGACAACAGCACCTTGCACAGGGACGTATCACCTGACAACATTTTTTTGCAAAACGTTGGACCTCCGGTGCTGCTGGATCTGGGCGCCGCCCGCCGCGCGATTCTAGACACCAGCCACAAGCACACTGCAGTGCTCAAGGTGAATTACGCGCCGATTGAGCAATATGCCGACGCAAAGGATATGCACGAAGGCCCTTGGACAGACTTGTATGCCGTGGCTGCCGTGATGCACGGCTGCATTTGCAATGAGCCGCCTTTGCCCGCCACCTTCCGTGCCGTGCGGGACCGCATGCCGAGCTTTGAGCAGGTCACACAAACCGCCCAGACCCATTTCAACCAGACGTACTCTGACCATTTCGTGCAGGCCATTTCGCACGCCCTCGCCATTGAGCCCACCGAGCGCACGGCTAGCGTTGAGGCTTTTGCCCGCGAAATAGGCATGAAATCGCCTCCTGATCTGGCCCGGTTTGATTGGCGCAAAGCCTTGGGTGATTCTGTGACTCTGACCGAGACTGGCGATGAATTGGCACCGATTACGACGGAGTTGTTGACGACCCAGCCGGCATCGGATTTTCCGGACACTGTTTTTCAGCCCACAACTTACGACCATTCCAAGACCGTCAAAACACCGTCCCGAGCCGATGCTGCGGCCAAGCCGCGCGGCACTACAGGCTCTGTGAAAGTGAAGAAAGGCATGCCTTTTTGGTTATGGCTGGTGCCGGCTGCGTTGCTGCTTTCCCTCATCGCATGGTGGGTGCGACCGACAGCCTCCCCGACAGTCGTCGCCCCGCCAGCGCAGGCCTCTGCGCCCATAGCGCTGATCACTCAGCCGGCAGAGACGCCGTCTATGCCCCCCGACACTGCACCGGTACTCAAACAGACGGCGCCGGTTGCCGCCAGTGCAGGGAAGATACCCAGCGCGGAGGTGGTTGGTGGTTCACAGCGCACAGATGTGCCTGCAAAGCCTGTGGCACATGCGCCTGTAGCGGTGACAGAAAAGGTGGCACCTCCCAAACCGCAACCTCGATCGGACGTCAAGCCTTCGGATGACAAACCCACTCCCGCCAAAGACCCGATTGCGATTTGTGCAGAGGCCAGCATCCTGACGCGGACCATGTGCGTCTACAGGGAGTGCCAGAAACCGGAGTTTTACCAGTTGCCGGTTTGTGTGGCAGACCGCAAACACTGGGAAGAGCAGAACAAGCCCAGAAACTAAGCAGTTCGGGCCGCATTTGGCGATTTCGCCGGCTCTTTGTATAATCGAGGGCTTCGCAGCGCTTTTGTGGCTCCGCGGCGAAGAATTCAACCCACCTAAGAGATTCCCATCAGAGGAACGCCGACCGTGGAAAAGAGCCCTCCCAAACCTTCTTTTTAAAGAGAAAACTCATGTCTACATTCAGCGCAAAACCCGCTGAGGTCGTGCACGAGTGGTTTGTGGTTGACGCGACCGATAAGGTCCTCGGACGAGTAGCCAGCGAAGTTGCTCTCCGTTTGCGCGGCAAACACAAGGCCATTTACACGCCTCACGTCGATACCGGTGACTTCATCGTCGTTATCAACGCAGCCCAACTCAAAGTGACTGGCACCAAGTCCTTGGACAAGGTGTACTACCGCCACTCCGGTTACCCCGGCGGTATCACAGCCACCAACTTCCGTGACATGCAGTCCAAGCATCCCGGTCGCGCTTTGGAAAAAGCCGTCAAGGGCATGCTGCCCAAGGGTCCCCTGGGCTACGCCATGATCAAGAAGCTCAAGGTGTACGGTGGTGCTGAGCACCCCCACACTGCCCAGCAACCCAAAGTGTTGGAACTGTAAGGAGCTCACATGATTGGTGAATGGAACAATGGTGGTCAACGTTGCTGGCGGCGGTGAATCCGGCCAAGCGGGTGCGACCCGTCACGGCATCACACGTGCATTGATCGATTACGACGCGAGCCTCAAGCCCGCACTGAGCCAAGCTGGCTTCGTAACGCGTGACGCACGTGAAGTGGAACGTAAGAAGGTCGGCTTCCACGGCGCACGTCGTCGTAAGCAGTTCTCCAAGCGTTAATCACGCTGCAACATTACGTTGCAATCCAGAAGCCGCCAGAGTGCAAACTCAGGCGGCTTTTTTCATTCTGGCTGATAGACTTCGCCCTCCATGAGATTCCGTCTATTACGCCGCCGCCTCACCATCAGTGCCCCGCGCATGGCTGTGCGCAGTGCGTTGCCGTGGCCATTTCGCTGGGCCTTGCTCGCCATTGTTCTGGGCTTTTGTTCTGCGATCGGCTTGTGGGCTTTTGAATTCGGCAAGGATATTGCCGGCCTGGAAAAAGGATCCAAAGACGAATTGATGCCTTTGGATCCTTTTTCCAGGCCGGCAATATCCCCGACCACATTAAAATGGCAGGCGCTGGTCATGCAGGCCGGCCGTAACACCCAAGAGTTTGCAGGTCGTTTGGAAATAACCCTGGTAGGTACGGCCAACGGAAAAACCTGGACTGCTTCCTTGCCTGACGGCTCCATGCCCGTCAAGCTCAAGCAGTACGGGCGTCTTGAAGGGGAATTCCAAATCCCCCCTCAAACCGTGGTGAAAAGTGTGTCAGCACGTGTCCTTGAGGGGACTACGGTCCGCGCGACCCAAACCCTCAAGCTCTAGGTCATCACGAGGTACGCCATGTTCAACAAAAATAAGCAGCCCCCCATCAAAAGTCTGATCGCGGACGGCACCGAAATCCAGGGCAACCTGTCTTTCTCAGACGGCTTGCGCGTAGACGGAATCATTGTCGGGAATGTGTTGGCAGCAGAAGCAGTTGCAAGCATTCTGGTGATCTCGGATTCAGCGAGCATCACCGGTGCAATCACTGCGGACCACATCATCATCAATGGAACCGTCAAGGGCCCTATCCATGCGCGGCGCATGCTGGAACTCCAGCCCAAGGCCCGTATCGAAGGTGACATTGAATACGCCGCGCTGGAGATGCACCAAGGCGCCCTCATTGCCGGTCAGTTGCGCCCCATGTTGGCCGGCGAAGAAAAACCCACATTGAAGTTAGCGGCAAATAATCAGTAAGGGAATTCCCGAGCGAATTCCTGTACTATTTGTCAATCCCTGAATCTGAATGGAGTCGCCATGAGCGCTGTTGCCGAAAACATCCAAACTGAAATGCCTGCCCCGATCCTGTTTACCGACAGTGCCGCGGCTAAAGTGGCTGACTTGATTGCCGAGGAAGGCAACCCTGATTTGAAACTGCGTGTCTTTGTGCAGGGCGGTGGTTGCTCTGGCTTCCAATACGGCTTTACCTTCGATGAAATCACCAATGAAGACGACACCACCATGACCAAAAACGGTGTGTCCTTGTTGATCGACGCCATGAGCTACCAGTACTTGGTAGGTGCTGAGATTGACTACAAAGAAGACTTGCAAGGCGCCCAGTTTGTGATCAAGAACCCGAACGCCACAACCACCTGTGGTTGCGGCTCTTCTTTCTCGACCTGAAGCACCATCCCGCCGCGCCCGATGGGTCAGGCGGGGTAGACTGCTCCCAGTATTCGGGCGCCTCGGGCGCCCGTAACTTTTGGAAGGTTGGCAGTCTGCCGCAGGATGGCTTGGCGGGCCAGCCACGCGAAGGCCGTAGCCTCTACTTGCAAGGGAGGCAGACCAAGTTCATCAGAGCTTTGAACTTTACAGCCGGGTAACAGCATTTGGATACGCCGCATTAAATGCAGGTTGTAAGCGCCTCCACCACATACTGCCAAAGACTCGCACCCCGGCATATTCCGGCGCAAGGCATCCGCACAAGCGCGCGCGGTGAACTCTGTGAGCGTGGTTTGCACATCTACCGCAGATACAGGGCCACGTTGGTCCTCATGCCTGTTGAGAATGTTCTCAAGCCACGCAGCGTTGAACAGGTCACGTCCGGTGCTTTTGGGAGGCTGGCGGTCCAGAAAGGGCTCGGCCAGCAAGTGGTCAAGCAAGTTTGAAAGCACAGTGCCTGAGGCTGCCCACGCTCCGCTATCGTCGTAATGCCGGTCGGTGTGCTGGTAGCACCAGCCATCCATCAAGGCGTTGCCGGGGCCGCAGTCGAATCCCAGCACGGGGTTGTCCGCGCTCGCGTGCAGCAGTGTGAGGTTAGAGATGCCGCCTATGTTCAATACCGCCAATCGTTCGCCATGGGGGCTGAAGAACGCCTGGTGAAAAGGTGGCACCAGTGGAGCGCCTTGTCCGCCTGCTGCGACGTCCCGACTGCGAAAGTCCGCCACTACGTCCACGCCGCACAGCTCTGCCAAAAGTGCCGGTTGATTCAGCTGGGTGGTGTAACCGGTACCATCGAATTCGCCAGGCCGGTGCCGAACCGTCTGGCCGTGGGCTCCGATGGCACGAACAGCGGACGGGGGCAGCCCGGTCTCTTGCAGCAGCTTGCCAACCACCGAGGCATACAAGCGGGCCAGCCCATTGGCTGCCAAAGCGCCACGATGAATTTCGTCGCTGCCGGAGGCATTAAGTGCCAGAAATTCAGCGCGTAAAGCATCGGGAAATGGGGCCGCCTGATGCGCCAGGACACGCATTCTCTGGCCGGAAAAGTCGGCCAGCACACCATCCACGCCATCGAGCGACGTGCCGGACATCAGCCCGATGTAAAGCTCTGACACAGACTGGCCGTGGCTTACTCAGCCGAGCCTGGAGTCAACTGGGCAGCAGTGGCCAGCTGCGCGCGAACGCTTTGTGCAGCCTTGTCAAACAAGGGCTTGGCCGCTGTGGACACCGGCACCGCTTCGCTCTGGCGCGCGATGGTCAAGGGATCGTGGTGCACGCCGTTGACGCGGAACTCAAAGTGCAAATGGGGTCCTGTGGCCCAGCCCGTGGCGCCCACTGCACCGATGTTCTGGCCTTGCGAAACGCTTTGGCCCTTTTTGACATGGATGCGGCTCAAGTGGGCATACACGGTAGTTTGGTTATTCCGGTGCTTGACCATCACCACATTGCCAAAACCACCCTGCACACCTGCAAAGTCCACGGTGCCTTCACCGACGCTTCGCACGGGTGTGCCGGTAGCGGCTGCGTAGTCCACGCCCAGATGGGCTCTCCACGTTTGCAAAATGGGGTGGAAGCGCATTTTGAAGCCGCTGGTTACGCGGGAGAACTCCAGCGGAGAGGCCAGAAACGCACGGCGCAGGCTTTCGCCGGCCAGGGTGTAGTAACCGCCTTTGCCGGGAGCCACCGGGTCCTTGAACCACATGGCTTGGAAAGGCTTGCCGGCATTCACGAACTCGGCGCTGAGTACCCGCCCCGCGCGCATCGGTTCGCCATCACCTTCCAGGGTTTCGTACACCACCGAGAAGCGGTCGCCTTTGCGCAGTGCGCGGTGGAAATCGATGTCACCCGAAAAAATTTCTGCAACTTGGTTCGCAATCGAATCCGGCAGGCGCGCATCATCGGTAGCAGCAAACAGCGAGCTGTTGATCACACCACTGGCCAAGCGCGTGTTGGCCACCAAAGGCAGCGTTTCCACTTGAGAGCGGAAGCCACTCACCGTCTTTTCGATGGTCAGGCGTTTGAAGGTACCGTCATCAACTGGGCTCCATCGGGCGCTGAGCTTGAGCAATCCTTGACGTTCATTGACTTCCGCAGTGACGTTTCGGCCAGCGCGGCCCAGCAACGCAGACTGGGCCTGAGCATCAGCCCGTAAATAAGCGGCAGCCTGCGGGTCCATCACCCCGAGGCGCTTGAGCAAGGTGTCTGCGGTGTCGCTGGAGCGCGTGGTTTCCGAGCGGTAGAGGCGCATCGCCAGCTCGCTAATGTCCTCATTGCGAGCGGCGAGCAGGTCGCTTTGTACGGTCTCGACCACGGTGCGCACCGGCAAGTCCGATGCGTCTGGTGCGAAATTGGCCACGGCAAAGGTGGCGCCTGTGCCGCCCACCAGCAGGGCTGCAATGATGGCGGTTATCCGCTTGGGATACTGCTGCACGAGAGCCGCGGCACGCGCCACGCACTGTTCTACAGCCTGGTTCAGTCCATGCTTCAAATCAAAGACTCCGGTATGGGGGATGCGGCCCGACTAAAATCCAGCCGCTGGCAACGCTTGCGTTGCTGAAGGGAGCGGGCAGTATAGCCGTCGCTTCGATCTCGGCCACAAGAAAAACCCTTATGAATCAAGCCTTAAGCCCTCAGTTAGTTGTAAGCGATCGTGTGCGCGAGGCCCTTGCGGTCACCCTGCGCGGCGTGGAAGAACTGCTCCCGCAAGACGAATGGGTGAAAAAGCTCGCCAAGTCCGAGGTCACCGGCAAACCGCTTCGCATCAAGCTGGGGCTGGATCCGACTGCGCCTGATATTCACATCGGCCACACCGTGGTGCTGAACAAGATGCGCCAGCTGCAAGATCTGGGCCACACGGTGATCTTTTTGATCGGTGACTTCACCAGCATGATCGGCGACCCGTCCGGCCGCAACAGCACGCGCCCGCCGCTGACGGCCGAGCAGATCAAGGTGAACGCCGAGACCTACTACCGCCAGGCTAGCCTGGTGCTGGACCCGGCCAAAACCGAAATCCGCTACAACAGTGAGTGGAGCGACCCGCTGGGCGCGCGCGGCATGATCCAGCTGGCCAGCCGCTACACCGTGGCTCGCATGATGGAGCGTAATGACTTCCACGACCGCTTCAAGGCCGGCACCCCCATTGCGGTGCACGAATTCCTCTACCCGCTCATGCAAGGCTACGACTCTGTGGCGCTGGAGAGCGACCTGGAGCTGGGCGGCACTGACCAGAAGTTCAATCTGCTCATGGGCCGTACCCTGCAGGCCGAATACGGCCAGGAGCCCCAGTGCATCTTGACCATGCCGCTGCTTGAAGGGCTGGACGGCGTGGAGAAAATGTCCAAGAGCAAGAACAACTACATCGGCATCTCTGAAGAACCCAACACCATGTTCGCCAAGGTGTTGTCCATCTCCGACGTGCTGATGTGGAAGTGGTACACGCTGCTCAGCTTCAAGAGCGAGGCGGAGATTGCTGCGCTCAAGGCCGAAGTCGAAGGCGGTCGCAACCCGAAAGACGCCAAGGTGGCACTGGCCAAGGAAATCACTGCGCGCTTCCACAGCGCCTCTGCGGCCGATGCGGCTGAGCAAGACTTCATCAACCGCAGCAAGGGCGGCATCCCGGACCAGATCGACGAAATCTCCTTGCCACTAGGTGAGGGTGGCGCCGCGGTGGGCATTGCCGCGCTGCTGAAGTCTGCGAACCTGGCCGCCTCCAGCGGTGAAGGCAATCGCCTGATTGATGGTGGCGGTGTGCGGGTGGACAGCAATGTAGTGAGCGACAAGGGCTTGAAGCTGGGCGCGGGCACCTACGTGCTGCAAGTGGGCAAGCGCAAGTTTGCCCGCGTGACGCTGGCCTGAATGCTCCTTTTTTTATAGCTGCTGGCGCTTTTTCTACGTGGGCTGAGGGCTAAAAACACCATGATTTCTGTTGTGCAACGTGTGCGCCGCGCGCAGGTGGTGGTGGATGGCGCTACGGTAGGCAAGATCGATCAAGGTCTGCTGGTGCTGGTCTGCGCAGAGCAGGGCGACAGCGAGGCGCAGGCCGACAAGCTGCTCGCCAAGTTGCTGAAGCTGCGCATCTTCAGCGACGGTGACGGCAAGATGAACCGCAGCGTGCAAGATGTGGATGGCGCAGGCCAGCACGGCGGCCTGCTCATCGTGAGCCAGTTCACCCTGGCCGCAGACACCTCGGGCGGTAAACGGCCCAGCTTCAAGGCGGCTGCTGCGCCCGAGGAGGGGCGGCGTTTGTACGACTACTTCGTGGCGCAGGCCCGCACAGTGCACCCCATCGTGCAGACCGGAATTTTTGCGGCAGACATGCAGGTGGAGCTGGTCAATGACGGGCCGGTGACGATTCCCATGCGAGTGGCGCCTGCTGTCTAGATGCTATTGAATTGATAGCTGCTAGCGCTCATTCCGTTAGGGCTAGGGGCTGAAAAGGCTTGTGGTTTGGTTGGTGTTCGCACGCGAGGGGATGGGATAGCCGTTTTGCTCCGTGTCCCCCGCCCGCTGCGCGGGCTCCTCCTTGACCTACGCAAAACGCAGACCCCATCCCCTCGCTGACGCATCGCTTTGAACGCGCAACCTTGCAGGCAGCTAGAGCCCTGTAGCGCCATGTCCTTCTTTCCCGTCAACAACCCGTAGGAATAGCTGCCTAGGGTGCTTTGCGTAGGTCAAGGAGGAGCGCGCAGCGCGGGGGACACGGAGCAAAGCGCCCTAGGCAGCTGCTCCGGAGCGAGAGCAAAAGCGTTGAAGTGAGGAACACCCAGAACGCGAAACAGCCCGCTCAATAGGGGTTCTTAAACCCCAAGCGCGCCATGATCTCGCTCTCACGCAGCTCCATCACTTCCGCGTCTTCGTCCAGCTCGTGGTCCCAGCCCTGCGCGTGCAGGGTGCCGTGGACGATCATGTGGGCGTAGTGGGCTTCCAGCGTTTTCTTTTGCTCTTTGGCTTCTTTGGCAATCACCGGCGCGCACAGCACCAAGTCGGCGGTGACGGGCTCCTGGGTGTAGTCGAAGGTCAGCACATTGGTGGCGTAGTCCTTCTGGCGGTATTCGCGGTTCAGCGTTTGGCCTTCCTCAGCGTCCACGATACGCACGGTGATTTCGCCGTCCACTTCCAAGGTGTTGCGGATCCAGCGGATGACCTTGTGGCGCTTGAGCGCTTCGCGGTGTTTGTCGGCATCAGTGATCTTGCCGAATTGCAGGGAGAGGCTGAGTTCTGGAAGCATGTGGTTCAGTGAATCAAAAAAGGTTTAGCTGCTGCGCACGGTTCGTGATGCACTGCGGGTCTTGGGCAAGCCCACGCGGGGGAGTTCCGGCTCAGGCTCGGGAATAGCGATCTGTGGCAGGTCTTCCAGCCGCGCGGCCTCGTAGGCATCCACGATGCGGGCGACCAAGGGGTGGCGCACGATGTCGGAGCTGGTCAGGCGTGTGATGGCAATGCCCGGTGTGCGGCGCAACACGCGCTCGGCTTCCACCAGGCCGCTCATCTGCGCTTTGGGCAAATCGATCTGGGTCAGATCGCCGGTGATCACTGTCTTGGTGCCAAAGCCTACACGTGTCAAAAACATCTTCATCTGTTCTGGCGTGGTGTTTTGTGCCTCGTCCAGAATTACAAAGGCGTTGTTCAACGTGCGCCCGCGCATGAAGGCCAGAGGCGCAATTTCCAGCTGCTGGCGTTCAAACGCTTTGTGCACCTGGTCGTAGCCCATCAGGTCGTAGAGCGCGTCGTACAGGGGGCGCAGATACGGGTCTACCTTCTGGTTCAGGTCGCCGGGCAGAAAGCCCAGTCGCTCTCCGGCTTCCACCGCGGGGCGCGTCAGCACTATGCGCTGCACCGAGCTACGTTGCAGCGCGTCCACCGCGGCAGCTACGGCCAGATAGGTCTTTCCGGTACCTGCGGGACCGATGCCGAAGGTAATGTCGAACTCGGCAATATTGTCCAGGTACAGCGCCTGGTTCTGGCTGCGGGGTTTGAGGTCGGCACGGCGGGTGGAGAGGCTGGGCCCTTCGGCGCCCAACTCACCATCGCCACTGAGCATGAGCTGCACGGTGGACGCGGCAATCGGGCGGCCGGCAATCTCGTACAAGGCTTGCAGCATCTCCATGGCGCGCTGGGCTTTGGCCTTGGCGCCCTCTACCTTGAACTGCTCATGCCGGTGGGCAATTTTGACCTCCAGCTCACGCTCGATGGTGCGCAGGTGTTCGTCGGTCGGACCGCACAGGTGCGAGAGACGCGTGTTGTTCAGCGGGGTGAAGATGTGTTTGAGAATCAAGCTGATAATCCGGCAAAGCAGGGGACTGCGAGGGGGCGCCACTGAGGCGCTACCCCTGCATTGTCCCCAATTTGATCCGAACCGTGGCCGCGCTGGCCATCCACCACTCCAGAACCCCGGACTCCGCACCATGATCGGCAAACTCACAGGCATCGTCAGCGACAAAAATCCACCGCAAGTCATCATCGACTGCGGCGGCGTGGGCTACGAGGTGCAGGTGCCCATGAGCACCTTCTACAACCTGCCCGCCGACGGCAACAAGGTCACGCTGCTCACCCACTTTGTGGTGCGCGAAGACGCGCAAATCCTCTACGGTTTTGCCACCAGCACCGAGCGCGAGGCCTTCCGTGAGTTGATCAAGATCTCCGGTGTGGGGCCGCGTACGGCCTTGTCCATTCTGTCAGGCTTGAGTGTGGGCGACTTGGCCCAGGCCATCACGACCCAGGAAGCAGGGCGTCTCGTCAAGGTGCCCGGCATCGGCAAGAAAACGGCTGAGCGCTTGTTGCTGGAACTCAAGGGCAAGTTGGGTGCAGACCTCGGGGCACCGCTGGGCGCCGTGGGCGATGCGCAGTCCGACATCCTGCAGGCTCTGCTGGCCCTGGGCTACAGCGACAAGGAGGCTGCGGCTGCGCTCAAAGCCTTGCCCAAGGATGTGGGGGTCAGCGACGGTATCAAGCTGGCGCTGAAGTCTTTGGCCAAATAGGCCTCTGGCGCCCGCTGTGTCTGCGTGGGTAGCTCCTCTTTTGGTAGCGCCTTGAGGCGCTAGTCTGCGGGTTAGCGATAGGTGGGGGTGCCTTGCGGTCTGGCTACCATGCAGTCAGGCCCGTAGAGGCCGTGTCTGTTGACGTACCCCACCAGAGAGGAATCGCCCCATGAAGAAATCCGTGTGCTTTAGCGTGTTGGCCTTGGGCCTGTTGTCCGCCAACGCATGGGCGGCCAAAGACTGCGAAGTGTTGAAGACTGAACTTGGCGCCAAGATCGAGTCCCACGGTGCCAAAAACTTCACCTTGGACGTGGTGGACCGCGGTGCCGACAGTGGCAAAAAGCGCGTGGTCGGCACCTGTGAGGCTGGCAAAAAGAAAATCGTCTACACCCGCAACTGACCCCGCCCTAGGGCGGGTGTCTAGCGGCCTGACGCCAGTGCTTGCTTACTGCGCGTCACGCACCGGGCGACCGTTCAGTGGCTGCACCGGGCGCGCATTGAGCGGGTAGAGCTGGGTGAACAAGCGCAACTGGTTGCGGCTGATAGTCATAGGCTGCTTGAGCACCATCCAAAGCACGCCTTCCGAGCAGGGGGGCGTGGTCAAGGACCCCATGAACTGGTAATAGCGCTGGTCGGAGGGCAGCAGTTCGTTCATGTTCAGCAGCTCGCGCGGCATGCGCACGCGGTCGCCCGAGTCCAAAGGCATATAGGTCCACACCTTGTCGATCAGGGGGTTGGGTGCGGCGCCCGGATCCAGCAGTACGGCTACCACGGCCAGTTGACCTTCATCATTTTTGTGCACCAGGTGCGCCACCATGGCGAAGCGCTTGTAATTCACCGACTCTTCCGACGGTGTGTGGAAGTGGAACTGCAGCAGCCGGTAGCGCGAGCCTCGCACGGTGATGCTGTTGTCGCCCTGCACATCCACCTGGATGGTGTGGCCGTTGTTCACCACGGTGCCATTGCTGGGTGTGTAGTTGAATTGCACCGGTTCCGCGGGGCCCTGCAGGGTGCTGCCGTCTTCGATGTTGATGGGCGACTGGCGTTTGCCGATGGCGCAGAGGTTGAAGTCGGGTTTGAGCTTTCCCCAGGCCTGGGGGCCGTTCTCTCCTTCATAGGCCCAGTGGACATCGGAACCATGCGCATCTGCAGCGGGCGCACCAGCTGCTGCAATTTGTGCCGTACCGCCGTGACCTGCCAATGCCGCGGCACGCGCCTGGATGTATTGCCGGCTGCTCATGCTGGAGCCTGAGCTGCCTCCGCCAGCCGCGGAAGCAGATGAGCCACCGGGTACTTTGGATACATTGATCAGCAGCTTCTTTTTGCCGGCTACTTCAGTGCCCAATGCTTCGCGCAGCTGGTCGCCCACCTCTTTCGGATTGGACGCACTTGTGGCAGAAATCTCGCCGAGAACCTCTTTCTTGGCCGTTTTGGCAGCGGGCCTGGGCGCTGGCTCTGTGTCATTGGCCCATGCGGGTGCGCAGCACAGCGCGACCACAAGCAAGCTGCTCAGGGCTATAGGGCGCAGGCGCTGCGCGGCAGTGGTGGGACGGATGGGCATGGCGGGCGCTGCCTTTCAAGCAAACACAAATGCAAATCTCCGGCGGGCCACGGGGTGCGCCAGAAGGGGATAAGGTGCTTATCGGCAGTCTGCCGCCTTCTCTTGAGCGCGGCAAGCTGCGCGCTATAGTGGGCACCCCGCTGGAGTTTCTTGTTTTTTCTGCTTGGATAGGCCGCTGCTGTGAGCATTCAGACCGACGATTTTGCTGTTCCCCCGCCGCCCGCACCCCGCGTGGTGTCGGCCGCGCCCGTGTCCAACAGCGAAGAGGCCATCGAACGCGCCCTGCGCCCCAAGCTGCTCGACGAGTATGTGGGCCAGGCCAAGGTGCGCGAGCAGCTGGAGATCTTTATCGGTGCCGCCAAAAAGCGTGACGAGGCGCTGGACCATGTGCTGCTGTTCGGTCCCCCTGGATTGGGCAAGACGACGCTCTCCCACATCATTGCCCACGAGCTGGGCGTGAACCTGCGCCAGACCTCTGGCCCGGTGCTGGAAAAGCCCAAGGACCTGGCCGCGCTGTTGACCAACCTCGAGAAGAACGACGTTCTTTTCATCGACGAAATCCACCGCCTCTCGGCCGTGGTGGAAGAAATCTTGTACCCCGCCCTGGAGGACTACAAGATCGACATCATGATCGGCGAGGGCCCGGCGGCCCGCTCCATCAAGCTCGATTTGCAGCCCTTCACGCTGGTGGGCGCTACCACCCGTGCCGGCATGCTGACCAACCCGCTGCGCGACCGCTTCGGCATCGTGGCACGGCTGGAGTTTTATACGAATGAAGAGCTGGCCCGCATCGTCAAGCGCAGTGCGGGCCTCTTGGGTGTGCCTATGGACGAGGATGGCGGTTTCGAGATCGCCCGTCGTTCGCGCGGCACACCGCGGATTGCCAACCGCCTGCTGCGCCGCGTGCGCGACTTTGCCGAGGTCAAAGGCGACGGCAAGATCACTCTGGACATTGCCAACCGCGCGCTGGCCATGCTGGATGTGGACCCGCAAGGCTTTGACCTGATGGACCGCAAGTTGTTGGAGGCCGTGATTCACCGCTTTGACGGTGGCCCCGTGGGTCTCGACAACATTGCCGCTAGCATCGGCGAAGAGCGCGAAACCATTGAAGACGTGATCGAGCCCTACCTGATCCAGCAGGGGTACTTGCAGCGTACTCCGCGTGGCCGCATTGCGACGCTGGCCGCTTACCGCCACCTGGGGGTGACCGCACCAGCGGGCCCGGCGGTGGATTTGCTGGGCGACTAAGCGGGCGAGTCTGCGGCTTCCGTGCCGGCAGGTCGTGCGAAGTGCACGATCAGCAACTGCGCCGCAAAGTAGGTCAGCAAAATCCAGAAAGAAGCCAGAGGTACCGGCGCGAGGAACTTGTTGACTGCAATCAGCGCGTCGCTCGCCATAAAGATGCATGCGCCCAAAGCCACGCGCCTCGCAGCCCCATCGCCCAATGTGCTGGCCCGGCCCAAGGCTTGGGACGTCATCAGACAAATCACCATGATGTAGGCCGCCACAGCTATTTGCAGGCCCGCATCGGGCAAATGGCTCCAAAGCAAGGCATAAACCGCAGCACCGAAGACCAGCACTACTTGCAAAGCGCGGCGGTTGGCAAACCAAGGGGCATCCTGCCGGAACAGGGCGATGTAGAACGCGTGCGCCACCAGGAACGCCGCCAGCCCGGGGATGAAGAAGTCGCCCGGCAGCATCAGGAACACGTCACCCGCCAACGAAAACACCAATGAAGCCAGTAGCAGTGCGGTAGATTTTGATTGTTTTTGGCCGTTGGCGCTCATGGAATATGCGCGAGCAGCTACGAAAATAATAGCAATCGTCATGACTAGCGGCTTGGCTAGCAGGTGGCCGGGCAGCAGGTCTACCGCACTCAGGCTGGCCCATGCAGCAGCCTCTACCGCCAATACCTCCAGCATGCCCAGGCCATGTTGCATGAAGCGGCCCACTGCCCATACCGAAGCAAACAGCCCTGCCGCATACAGTGCCGCATTGGTAAAGCTCAAGCTGTCCGCAACCCACAAAAATGCCGCCACCGCACCCAGCAGCCCCAAAAACTGGAGGCCTGCGAACCACTGTTGGGGGGTGGTCAAGGGCGGGTTGAAGGTCTGCACCTGCTCCAGACGGAATGGGGGCTTGGGGTGGGCGGCGGCCAAGTCTGCCGGTTGCCAGCCCGGCGGCATGAACCAGACGCGCAGCTTGTCCATCCAGCGGCGGGTGGCCCAGCTGTCTTTGGCCAGGCCCCAGTACACCTCGGCATTGGCCCAGACCGGGTCCCAGCTGTTGAGCGCGCCGCGGGTACCGTAAACGCAAGGCTCATCCTCTTCGCGGAAGGTGCCGAACATGCGGTCCCACACCATCAAGATGCCGCCGTAGTTTTTATCGATGTAAGGGTCGTTCACCGCATGGTGCACCCGGTGGTTGCTGGGTGAGCAAAACACGCGGTCAAACCAGCCCAGCTTGCCTACCTGTTCGGTGTGCACCCAGAACTGGTAGAGCAGGTCGATCAGTGCCACGATGCCGAAGAGCAGTGGTGGCACACCGGCGATGGCCATAGGCAGGTAAAACACCCAGCCGAAAAATGCCCCGCTGCTGGTCTGGCGCAGGGCGGTCGAGAGGTTGTAGTGCTGGCTCTGGTGGTGCACCACATGGGCCGCCCAGAACAGCGCTACCACGTGGCCTGCACGGTGCAGCCAGTAGTAGCAGAAATCGTAAAACACCAGGGCCAGCACCACGCCGTACCAGGTGCTCCAGAGAGCAAGGTCGGGGTACAAGGCCACGGCTTTGAACACCGCGGTATAGATGCCCACGGTCAGCACTTTGGTCAGCACACCCGCGACCTGGCTCAGGATGCCGAGACTGATGCTGTTGATGGCGTCATTGAGCCGGTAGGCCCGGCTACCGGCGACGCGCGCATTGGCACGTCGGCTCCAGGCGAACTCCAGGGCGATGAGAAGAAAGAAAATCGGGGTGGCGAAAACGATGATTTTGCTCATGTAGCATTTTTGCCGAGCAAGCGCTTGGTGCGGATCGGGGGAACCCTAGGCCGCGCTGGAGGGGGGCGTCTATTTCCGTCCGCGGAAATCGCGCCATTGCACCCGGGTGAACCAGCCGGTGACGCCGGCGAGAGCAAGGTAAAACGCGAACAGGCCCCAATCCAGTGCCGGGAAGTGCCTGATATCACTGACGACGGCCGACACGCTGATCACAAAGAGCAGCCCGGAAAGCATCGACCAGATCAGCGCGAGGACGCGCTCTACACCCGCCTTGACTTTCTCCATAGTGTGCCGGGTTTCCTGCCAGGCATCAGCCGCATCGGCCAGTGGGCTTTGTGCTTGAGCTTCCAGCGCTTCGGCCACATTGCCTTGTTGAACCAGTGCTGCAAAATCACCTTGTTGCGGGCGGCTTGCCCGCTTGCGCCACCACAGCCCCAAGAACACTGCGGCGATGACCGCGAGGATGAGGCCGGCATACATCAGTTGGTCTTGCCAAGGCACTGAGCCGGCGTGCAGCACGTAATGAAGCATGGCAGGTTCCGGTGGGACCTCAGGCGGCGGTTTCGTCCAACGCGTCGTCTTCCAAGTGGCGCGCATCGCCCCAGCCGACCAGGCTCAGGCCGTCCGGTGTCCACAGCAACCGGTTGATGGCTGCGTTGCCCAGGTGCCAGGTGCGCGGAGCATGCAGTTCCTGCCGGGTCGCAAGACGGTAGAGCATGTCCATCACGCCGCCATGGGCCACCAGTACGATGTGCTCGCCCGGGTGGCGGGAAGCGATGTCGTTCACCGTGGTCTGAACGCGGTCCAGCAGCTGGGTCGGGGTTTCACCGCCGGGCGGGGCAAAGTGGGGGTCGCGCTGCTTCCAGCGGCGTGACTCGTCGGGCCACTTTTCGGCAATGTCGGCCCAGGTCTCGCCCTCAAAGGTACCGAAGCCGCGCTCGCGCAGGCCGGTGTGCAGTTGCACCTCGCGTGCTGCCGGGTTGGCAGTGTGGCGCGCAATGGCCTGCGCAGTGGAATGGGCGCGTTGCAGGTCGCTGCTGTAAATCCAGTCTATCGCTTCTTCCGCCAACGCCCTGCCCACGCGCTCGGCTTGCCAGAGACCACGGTCGTTCAGGCCGATGTCGAGATGGCCCTGGATGCGGGTAGCCACATTCCAGGCAGTTTCGCCGTGTCGCACGGCAATGATGCGGGTCACGGGCATTCAGGGGTTCTCTTTCCCAGGGGCGGGCAGCTCCACCATCACGCGCCGGGTGCCGGGGGTGGGGTAGTCCTTGAGCGCAGCTTCCAACATGGGGGGCACGAGGTTCAGGGTGTCGCGCCACGGGCCGTCAAACACGGCGGTGGTCTCAAAGACGACTTGGCTGGTGCCGCTGTCGCGCAGGGTCAGGTGCACGCGGTGCCGGTACCAGGGGAGCTCGATGTCGGGGATAAAGGGCCTTTCTTCATAGACCTTGCCGTCGGGGCCCCGTACCAAGCGAGGGCGGGACGGGCGGTAGTATGGGTTGCGGATGTTGTCCACGCCCAAGCCCACTTGCGCCAGATAGCGCCCGGAGGTGTCATTGCGGCTCAAGCCCACGCGCTCCAGGGCTTCCTGCGCCATGCTCTCCAGCGTGTCTTGCAAGCCTAGGTTTTGTTGCTGCGAGGGCAGGCGCTCAAAGCGGAAATCCGCATTGCTGGCCGGCAGTGCGGCACCGGCAAAACTTTGCACATCGCTGTCGATCATGCGCGGCAGGGAGCAGCCGGTCAGGCCAACCAAGGCTGCCAGAGCCGCCCAGCGGGCTAGCGTGTGAAAGACGGGGGGCATGGCGCGCTCCTCGGGTGTCAATGTAGGGCGGTGTTTTACAGGTTTACGACTTGCACACCCGGCAGCCCGGAGAGGCTGGGTAGGTCGGGGGCGGGCAGGTCTTCTGCGTCGAAGGCTTTGTCGCCATTCTCGTCAGCGATGCCGGTGGGGCGGATGTTCTTGAAGTCGTGCTTGGTGTGGTCCATCAGGTGCGAGGGCACCACGTTTTGCAGCGCAGTGAACATGGTTTCCGCACGGCCGGGGTATTGCTTTTCCCAGTCGCGCAGCATGTTGCCGACCTGTACGCGCTGCAGGTTGGTCTGGCTGCCGCACAACGAACAAGGGATGATGGGAAATTCCCGGTGCGCAGCCCATCGGATCAGGTCTTTCTCGGCCACATAGGCCAGCGGGCGGATCACGACGAATTCGCCGTTGTCGCTGGTGAGTTTGGGCGGCATGCCCTTGAGCTTGCCACCGAAGAACATGTTCAGGAAAAAGGTTTGCAGCATGTCGTCACGGTGGTGGCCCAGCGCGAGCTTGTTGCACTTGAGCTTGCGGGCAACGCTGTACAAAATACCGCGGCGCAGGCGGCTGCACAGGCTGCACATGGTCTTGCCTTCGGGGATGTTGCGCTTGACGATGGAGTAGGTGTCCTGCGTCTCGATGTGGAATTCCACACCCAGCTTGGCCAGGTACTCGGGCAGGATGTGGTCGGGGAAGCCCGGTTGCTTCTGGTCGAGGTTGACCGCCACGATCTCGAAGTTGATGGGCGCGCGCTGCTGCATCTTGAGCAGGATGTCGAGCATGCCGTAGCTGTCCTTGCCGCCGGACATGCACACCATGACACGGTCGCCTTCTTCGATCATGTTGAAGTCGATGATGGCCTGGCCCACCTGGCGGCACAGGCGTTTCTCGAGCTTGTGGGTTTCGCGCTCGATCTTGAGTTCTTTGTTGCGATTGGCAGCAGCTTCCGCCGCTTCGGTAGTAGTGTCTTCTTCAACCCATGTAGCGCTCATGCTCTTCTCCTTGTTGCGTTGGTGCGATGGCGGGGTGGATCACCACTCTCCGGTTTCCATGCGGATGGCAACTTCACAGTCTTCAAAAATTTCCAGTTTCGCGATCTTGACGCGCACGCCCAGCACGCCGGGCAACTGCATCAGCCGGTGGGCCAACTTGCCGATCAGTGTCTCCAGCAGGTTCACATGTTCGGCCGTGCATTCGCTGATGATGATCTGGCGCACCTTGCGGTAGTCCAGCACGTGGTTGATGTCGTCGTCATGCGGCAGCAGGGGCTGAGTGCCCAGGCTCAGCT
>RFQA01000331.1 GCA_009925925.1 Betaproteobacteria bacterium
ATTGCGGTGATTTCATGAAGTAACCCCGGTCCAATTGCTTCATGTACACGAAAACGAAAAGGTAATGACATGTTGCAATTCGAAGACGGCCAGGAAAATACTTCATACACGACTGTCATGCGCAGTCCCCGCATCATCCGTGATGCAGCCAACGACCCGTACTTCCGCGCTGCAGTCAATGCAGCCAAGACCCGCACATACAGAGCAGCTGTTTCAGCCTGGCTGAGCACCTCCGAGCGGGAAGATCTGTATCAAGAAATCTTGCTTGACCTTCTTGAACGTGAAGCTCAATTTAACCCCGAGAAGGGCAGCCCCGGCACATTTACCGGTTTGGTGTCCGAGCACCGCACTGCTGAATTTCTCAAGGCCCGCAAAACAGACAGAGAGCGCTTGACCTTTGCATCGGGTGCGGACGTTGACACGCTGGAGATCGTCAACATCAGCCAAGTACGACAAGGTATGGACCAGACACAGGACGCGGCCAATGACGACGATGCTGCGCCCATCGGTTCAAGCGAATCAAATCACAGAACGCAATGGTTTGATGGGGACGACGATCTCTTTTCAAACTCCAACACTCTTCACGACCTGGAGACAGCGCTGGCGCACATGAGCGAAGAACAAGTCGAACTCTTGGACTTGCTTGCTTCGCACCAGGACCTTCCGACGGCATCCAAAGCCTGCGGTATGTCCACCGCCACGTTTTACCGCCGCGTCGCCGACCTGCAAATGCACCTGCGCATGTTCGGCATCAGGACTGCTGCCTGACCGATCGCGGGGTGGCTGAGAAAAACAGCCCCCTCGCTCAGTAAAAACCTTTAACACCTGCAAACTCCGCGCCCCCTTGGGCAGCGGTGGTAGGCCAACTCACGCCCGGAGATTTGATGAATTACAAAAACGACCTGATTGAAACCTCACGCAGCCACTTGGGTCTGGGTGTTGATATTGGCCGCGCAGCGCTGCAGCCGGTTTACGTACCTATTGAAAAACTGTCAGAGGCCAATCTGTGTGACTGGGTAGCTAGTGCGCTCGTTGGCCATTGCATTCAGTACCACGAAGGCCTGTTGCTGCGCGATCGCTCTGAGACCAGCAGCGACCTGACCACCAAAGATCGCGCACGAATTCACTCCGTCGCACGGCGCGCCTGGATCGCCTGTGAACTTGGGCTGGTGCACCTGTTTAGCCAAAAGGTGGGCGACGACCACTACCGATACATGGCCATGCGCTCCAGCTCCCCCCTGAAGCCCCCCGAAATCCGTACCCAGCTGCGTATCGCGCAGATGGCTCCAAGCAACCCAAAGCCCCACTGAAAGAAAGAGGACCCATGACGCCCGAACCAGAAGTGCTGGATGAAATAGGCCAGCTTTACATGAACGAGCTTGAAAAGCTCCCGCTACCAGACCTTGACCGGATGATCAAGCAGGTCACTGCTGCCAAAGACACTGCCGCTTTGTACCTCAACGCATTGCAGTCCACCTTGCACAGTCGCTTGGGCGGTCATGCCCAGCAGCTTCGCCAAGAGGCTGGCAAGTCCACCGGCACTGTGCGCTTTGAGGTCGATGGCTACATGGTCGTCGCCGATTTGCCCAAGCGACCTGAATACAACCAGGTCAAGCTCAAAGAAGCCGTGGAAGCGGAACCTGCACGCACGCTCAAAACGGGCAAGCCAAGCTACAAGCTCGAGCAGATCAAGGCCGGAGAAATCCCCGACGCTGCCAACGACAGTCACTTTGGTGGGGGTGTGTGATGGCCATTTCACTTGCACAACTTACACGCGCCAATACGCCCAAGCCACCCCGCATTCTGATTCACGGTGTTGCAGGCGTTGGTAAAACCACCTTCGCCGCAGAAGCCAGCAAACCTGTGTTCGTGCAAACGGAAGACGGTCTGGGAACAATTCCGGCAGCTAGCTTTCCGCTTGCACGCACGTTTGAGGAAGTCCTTGAGTCACTGGCCTCGCTGTACACCGAAGACCATGACTTCAAAACCGTGGTGATCGACAGCGTGGACTGGCTTGAACCCTTGGTTTGGGGCAAGGCCTGCCGCGACAACGGCTGGGGATCGATTGAAGACGCCGGGTACGGCAAAGGCTACGTGGCCGCTTTGAGCCTGTGGCGTCAGTACATCGACGGCCTGAACGCCCTGCGTGACGACCGTGGCATGACTGTTGTGCAAATCGCGCACACCGACATCAAGCGTTTTGACTCGCCTGAGCACGACCCCTACGACCGCTACGTGATCAAGCTCCAT
>RFQA01000332.1 GCA_009925925.1 Betaproteobacteria bacterium
GAGCGGGCCCTGCACCAGCTCGAAGCGCTGGCCCGTGCCGTAGACCCTACCCACACGCTGCCCTTGGTGGTAGCTGGCAGCGTAGGCCAACGGCTAGCGCCCCGGCTCTGTGCTTTGGTGGGCGCGTGTGTGGTGCCACCCCAGGGTGACGCCATGGACGGTGCCCTGACCCTGTGTATGCAATGACATGAAAAGAGATTCCGTAATGACAACATTGATGTTGCAAGAGGCGCTGTCCTCGGCGCGCCAGGTGGCGCAACAACTGGCGGGCGATGAAGGTCGCTACGCCGCCCTTGGCCTGGCGTTGCGGGCTTTGCCACCCCAGGGTGCCGTCACCATTGCCCGTGGCAGCTCGGACCATGCTGCTGCTTACTTTGCGTATCTGGTGATGTCGCGCACCGGGCAGCTGGTGACCTCGCTGCCCATGTCGCTACTGACCCTCTACAAAGCGCCGATGGCGCGGCAGCGGGTGCTGGCGGTGTCCATCTCGCAGTCGGGCCGCAGCCCGGACTTGTTTGAACCCATGCAGGTGTTTGAGAAAGCCGGGGCGACCACGGTGGCGCTGGTGAATGACATCAGCTCGCCCCTGGCGCAAGCGGTGGACTGGGCCATGCCCTTGCACGCCGGCCCCGAGAAGAGTGTGGCGGCCACCAAGAGTTTTATCTGCGGTCTGGTAGCGGGTGCACGGCTGGCCGCGCACTGGGGTGCCCATGCAGACTTGCTGGAAGCCCTGAAGACGCTGCCTGCAGCGCTGGAAGAGGCTTGTCAGCAGAACTGGAGCGCTGCGGTGGAGCCTTTGCGCACTGCCAGCCAGCTCATGGTGATAGGCCGTGGGCCGGGCTTGGCGATTGCGCAGGAGGCAGCTCTCAAGTTCAAGGAAACCTGTGGCATACAGGCCGAGGCCTTCAGCGGGGCCGAGGTCAAACATGGCCCCATGGCGCTGGTGAACCACAACTACCCCATGCTGATCTTTGCCTTGCGTGGCCCTGCCCAGCAAAGCCTGATTGTTTTGGCTGCCGAGATGCGCGACCGTGGCGCACGGGTGCTCTTGGCCGCACCCGCCGATGTACCTGAGCGGGACCTCACACTGAGCACCGCTCCGCAGGAGGATCTGGACCCGATTACGGCCATCCAGAGTTTCTATCTGCTGGTGGAGGCGGTTGCCCGTGCGCGCGGGCTGGACCCGGACCAGCCACCCCATCTCTCGAAAGTCACAAGCACCCGATAAACTGGGTGCATGCATGTTCAAACTTTGATGATGGAAGGGGCACCCGCAGTTCAGCTGCAGGGCCCTGCAGGCGATACGGTCACCGTGCTCTTGCGTGGTGCGCAGGTGATTTCGTGGGTGGATGCTACGGGTGTGGAGCGCTTGTACCGCAGCCCGCTCTCGCCGCTGGACGGGCCGCAGCCTGTGCGGGGCGGCGTGCCGGTGATTTTTCCGCAGTTCTCCGGACGTGGCCCCATGGTGCGCCACGGGTTTGCACGCACCAGCCTGTGGGAGTGGCTGCCGGCGGATGCGGCTGGGGCCGAGCCTCAGCTGGTCTTCCGCATGCAACATACCGCGCACGAGACGCCGCTGTGGCCGCATGACTGTGCATGTACCTTGACCGTGGCCTTGGTCCCGGCCGGTCTGCGCATGACGCTGGCCGTGCACAACACCGGCAACAGCCCCTTGAGCTTTCATGCCGCACTGCACACCTACCTGGAGGTGGGCGACGTTGCCCGGAGCACGCTGACCGGTGTCTTGCCGCAGGGCGAGGTCTTGACGCTGGCCGAGCCGATTGACCACTTGTTTGAATCCGTGCCCGGCCCCTTTGCCCTGCGCAGCCCTGCCAGTGCGCTGGACCTGGTCCACGAAGGCTTTACCGACGCGGTGGTCTGGAACCCCGGGCCGCAGGCCGTGATTGCTGACCTGCCTGCCGGGGGCTATGCCCGTTTCCTGTGTGTGGAGGCTGCCTCCGTGGGCGTGCCGGTGCAGTTGGCGCCGGGCGCACATTGGCAAGGTAGCCAGTGCCTGGTCACCGCCGCGTAGGGGTAAGCCCCGCTTTTTTACAATGCCGGCGCACACGGTGCCCGGCACCATCCAACGGAAAACTCCATGACATCCCCTGAATCCACTCCCAAGAGCCCCAAATTGCGCCCTATTCCCAACTTCATTTTTGCCAGCCGCTGGTTGCAGCTGCCCCTGTACCTGGGCCTGATCGCCGCGCAGGGCGTGT
>RFQA01000333.1 GCA_009925925.1 Betaproteobacteria bacterium
ATGGACTTGTACTTTCGTCCACTATCTTGATGACCAATTCGCCTTCGTGTTCGTCGTGTTTTTCTTTCGTGACCACGTATGGAAGTAATTTACAGATGACGTATGCACGCTCCACTGGTGAAAGTTCGTTTAATAGGTGTTTGATGTTCGCCAGTTCGTCCAATAGCACTTCGGATATTAATTCTTTTGCCTTTCGGTTATTCTTATTTATTGCGCCCTTCGGACGTCCGTTGTTGCCTTGCTTGAACACGTATTTTATTGTTTTTTACGTTGACAAATTACGCCCCTTCAGGGCGTGCACATTTTTTTAATACAATAGGAAGGACAAACGATGTGGTGTTGTTTGAAAACAAGTACAAATAAAAAAAGGACACGTTTTGTTCGTGTCCTTCATTTTGCAAACGTTTGACTTCAGGTTCATAGTCTTTGGTCACTTCGTTTATGCCTTCAGTTAGTTATTGTTCGTATGCTCTGAATGTGCAACACAAAACATATTTATCATTCACTAACCGATGTAATATTAAGCACATTTTGAAAGTTCGCCAGTGATGTATTCGACAATATTTTGTGAATAGTCGGTCTTTCTTTCGGTCATATCCATGTACACTTGCTTAAATTCTTTTCTGTAACGTCTGTAATTGTGTTTTGACCGATGTTTGATGTAACGTTCAATAGTTGACCAGTCACGCCCCAAATCGTCAATTATGCCCCTTATCCCACGCAATTTCAGTTCGTGCCATAGTGTCATGCTTTCGTACTGGTCGAATAGTGATAACATATTCAGTTGAACACTGGAAGTCATTTTGTCGAACATTCTGAAGTTTGGTTTTGTCGTGCTTTCAAATACTTGCTTTATGGAAGGCGCACCAGTGCTTTTGTCATTCGTCAAGTAGTCACGTATTGTTTTGAATGACGTCATGTTCGTTTCAATTCTGACCTTACCAGTGAATGACTTCACGAACTTCACGCCGTAGTCGGTCATAAACTTTCTGTTCGTGGTGTCCTTCGTCAAGTCTTTGAGTTTGTCGTAGTGAATTTGTCGGCACTTGAACGTCTTATGTTTGCCCGAAATGACTATGCCTTCATTTCGTGATGTCGAATAACTGGTCGTGTCGTACATTTTACCGAAAGGCACTTTTGCAAGTCGCGAATAGTACTGGTCTGTGATGTCGATGTGGTCGACCACGTCAACGGATAAGACCTGACCTTCGTCATATACTTTCGATGTGTTAAGCTGAATGAAACCAGTCTTATTGACTTCGTCAATGACACGTTCAAATGTACTGGTACTTATGCCCTTCGCATAGTCAGACTTAAGCACTTTGCCCGAAAGTCGCATAGTGACTTCAGACTTCACCATGTCAACCTTCAGTTCGTTTATCCCATACCCGATATTTTGCACCTTAAACTGGTCAATTCTGTGACCGTTTTTTGTACCGAAGTTGTGGTCGCCTTTGTCGATGAATTTGACATCGTCGAATGAAGTCAAAGTGTCGATGTTGGTCAGTATCTTGATAGTGTCAAATGTCGGCATAGTGTGGCTTTCGTTTAATTTTTGCGTTCATAAAACACTTCGTGTTTTACGTATGTGTGTTTGTTTTTCTTATATGAATTTGATGTGTTCGTATGCGTGTCAACTTTACACGCTTTCTTACCTTGATAATATGACGTAAGAAAGACAAAAAACGCCTTCATAAGAGCGTTATTTTCACCTGACCTTTATCGACCTTATGCCAAAGATATTTTTGACCTTCATGCGTGAAATTGTATGCTTTTGTTTTTCGCCAATAGTCAGTGAATAGCGAACTGATATAAACCTTCGTTTTGCCTTCGTAAAAGAAGATGTAATAACGTGGTTTAACGTCGGTTTCATTTCGTTGACCGACGATAAGTTCGACGTTTGTATTTGAGTTCGTGAATACTTTCGGTCTGGTCGTTTCAGACGACCAGTGACCAATTAGGCTTATGTTTTTCATGTGAATGATGTGGTTTGTGTTGCACGTCATAAAAGTAACCACGTCTTCAATACGTTGTGTTCACATTTGAATTTGCTATTTGTTACTTATGCACAAGGCAAACATGAAAATTGTTAATACTTATCGACGTCGTATGGACTTGTACTTTCGTCCACTATCTTGATGACCAATTCGCCTTCGTGTTCGTCGTGTTTTTCTTTCGTGACCACGTATGGAAGTAATTTACAGATGA
>RFQA01000334.1 GCA_009925925.1 Betaproteobacteria bacterium
AATAGCCATCGTTGGCGCCGGCTGGGCCGGGATGGCGGCAGCAGTGACGGCTACCCAAGCCGGCCATACCGCTATCGTTTTTGAAGCAGCCCGCGCAGTCGGGGGGCGGGCCAGGGCCCTGAATGGCACATTGCCGGACGGTAGCCCTGTGGTGCTGGACAACGGCCAGCACATCCTGATTGGTGCCTACACCCGCACCCTGGAGCTGATGCGCACCGTGGGCGTAGAGCCCGCCACCGACCTGAAGCGCCTGCCCTTGGACTTGCGCTTTGCCGACGGTGAGGGCCTGGCCTTGCCGATGTGGCCCAGCCCCTTGGACGCGCTGGCGGGCATCGCGACCGCCAGTGGCTGGACCTGGGCCGACCGATGGAGCCTGCTGCGTGCTTCGGTGGGCTGGCAACTCGCGGGCTTCCAATGCGCACTGGGCACCAGCGTGGCGGACCTGTGCCGCCCCCTCAGCCCCACCATCCGGGCCACGTTGATCGACCCGTTGTGCGTCTCGGCCCTCAATACCCCCGCCGAGCGGGCTTGTGGCCAGGTCTTTCTGACCGTGCTGCGCGACTCGCTGTTCGGCGGGCGCGGTAGCTCCAACCTGCTGCTACCCACACGCGATCTCTCCAGCCTGTTTCCCACCGCCGCCGCGCAGTGGCTGCTCGCTCGGGGCGGAGAGCTGCGCATCGGTGTGCGGGTGACAAGCCTTCAATACGACAACACCTGGGAATTGAATGGCGAAGCGTTTGACGCCGTCATTTGGGCCACTTCATCGTCCAATGCGACCTCCGCCCTCATGGAATCTGCACAAGCAGCTCCTGAAACCATAGCAGTCAGCTTGCGGCAGTGGGCCGACACGGCTGCGGCCTTGCAGTTTGAAGCGATTACCACCGTCTATGCCTACGCTCCCAACGCCGCCCTGAGCCGCCCCATGGTGGCGCTGCGCGATGACGCGCGCCACCCGGCCCAGTTTGTGTTTGACCGCGGCCAGCTCGATGGCACCCGTGGCCTGCTCGCTTTTGTGGTCAGTGCCAGCGACGGTGACAAAGAGACGCTGGAGCGTCAGGTGTTGGCACAGGCCCGGACGCAGCTCGGGCTGGAACTCACATCGGTACAAACCGTGATTGAGAAACGTGCCACCTTTGCCTGCACACCCGCGTTGCAGCGTCCGGCACAGGCTATGGCCGCAGGCTTGTGGGCCTGTGGTGATTACGTTGCCGGCCCCTACCCCGCCACGCTGGAAGGCGCCATCCGCAGTGGCATCGCGGCGGCAGACTCCGTGGGCACTGCTTGACCCAACGCAAGGGTGCCGCCACTTGGGCGACAACCCTCTTCTTTGCACAAAGCTTCGCGCGCTAGACTGACAGCCACAGCATCTGGAGACTGATTGTGAAACTGGCATTGAAACTGGTAGGCCTGCTGCTGGCCCTGTTGCTGCTGGCCGCAGGCGGCTTGGGCGGGTGGTATCTGTACCAAAAGCAACCGGTACGCAGCGGCGTCATCGAGCTGACTGACCTGGGCAACAAGGTCACGGTGCGTTATGACGAGCGCGGCGTTCCCCACATCAGCGCCCAGAACGAGGCCGACCTCTACCGCGCGCTGGGCTATGTACACGCCCAGGACCGCCTGTTCCAGCTCGAGATGGTGCGCCGCCTGGCCAACGGCGAATTGGCCGAGGTGCTGGGCCCCAAGTTGCTGGAGGTTGACAAGCTGTTCCGCACGCTGGGCCTGCGCGAGCACGCGAAAAAAGTGGTGGCGGCCATGGACCGCAGCACGCCGGCCAATCAGGCTTTGTTGAACTACCTGGACGGCATCAATCAGTACCAGGACAAGCACCGCGTTCCCCTGGAATTTGACCTTCTGGGTATCACCCCACACCCCTTCACCCCGGAAGACACCTATGCCGTGGGAGGCTACCTGGCCTACAGCTTTGCGGCCGCCTTCCGCAATGAACCGGTGATGACCTTCATCCGCGATAAGTTGGGCCCCGACTACCTGCGTGCCTTTGATATTGACTGGCACCCCGAGGGGGTGATCACCCCACTCACTGCCGGTAGTGCACGCCTGAACGACAGCGACTGGAACAGCCTGAACCGCATCGCCGCGGTGAGCCTGCAAGCCACCGAACTGGGCGGCATTCCCTTGCTGGAGGGCAGCAATGCCTGGGTCATTTCCGGCAAGCGCACCGAGTCCGGCAGCC
>RFQA01000335.1 GCA_009925925.1 Betaproteobacteria bacterium
CGGCGGCGTTCTCACCGGCGACAAGTGCTACCAAGACGCGCGGGGAAATTTCTTTTATGTGGGTCGCATGGACGATATGTTGCGCGTGGGCGGTGTCTGGGTCTCTCCCACTGAGATCGAGTCGGTGTTGGCCGAGCACCCCGGCGTGCTGGAATGCGCCGTGATAGGCGCGCCCGATGAACACGAGATGATCAAACCCAAGGCCTATGTGGTGCTGCGCCAGGGCTTTAGCGGTGATGCCCACTTGCAAGAGGGGATCCGTCACTTTTTGCGCGAACGCCTGGCGCATATCAAATGCCCGCGCTGGATCGAGTTTTGCGCCGAGTTGCCTAAAACCGCGACCGGCAAAATCCAGCGTTTCCGTCTGCGGGCGCAATCGGTCACGAAGGACTAAGCGCCTTGCCGCAGTGGATTGACCTAGACCTAGTCGCAGGGCCTGTGCACATCGAGTACGAATGGCTGGATGCTGCTCCTGCTCACGCGCCGGTGATGGTGTTCTTGCACGAGGGCCTGGGGTCACTAGCCATGTGGAAGGATTACCCGGCCCGCCTGTGTGCCGCCGCGCGCTGCCGAGGCTTGGTCTATTCGCGCCCCGGCTACGGGCAGTCGCAGCCGCAGCGTGCGCGCCAGCGCTGGGGCACAGATTTCATGCACATCGAGGCCTACCACGTCCTGCCCGCCTTGCTGGCGGCGTTGGGCTTGCAGCCTCTGGGGCAGGCTGCGCCTATGCCCCATGGGCATACGGACGCAAGGCCCGCGCCGCCGCTGGTACTTTTTGGCCACAGCGACGGCGCATCGATTGCGCTTTTGTTCGCCGCCCGCTACCCGAGATGGCCCGTTGCCGTGGTGGCAGTAGCACCGCACTTGTTTGTGCAGGACAAAACCCTTAGCGCGATTGCGGGCTTGCAGGATCCGTTGCTTGCGCGGCCTTTGTTAGCGCGACTGGCGCGCTACCACCGGCACCCTGATGCAGTTTTTACGGCCTGGAGCCAAGCCTGGCTAGCACCAGAATTTGCCGCATGGTCGATTACTGACACAATCGCGACGTTGTGCTGCCCGGTGCTGGGAGTGCAGGGCTTGGACGATGAATACGGGACAATGCAGCAAATTTATGCGTTGCGCGATTTGGCTGGGCCGACGCAGTTGCTGGAATTGACCGCTTGCGGGCATTCGCCCCATCGCGATCAGCCCGATGCCTTGACTACCGGTGTTTGTGATTTTTTGACATTTTTACAAGGAGATTAGACATGCATCCACCACTGAAGCCACTCATCCGTTGGGTCGGCAGCGCAGTTGCAGTGACCGCGATCACCACCACTGCGGCCTTGGCCCAGAACACAGGCAAGCTCAAGGTCGGCTTTATGCTGCCCTATACCGGAACATTTGCTGCCTTGGGCGTCGCGATTGAAAACGGATTTCGCCAGCATGTCACTGAACTCGGAGGTAAGGTCGGTGGCCGCGAAGTGGAGTACTTCAAGGTGGACGATGAGTCCGAGCCCTCCAAAGCCACCGACAACGTCAACAAGCTGATCAAGCGCGACCAGGTCGATGTAATTATTGGCACCGTGCACTCGGGCGTGGCCATGGCGATGGCCAAGGCAGCCAAAGAAAGTGGCACGCTACTGATCGTTCCTAACGCCGGCGCCGATGCAGTCACAGGCGCTATGTGTGCCCCCAACATCTTTCGCAGCTCTTTCTCCAACTGGCAGCCGGGCTATGCGATGGGTGAAGTGATGGCGAAAAAGGGCATCAAAAAAGTAGTCACGATCACCTGGAAATACGCAGCCGGCGACGAGTCGGTCAAGGCCTTCAAAGAGAGCTTTGAAAAAGGCGGCGGCACGGTGGTCAAAGAGCTGAGCCTTCCGTTCCCGAATGTGGAGTTCCAAGGTTTGCTCACTGAAATTGCGGCTACTAAGCCTGATGCGGTATTTACCTTTTTCGCCGGTGGCGGCGCGGTCAAATTCGTCAAGGACTATGCGGCAGCGGGCCTCAAAGGTTCCATTCCCTTGTACGCATCGGGCTTTTTGACCGAAGGCATCTTGGATGCACAGGGCGCTTCCGCGGATGGTATCTTTACCGCCCTGCATTACGCCGACAGCCTGAACACCAAGCGTGACAAAGCCTTCCGTTTGACTTACGCCAAGACTTACCGCCTGCAGCCCGATGTGTACGCCGTACAAGGCTATGACG
>RFQA01000336.1 GCA_009925925.1 Betaproteobacteria bacterium
GCCTGGCCGCCGGCCGGCAGGACGTCGGACCAGACGGTCTCGCCGGTTTCGATGTCGATGGCGCGGATCAGGTCGTCGGTCGCCGCGGCGATGAAGATCAGGCCGCCGGCCGTCACCACCGAACCGCCGTTGTTCGGCGTGCCAATCTCCAGCGGCAGGTGCGAGGGGATGCCCCACGGCCCGTTCTTGCGCGCCGTGCCGAACGGACGGTCCCACAGGGTGCGGCCGGTGCGCAGGGGGTGAGAGGCCATGGGCAGATGGGGCACAGAAGACATAGGGCTGCTGCTTTCTCGTTAAAACGGGGTCATGGGGTGACTGCTGCACCGCATGCACGGGGCGTGCCGGCGCAATCCTCAAAATGTACTGTATGTAAAGCATGGTTCCACCGTCTGCGCGCAGCTTGACCCAGCGCAACACCTGCGGCCGCCAGCGGCCTACGCTGGAGGTGTTGTTTAACTCACAGAAAGAAACACCATGTCGCATTACCACGCAGTTGTCTGGTTGGATCATTCGGAGGCGCACGTCATGCACATTGCGCCGGACGATGTGGAGGCCTCCATCGTGCGGCCCAAGCACCCGCATTCGCATGTGCACGCCAAGAGCGGCGTGGTGGGCTCGGGCAAGGCGGCTGAAGACAAGCAGTACTTCCACGCCATTGCCGGGGCGCTCAAGGGCGCTGAAGAAATCTTGGTGGTGGGCCCCGCGCAGGCCAAGCTGCAGCTCATCAAGCACTTGCACAGCCACGACCCGCAGGTGGGCAACAAGGTGGTGGGTGTGGAAAGCATTGACCACCCCACCGACGCCCAGCTGGTGGCCTACGCCCGCAAGTACTTCATCGCCAAAGACCCTATGCTGGCTTGAAGCCCTGCCGCACCGACGCGGCCCACCCGCCCCCCTAGAATGGCCGCGCACCATGGTGGTGGTTGGCATAAAGGGGTAGGCATGAAAGCGCTTCGCATAGTCGGGTGGGTGGTTCTGGCAGTAGTGGGCCTGTTGGCCGTGGCGGTGGGCGCCTTGTTTGCGCTGTTTGACGGCGACAAAATCAAGGCCGAAATCAGCCGCACCGTGCTGGAGCAAAAGCAGCGCACGCTGGTGATTGCGGGCAAGCCCCAGCTCTCGGTGTGGCCGGATGTGGGCATTCAGTTGGAGGGCGTCACCCTCTCGGAGCGGGGCAGCAGCACCGAGTTTGCGGCCCTGAAGTCGGCCCGCGTGTCGGTGGCGGTGATGCCGCTGCTGAGCAAACAAGTGCAGGTGCGTGCCCTCGATGTAACCGGCCTCAAGGCCACCCTCATCAAGCGTAAAGACGGCACCCTGAACATTGCCGACCTGCTGGGCGACCCAGGCCCCCAGCCCGCAACATCCAATGCCCCTGCGCAGCCGGCTGAGCCCCTCAATATCAACGTGGCCGCCATTCGCATTGCCGACGCCCAGCTCACCTGGCGCGACGAGCAGGCCGGCAGCACCACCAGCATCAACAACCTGAGCCTCTCCACCGGCCATGTGCAGGCGGACACGGGCGCCAAAACGGCCAACATCGAAAAACTGAGCCTCGCCATCAAAGGTCAAGTCGGGGCCGATGGCTTTAGCCTCGCGCTGGACGCGCCCAAACTGGCCTTGTCGCCCGCCCGCTCCAGCGGCGAGGCCGTCACGCTTAGTGCGGGTGTGCAGGGCAGTGGCCGCAGCGCACTGCTGAAGCTGGTGCTGAGTGGCGTGGAGGGCAATGCCGACGCCATCCGCATCAGCAAGCTCACCGGCAGCTTGGACCTGGCCCACCCCGACATGCCCATGAAGCAGCTCAGCCTGCCACTCAACGGCAGCTTGCAGGTGAACCTGGCGCAGCAAAGCGCAGCCTTGGCTCTGACTACCAAGTTTGATGAATCGAACATCGCGACCAAACTCAACGTGGCCAAGTTCGCACCCCTGTCGCTGGGCTTTGACCTGGACATTGACCAGCTGAACGTGGACAAATACCTGCCGCCCAAACTCGCTGGCGAGGCACCGGCCAAAGAGGCTGCGGGCAAAGAGGCACCCATCAACCTGGCCGCTCTCAAAGGGCCCACGGTGCAGGGCAACATCCGCATCGGCAACCTGCAGGTGGCCAAGCTCAAGCTGGCGCAAATCAACGCCAAGCTGGCGCTGGCCGGTGGCAAGCTCGATGTG
>RFQA01000337.1 GCA_009925925.1 Betaproteobacteria bacterium
TCAAATTCCTCGGGAAGCGAAACGGGGCTTGCGTCTGTGACCAGCCACAGCCGCTCGATCCGATCGCGATCTCGACCCGTGGCGAGCCGAATCTGGCGCATGTCCCGAAGTTGAAGGAGACAGGCCTCGTCGCAGGCGCTCGGTCCGACTCTCACGAGAAGCCAGCGTCCTCGAAAGTCGGAGGTAACCTGAAGTGCCCCGCGGGGATCGTCCTTGGGTAGTCTTTCGAGCACGTCCAGGAAGCCCGATTCCTTGCTCGGCTTTTCGATCACGGTGATCGGCAGGGCAGCCACGTCGACCTGAGGCTCGAGCAAGACTCCGTGGTTTGAGCGGGCCTCTGGCCGCACACCGTAATAGACCACGTAGGAGGCGATGACGGGGGCAACACAAACGGCGATAACCAGCCAGAGCGCGAGCCGACTTCGTGTCGAGCGGGACTGGCTGCTCTTAGACGGTTGCGAACTATTCGGATTCATAGGGGCGAGCGTGAGATTGTGCGAGTCGACGGGCAAACCAGAGCGCCACGAGCGCCATGAGCCACCACTGGACAGCGTAACCCCGGTGTTTAGAGACGTCCTCTGTCTTGGGCTCGGGAATGCGCTGAATCAGCGGTTCATCGAGGTCTTGAGTCTGCCAGAAGATGAGGGGCCAGACAGGCTGCTCCCGCATGGTCTTTTCCCTCAGCCTTGCCTTTAAGAGATCCCAATGAAGGTTTTGCCAGAGTGCGCCCTGCATCAGCGCCGCCTCATCTCGACTCAACTCGAGGCGCTGAAAGAGATCGGTCAGACCAACCACCGTGAGATCCACCTCACCCTTGGATGTGGGCAGGAAGACTTCCCCAGATAAAAGCCCCTCGCGCTGGGGATCGGAGAGACCTGGCTGCTTGGGGGCAAAGCCACGGTTAACCCAGGCCACGCTGCCATCTGGCAACGCCAGGGCGGTGAGCACCTGAACGCCCGTGCGGGCATCCACGGTTCGGTTGTCGAGGTAGAGGGTGGTGTTTGGGATCCACCGTCCCCGGATCGTGACGGGCAGTCGATCGAGGGTGGCGGGCTGGCTGACCTCAGCCAGGCGGGGGCGAACACCGAGTAGGGGCTGAGTGGCTTTGAATGACTCCTGCTGCGCTCGTACGTGATTGAGCAGCGTCTGCTTCTCGAGCGAGCGACTCCACTGCCAGACGCCCAGCGAGGCAGTGAGCAGCGCGAGGGCCACCATCACCGCGCTGGCCGCGGTCCATTGCAGAGGAGCCCTTCCGCGCTGAGGCGCATTCCCACTTACCATGTCAGCATGGGTGGATTGAGTATTGGGGAGAGGGTGTGGCGAAACTGCTGATTGGCATTGCCTTCTCGGCGATTGTTTTGAGCCTAGGATCGGCTCTCTTTTATCTGATGAGAGACCGAGGAACGAGCAACAAGACCGTCAAGGCCCTGGCGCTTCGAGTGGGCCTCTCCATTCTTCTCTTTGTCAGCCTCTTACTGGCCAATCGCTTTGGCCTGATTGAGACAACGGGCGTGCGCTACTAGACCTCGAAGCGCCCGCCCGAGGCGGGACCTACAGCCAGTACACCACGACGTAAAGGCCAAGCCACACCACATCCACGAAGTGCCAGTACCAGGCGGCCGCCTCAAAGGCAAAGTGCTGATCAGGCTTGAAGTGACCATTGCGAACTCGGAACCAAACAGCCAGCAGCATGATCGCGCCGATGGTGACGTGAAAACCGTGAAAGCCCGTCAGCATGTAGAAGGTCGATCCAAAAATGCCCGAGCTCAGCTTGAGGTTGAGGTCTGCGTAGGCGTGGGCGTACTCATACGCCTGGCAGCCCATAAAGACTGCGCCCAGCAGCACGGTAATGGCCAGCCAGAGGAGCACTTTCTCGCGGTGATTTTCGCGAAGCGCGTGGTGGGCGATAGTTAGCGTGACGCCAGAGGAGAGAAGCAGGGCCGTGTTGATGGTGGGAATCCAAAACGGGCCCATGGTCTGAAACGGCTCTACAAGGCCAGCGGGCCCATTGTTTGGCCAGTGGGCGCTGAAGTCGGGCCAGAGAATGGCCTTGTGGTCCAGATCGCCCAGCCACGGCATCGAGATTGTTCTGGCGTAGAAAAGCGCTCCAAAGAAGCCTGCGAAGAACATC
>RFQA01000338.1 GCA_009925925.1 Betaproteobacteria bacterium
TGACGAAGCGCTGATGCTGGAAATCAAAAACCTGCACGCAGCGCTCAATCCGGTCGAAACCCTGTTTGTGGTGGACGCCATGCAGGGCCAGGATGCGGTCAACACCGCCAAGGCCTTCAAAGAAGCCCTGCCACTCACCGGCATCATCCTCACCAAGACCGATGGCGATTCGCGCGGTGGTGCCGCGCTCTCGGTGCGTCAGATCACCGGTGCCCCCATCAAGTTTGCCGGTACCAGCGAAAAGCTCGATGGTCTGGAAGTGTTCGATGCCGAGCGCCACGCCGGCCGCATCTTGGGCATGGGCGATATCGTGGCGCTGGTGGAGCAAGTTACCGCCGGGGTGGACATTGAGGCCGCCAAGAAGCTGGCCGACAAGGTCAAGAGCGGTGCCGGCTTCGACCTGAACGACTTTTTGGCCCAGATCCAGCAAATGAAGCAAATGGGCGGCCTCTCCAGCCTGATGGACAAGCTGCCTGCTGCCATGGCCGCCAAGGCTGGTCAGGTGGACATGGACAAGGCGGAGAAAGACATTCGTCGCAAGGAAGGCATCATCCACAGCATGACGCCGCTGGAGCGCCGCAAGCCCGAGCTCATCAAGGCCACGCGCAAGCGCCGCATCGCCGCCGGCGCCGGTGTGCACGTGCAGGAAGTCAACCGCATGCTCAAAGAGTTTGAGCAAATGCAAGAGATGATGAAGAAGATGAAGGGCGGCGGCATGATGAAGATGATGAAGCGGCTGGGGGGCATGAAAGGCATGCCCAAGATGCCCTTCTGATGTCTGAACACACGCCGCAACAAATCCTCAAAGGCATAGGCCTGGCCATCTTGGCCATGGCCTGCTTCGCCACCCTGGACACCACCACCAAATGGGTGTCGCTGAGTGCCCCGCTCATGGTGGCCATGTTTTTCCGGTATACGTTTCAGGCCGTGGCCACCACGGCTATTGAACTACCCCGGCAGGGGCGCGCCTTGTTGCAGACCGAGCACCTGGACCTGCACATCGCGCGCGGCGGATTGTTGCTGGCCACCAGCGTGTTTGCTTTCTTGAGCCTCAAGCACATGCCGGTGGGCGAGTTCACCGCCATCGTGCTGCTCACCCCGCTCATCGTCACGCTGATGGCCGCGCGCATGCTGCACGAAAAAGTTTCGCGTCTGCGCCTGTTGCTCGTGGCCGGCGGCTTTGCCGGCACCTTGGCCATCGTGCGGCCCAAGGGGGCGGACTTCAACTGGGCGTTGCTGTTTCCGGTGGGCGTGGTGCTGGCCAATGCGGGCTTTCAGCTGCTCACCAGCCGCATGACCCGCACTGAAGATCCGATGACCATGCAGTTCTACACCGGCTGGACCGGAGCGCTGGTAGCCGCTGTCGCTTTGCCCTTCGCGTGGGCGCCCATCACCTCGCCAGCGATAGGGGGCGGGCTGCTGTTGATGGGTTTCATGGGCAGCTTGGGCCACTTCATCTTCATCCAAGCCTTCAAGCGCGCACCGGCGTCGATCCTCATGCCTTACATGTATGCCCAGATTGCGTTCGCCATGCTGGGCGGTTGGCTGATGTTCTCCCACGTGCCTGACCATTGGACGCTCGCCGGCATGGGCCTGATTGCGGTGTGTGGCGCGGCGGGGGCGTGGCTCACGGCGCATGAGAGCCGGGCCGCGGCAGAGGCGCCCGAGCACTAAGGTGCTTCACTTTTGGAGCAGAATTGGCCTCTGGCCCCCGAGGATATTGCGCGAGTAGCTATTGATTTGATAGCGGTGTGAATGCCGGCAATGTGGGCGGTAGAGCGGGGAGTCCGGGCCCCCGCCTCATGCTGCCAAACGCGCATAAATCGGCGTGGCCCCGGAATCCCCGCTCTGCGGGTGAGATGGTTGGTGGGCTCAAGGCTGGTTCCTAATGAAAGGCATTACTTGTGGAATGCAAGTTATCGCATTAGACTTGCATTCCGCAAGTTATCGGACTGGCCCTCTTACGGTGTGGTCGAGCAACAGGCCGATAAATTTTTCCCCCCACTCATACTTTGAGAAAAAATCATGACTACTGATCTTTGGATTTTGTTAGGCCTTGCCTTGTTGACGGAACTGCTCACCTTGCCGCCCCTCGTGGCGCGCGGTTCGGTGCCAGGCGGCATA
>RFQA01000339.1 GCA_009925925.1 Betaproteobacteria bacterium
AATGAACGCAGAGCGGCTTCCCCACGCCGCGCATCTCGTTCATCGATACGCACCGCTGCTGCGTATCGATGAACGAGATGCGCGGCGTGGGGAAGCCGCTCTGCGTTCATTGGGTATCCAGCCCGGTCAGTGGTACGTCTGTGTCCATAGCCGCGAGCCTGGATACTCACCCGGTGACGATGGCGCACACAGCTATCGCAACAGCAGTTTTGACGACTACCTGTTGGCCGTGGAGTACATTGTGTCCTGTGGGGGCTTCTGCATTCGTATGGGCGACGCATCCGCGGCTGCAGTGCCGGCGATGCCTGGACTGGTGGACTATGCGCGGCACCCTCTGCGCAGTGACTGGCTGGACCTGTACCTCGCTGCCACCTGCCGCTTTTTCCTGGGCAACAGTTCAGGCGCGTTTGCGATGGCCTCGGTCTTCGGTGTGCCGGTGGCCTGTGCCAATATGGCGCCGCTTAGCGTGGTGTATCCGAATGGTCCAAGTGATATCGGTATTCCCAAGCTCTACAGGGAGCGTGCGACAGGGCGCTTGCTGACTTTTCCCGAGATACTGGCGCTGCCCATGGCGAACTGGCGTTTCGCAGGTGATTTCGATTCGGCAGGTATTGAGCTTATCAATAACACGCCGGAGGAGATCAGGGAGTTGGCGGAAGAGCAGTATCGGCGCGTGACCATGCCTTCCTTCAAATACGATCCGTCGGACGAAGAGCTTCAGATGAGATTCAGGAAGCTCTTCCGGCCGGGGCACTATATGTACGGATCGGCTTCACGTATCGGGCAATCGTTCTTGAGAAGGCATGCAGACCTTCTGCGCTGATTCTCATGGCTATCGATGGCGTCTTCTGTTCCATCGGAGCCATAGCTCTATCATGAATTCGTCCCGGGGAAATTTCCCTGTAAACAGAGTTAACAGAAATCTGGCTAGACGGTAGAAGTGCCGACGGAGCGCTGGTCGTTGGTTTTCAATCTCGTATGCCTTCTCAACGTTGAAATTGAGAAACCTCTCCAGTTTGCTTAGGGACGAGGCGTCGCTGTAGAGCGACGGGTATTTCGCCATAACCCACTGCTGTGGATTTGTGCGTGCCTCCAGCCATTCCTCGTAGAACTCCCCGGAGCTGTGCGAAGACAGGGCGAATAAGCTGCCACGCCACTCCATTCTGGCGGCGATGTCCCTCGGGTAGAGACAAATCGATTTGTCCAGGATCTCTGCCCAGAGCCGCAATACTTCAGGGTGGTACTTGAAGCGCCTGGGTGCGGGGTGCATGTCCAGGCGGAGAGTCGGCGTGATATTGGGGAAGAACCTGTCATCAGGCAAGTTCAGCTTGCCCCTTAGATTGCGGTAGGCATGCCTGAAGATGAGGTCGGAATGAACCCAGGGCCGTACATTGACAAAGGAATGCTTTGAATACTGTACTTGCGCTGCAAAGAAATTCCGAACATCCTCGGCGTGGCCGCCAACATAGAAATCCCCCACGCTATAGGGCGACCAACTGAGCATATTTGGAAAGTATAGGAAGCCCTCTTGGGATACTCGCCGATGGAGAAAAATGGTCGATTGCGGCCTTGATCCCCTCATGGCACCCATATGCTTGTCGAAGCTCATTGTTCAGAGTATCGGAGAAAAACGTCTTCTGCGGGCCTGGATCCTGGAGCTGAACAGTCTTGAGTTTCGGGTCTGCAAGATTGATAGTCGAGCCTTGCCATGTAGATAGAACGAATCCGTCAACGATAGACTTCGACTCATTGAGCAAACGCCGAATATTGCTAGTGCAATCGAAGCTCTCGGTGAATGTGCCAGCTCCGCTGTTCCCCGCAGAGACCATCGGCCCCTGAATGACGATGGCGATCCGTTTATTGGCAAGCATCAATGTAGCTGAGAGTTCAAAAAGATTCGGTCAGGGGTGGGGAATGCGCCCCGAACTCAGATAGGCGTTAAGGTCTTCTGGCGTTCCAATGCCGTGCATCGCCTCGACGGCAATGTTGTAGATGCCGATCTTCTTGCCTGCACCGATAGCGTAGTTATAGGTGGGGCAGGTGTAGTACTCATTGTTCACGCGGTCGCGCTCGATGAACATGTCGATGGCCGCATCCACGAAGTCGCTGCCATGGCTA
>RFQA01000340.1 GCA_009925925.1 Betaproteobacteria bacterium
GGCCCGGCCGCCATCATCCAGATGGGGCCTATCAGCATGGTCAATGGTCGGGTGTTGTTTTCAGACCGCTTTATCCAGCCCAACTACACCGCCAATCTGACCGACCTGACCGGCAAGCTCAGCCGCTTTTCCAACCAGCGCACCAACGGTGCAGTGCAGCTGGCCGACCTGGAGCTGCGGGGCCGTGCTGAGGGCACCGCGTCGCTGGAGATTCTGGGCAAGCTCAACCCGTTGGCGCAGCCGCTGGCCCTGGATGTGAAGGGGCTGGTGCGCGATCTGGAGCTCTCGCCTTTGTCTCCCTACGCGATCAAGTACGCCGGCTACGGTATTGAGCGCGGCAAGCTGAGTGTGGATGTGCACTACACCGTGCAGCCCGATGGCCAGCTCACCGCCACCAACAAGCTGGTGCTCAACCAACTGACCTTTGGCGACAAGGTGGAGGGGGCGCCCGCCAGCCTGCCGGTGAAGTTGGCGGTAGCCTTGTTGGCTGACCGCAATGGTGTGATTGATTTGGACTTGCCCATCAGTGGCTCGCTCAACGACCCGCAGTTCCGCATCGGCCCGGTGATCTGGAAGGTGATCACCAACCTGGTGACCAAGGCGATCACCGCGCCCTTCAGCCTGCTGGCCAATGCCTTCGGCGGTGGCGGCGGGGGTGCCGAGCTCAGCAGCGTGGCGTTTGCGCCCGGTAGCGCAAGCCTGAGCGACGCAGCTCGCGCCGGTTTGGACAAAGTGGCACAGGCCCTGCAAGACCGGCCGGCTCTCAGGCTTACTGTGGTGGGCTCCGCCAATTTGGAGGCTGAACGCGAGGCCGCCAAGCGTGAAAAGCTCAAGGCGTTGCTGATCGCCGAAAAGCGCCGCACCACCAGTGCGCAGGGCAAAGATGCTGCAGTGGTTGTCAGCTACAGCACTGAAGAAATGCCGGTATTGTTGCGCGCGGTGTACCGCCGCTCTGACATCACTAAGCCGAAAAATCTGGTGGGCCTGACCAAAGACATCGCCGTGGCAGACATGGAAGCCCTGTTGCTCGCCAACTTGAGTGCCAATGAGGAAGACATTCGCAGCCTGGCCTTGCAGCGTGCTGTGGTGGTGAAGGAATATCTGGCCGGCAAGAAGCTGGCAGCAGAGCGACTGTTTTTGGGTGCAGTGAAGACCGGCGGCCCTGCGTCGGAAGCCAAACCGCAAGCCGAGCTGGAGATCGGCGGCAACTAAGTCTTTCGCTTACCGAAAGCTCACTCCAGAGAACAATAAAGCCCCGGCAGCCGAAACTGCCGGGGCTTTTTGTTGAGGCCTGCGAAGGACTTACTTGGGCATGATCACGGAGTCGATCACGTGGATCACGCCGTTGTCAGCCACGATGTCGGTCTTGATCACGTTGGCGGCATCCACCTTCACACCACCGGTGGTGCTGATGGTGATTTCGCTACCTTGCACGGTCTTGACCTTGCCGGCTTTCACATCAGCCGCCATCACTTTGCCGGGGACCACGTGGTAAGTCAGCACGGCAGTCAGCTTGGCCTTGTCCTTGAGCAGTGCGTCGAGGTCGGCCTTGGGCACTTTGGCAAATGCTTCGTCTGTCGGTGCGAAAACCGTGAAGGGGCCCTTGCCCTTGAGCGTATCGACCAGACCGGCGGCGCCCAGCGCGGTAGCCAGGGTCTTGAAGTTGCCCGCGCCAACGGCGGTGTCAACAATGTCTTTAGCTTGTACAGAAACAGCCACACCCAGTGCCAGAACGGAAGCAATCAACAGTTTTTTCATTGGAATCTCCAAGAGGTTGAATTCGATGTTTAACGTCAGAAAATACTGACGTGACCGAAATATAGCCCATTTAGTATCCATTTGAACTGTACGGTATTTAAATTGAACTGATTGGTAATGTTTGTCAAATCTGTTGATTTATCGGCAGCTACACTGAGGTCACTCTTCCTACGTCGGAGCCTGTGATGTACCAACCCTCCCACTTCATTGAGAACCGCCCCGAGGTACTGCATGCGCTAGTGCAAAGCCACCCCTTGGCGACGCTGGTGACCCTGTCCGACAAGGGCATGGATGCGAACCACATCCCCTTGCTGCTGCGGGTGGCGGCGGCTGGCCGCACCT
>RFQA01000035.1 GCA_009925925.1 Betaproteobacteria bacterium
AGACTGGCAGTCCGCCCACGGTCAGCGGCAAGTCGCGGTTGGGCTTGGCAAAGCGGTAACGCACGGTGCGTTCATCCAGCACATCCACCCCCAGCACGTCTTCCAGCAGGGTCCGAAACCCGGGGGATGCCAGCGGGCCTTTGAGCATGTCAAAGCTGTGCTTCACATCGCGCGCGAGCACCGGATCGCCATTATGAAAACGCGCTTCAGTCCGCAATATAAAGGTGGCGCTCAAGCCATCTGCTGACACGCTCACGTCTTTGGCGAGCAGCCCGTAACCTGCCGCGGTCTCATCCAATGCGCCGGCAAGCAGACTGTCAAACATCAGGCTGCTGAGGTAGGCAGGCGCCGAGCCCCTGACGGTGAACGGGTTGTACTTGTCGAAGGTGGAGACTCGCAAGTTGCTGACCAGTCGCAACTCTCCACCTTTGGGTGCGGCCGGATTGACATAACTGAAGTGGGCAAAGCCCGGCGGATATTGCAGGTCGCCCCAGAGTGCATAGCCATGCGCTGCCCACGCGCCGCCCGCCATGAAACTCCACAGTAATGCCACCCATTTCCGCATGAGACAATTCTGCACCAGACCACGCATTTTTATGAGGACGATATGGGCTTTTTAGCAGGCAAGAAGTTGTTGATCACCGGAGTGTTGTCGAACCGCTCCATCGCCTACGGCATTGCCAAAGCGTGCAAAGAACAAGGCGCCGAATTGGCCTTCAGTTATGTAGGCGAGCGTTTCAAGGAACGCATCACCGAGTTTGCGGCCGACTTCGACTCCAAGCTGGTCTTTGACTGCGATGTGGGCAACGATGAGCAGATCGACCAGTTGTTCAAGGACCTGTCTGTTCACTGGCCTACCTTTGACGGATTTGTACACAGCATCGGCTTTGCGCCACGCGAAGCGATCGCAGGTAACTTCCTGGACGGCCTGACCCGCGAGAACTTCAAAATCGCACACGACATCAGCGCCTACAGCTTCCCGGCGATGGCCAAGGCGGCCCTGCCCTACCTGACACCCAAAGCGGCTTTGCTGACACTGTCTTACCTGGGCGCCGAGCGCATCATCCCCAACTACAACACCATGGGCCTGGCCAAGGCCTCACTGGAAGCCAGCGTGCGCTATCTGGCGGAAGCCGTGGGCCCCAAGGGCATTCGCGTCAACGGCATCAGCGCCGGTCCGATCAAGACACTGGCTGCCAGCGGCATCAAGGACTTCAGCAAGTTGCTGAACATGGTGGCCGGCGCGTCCCCCATCCGTCGCAACGTGACGATTGAGGATGTAGGCAATGTGGCTGCTTTCTTGCTGAGCGATTTGGCCGGTGGCGTGACTGCAGAGATCACCTACGTGGACGGCGGCTACAGCCAGACCATGGGCGTGACCACAGAAATTTAAGTCAAATATGCCGCTCGCGCCCATGGAATGTGCGCGGGCAGCTATCAAAAAAAGAGCGCCTGCAGATTGATCTGCCGGCGCTCTTTTCTATGGGACTCCTGTCCCTTAGGGGTGAATCAAGCCTTCACACAGTCAGCGTAGTACCGGACCTTGCCGTCTTCGCCCACTTCGCTTACCAGACCGTGCACATCGGTCTCAAAGCCAGGGCACTGGGCGTTGAACTCGCGCGAGAACTTGAGGTAATCCACCACTTTCTTGTTGAACACTTCGCCGGGCACCAGCAAAGGGATGCCGGGTGGATATGGCGTGACCATGCCTACTGACACGCGGCCTTCCAGGTGGTCGATTTCCACACGTTCGGTCTTGCGCAAGGCAATGTGCGCGTAGGCATCACTGGGTTTCATGGCAGGCACCAGATCGCTCAAATAGACCTCGGTGGTCAAGCGGGCGATGTCGAACTTGGCATACAGCTGGTGGATGTGGTGGCACAAGTCCGCCAGACCCATCTTCTCGTAGCGCGGGTACTTCTGCACAAACTCAGGCAACACGCGCCACATGGGTTGGTTCTTGGCGTAGTCGTCCTTGAACTGCTGCAACGCGGTCAACATGCTGTTCCAGCGGCCTTTGGTAATGCCGATGGTGAACATGATGAAGAAGCTGTACAGGCCGGTCTTCTCGACCACCACGCCGTGCTCAGCCAAAAACTTGGTCACGATAGACGCCGGAATACCGGTCTTGGCGAACTTGCCGTTCAGGTCCAGACCGGGCGTCACGATGGTCGACTTGATCGGGTCCAGCATGTTGAAGCCATTGGCCAGCTTGCCGAAGCCGTGCCAGTTGGCCTTTGCGCTCTTGGACTCGCCTTTGATGATCCAGTCAGCGGCCTTGCCAATGCCTTCGTCGGCCAATTTGTCCGGTCCCCAGACCTTGAACCACCAGTCGTCGCCGTACTCTTCGTCCACCTTGCGCATGGCACGGCGGAAATCGAGTGCTTCGGCAATGCTCTCTTCCACCAAGGCGGTGCCACCGGGTGGCTCCATCATGGCAGCGGCCACGTCGCAGCTGGCAATGATGCTGTACTGCGGACTGGTGGAGGTGTGCATCAGGTAGGCCTCGTTGAACAAGTGCTTGTCCAACTTGACAGTTTGGGAGTCCTGCACGAGCACGTGGCTGGCTTGGCTGATGCCGGCCAGCAGCTTGTGGATGGACTGCGTGCTGTACACCACGGCTTCCTTGGGGCGCGCGCGGTTCTTGCCCATGGCGTGGTAAGTGCCGTAGAACGGGTGGAACGCCGCGTGAGGCAGCCATGCCTCGTCGAAGTGGATGTTTTCCACATAGCCGTCGAGCATGCTCTTGATGGTTTCGGTGTTGTAAAGCACACCGTCGTAGGTGGACTGCGTCAGCGTCAGGATGCGCGGCTTGATTTTCTTGGTGTCCACGCCTTTAAGCAGCGGGTTGGCCTTGATCTTGGCCTGGATAGTCGCCGGCTCAAACTCACTTTGCGGAATCGGGCCGATGATGCCGAAGTGGTTGCGCGTGGGCTTCAGGAACACGGGGATCGCCCCGGTCATGATGATCGCGTGCAGGTTGGACTTGTGGCAGTTGCGATCCACGATCACGATGTCACCGGGCGCTACCGTGTGGTGCCACACCATCTTGTTGGAGGTGGAGGTGCCGTTGGTGACAAAGAAGCAGTGGTCGGCATTAAAAATGCGCGCTGCATTGCGCTCGGAGGCACCGATGGCGCCGTTGTGGTCCAGCAACTGACCCAACTCTTCCACCGCATTGCACACGTCGGCGCGCAGCATGTTTTCACCATAAAACTGGTGGTACATCTGCCCCACCGGGCTCTTCAAGAAGGCAACGCCTCCCGAATGCCCCGGGCAGTGCCAGCTGTAGGAACCGTCTTCGGCGTAATCCAGCAGCGCCTTGAAAAACGGAGGCTGCACGCCCTCCAGATAGCCCTTGGCCTCGCGGATGATGTGGCGCGCCACGAACTCGGGCGTGTCCTCAAACATGTGAATGAAGCCATGCAGTTCGCGCAGGATGTCGTTGGGAATGTGGCGGCTGGTCTTCGTTTCGCCATACACATAGATCGGAACATCCAGGTTCTTGCGGCGCACTTCTTCAATGAAGTGGCGCAGGTTCAACACCGCAGGGTCCAGATCCGGACCGGGGGTGAACTCTTCATCGTCAATCGACAAAATGAAAGCACTGGCGCGGCTTTGTTGCTGGGCGAACTGGCTCAAATCGCCATAGCTCGTCACGCCCAGAACTTCGAACCCTTCCGACTCGATAGCCTGTGCCAGGGCACGAATGCCCAAGCCCGACGTGTTTTCCGAACGGAAATCTTCGTCAATGATGATGATGGGAAAGCGAAACTTCATCGAAAGGCTCCAACGACGGGCTAAAAAAGGCAAACAGGCGCGAAGTGTAAGGACTTATTGCGGCAAGTCCGCGGCACGGTCATGCAATTGGCCCACAATGTGGCGTCATCAATACAACCGGAGTCCGCCCCATGTCAGAACCCACCCTCTGGTGGCTGCTCACAGGTGCCATCGTGGCGATTGAGCTGCTCACTGGCACGTTTTACCTGCTCATGTTGGCAGCGGGAGCCGTGGCAGCAGCACTTGCGGCCCATGCCGGTGCCACTGTCACCACACAACTCGTGTTGGCAGCTGTTGTAGGCGGTGGCGCGGTGGCAGCATGGCACTTGAAACGGACCCGCCGGAACGACGAGCCCCCTGCCCAGGCCAACCCCAACGTCAACCTGGATATCGGTGAAACCGTGCAAATCATGGCTTGGAATCCGGATGGCACCGCCAGCGTGCAGTACCGTGGAGCCCATTGGACCGCTATTCATCGCACCGGAGTCGTTCCGGTGCCGGGAGCGCACCGCGTGGCAGAGATGGTGGGCAACCGCCTGTTGGTCGACAAATCGTAAGAAGGAAACCCTATGGAAATCGCAATCGTACTTTTGGTTATCGCAGTGATTTTTGTGACGCGCTCCGTCAAGGTAGTGCCGCAGCAGCATGCATGGGTGATTGAGCGGCTCGGCAAGTACCACGGCACCCTCACCCCAGGCTTGAACTTTCTGGTGCCATTTATCGACAAGGTGGCCTACAAGCATGTGCTGAAGGAAATCCCGCTCGATATCGCCAGTCAGGTCTGCATCACCAAGGACAACACCCAACTGCAGGTGGATGGCATTCTGTATTTCCAGGTCACCGATGCCATGCGGGCTAGCTACGGCTCCAGCAACTACATCGTCGCGATTTCTCAGCTGGCGCAAACGTCCTTGCGCTCGGTCATCGGCAAACTGGAGCTGGACAAAACCTTTGAAGAGCGAGACATCATCAATGCCCAGGTCGTCGCAGCGATTGACGAGGCGGCCTTGAACTGGGGCGTGAAAGTGCTCCGCTATGAAATCAAGGACCTGACGCCGCCCAAAGAGATCCTGCATGCCATGCAGGCCCAGATCACGGCTGAGCGCGAGAAGCGTGCCTTGATTGCAGCTTCTGAAGGCCGTCGCCAAGAGCAGATCAACATCGCTACCGGCGAACGCGAGGCCTTCATCGCGCGTTCGGAGGGCGAAAAGCAGGCAGCCATCAACAGCGCACAAGGTGAGGCTGCCTCGATTACTGCGGTAGCAGAAGCTACGGCCTTGGCCATCGAACGCATTGCAGCGGCTATCCGGCAACCTGGCGGTGAACAGGCAGTACAACTCAAGGTGGCCGAACGCGCAGTAGACGCCTATGGCAAGGTGGCCGCCGATGCGACCACGACCTTGATCATCCCCGGAAATATGAGCGAGGTGTCCGGCCTGATCGCGACCGCCATGAAGATGGTGCAGTCCAGCAAATAGGTCAAACACGGCGGGCAACAAAAAAGCCCGTAACGCTAACGCGCTACGGGCTATCTGTTTTCTGGCGGAGCAGGCGGGATTCGAACCCGCGGTGGGTTTTACCCCACGCACGCTTTCCAGGCGTGTGACTTAAACCGCTCATCCACCGCTCCAGAGCCTCGTATTCTAGCCCGTAATTTTGCGCGTTCCGGACTCCAGCGAAAACTTTTTAGAAAAAGTCCGTGCAACTGAGCACGCAATGCCCCACACCATGCACTACGAGTGGTTTGCATCCCGGGAATGGGTAGCAGCTTCTCTGACCGCTGAACGCACTGCGTCTTCGAGGTCCGCCATCACAGCCGGCAAAAGCTGTTCCATCTGAGCCTCCAAGCTCTGTCGCAAAGCATTCTGGACCTGGTGCTCCAGATTGGTTAAAAGACGCTCCATCACCGCAGCCACCAACGCATCTTGAGTCAAAGGACTTGGCACAGGCGCTTCAGCCGACGGCTGCATGGACTCCTCCGAAAGAGGTGCCGATGGCTTTACAACCTCGGTCAAGGTCGGCAAAAACCGCGGAGTCGCCTTGGGTACCTGCATCACTCAGCTCCTTTCAGCTTCAGATCGTGCCGCTGAATCTCGTAACCTTGCTGCACATAGTGCTTCCAACGGTTGCGCGCCAAAGCCCGGTCGTCATCGTCGACAGATACAACTTCAATCACCCGCTCAAACTGGATGAAATCAGACGGCACCGCGGTCGTCAAATTCACCAATACGCTATGGTTTTTCAACCCACCATGTACCCTGGACGTCAAAACCACGGGACACATCGCATGTGGTGCTTGGCCGTCATCGACGGCGTGCACCAGAAAATCGGTGGGAGAGGTAGCCCACAGGCTCGCGTCCAGATAGTGAACTTGAGCAGGAGGCGCCAAGACCGTCAACCGGGCACCCCTTGCCACTGCTTTGCGCAGCAGGCGCCCCACATATTCCAATTTGTTGGGCGCACCGAAATGGAACGCGATGTCAGTCACTTGCCTGATGCCCGGCTCAGCAGGAACTCCACCAACATGGGCACCGGACGGCCGGTGGCACCTTTGGCACCGCCGCTCTTCCATGCGGTCCCCGCGATATCCAAGTGAGCCCAAGAGTATTTGTCGGTAAATCGTTGCAAAAACTTGGCTGCGGTGATGGCTCCACCCGCCCGTCCGGCCACATTGGCAACGTCCGCAAAGTTGGTCTTTAGGCCTTCTGCATAGTCATCGTCCAGGGGCAGGCGCCAGCACAGGTCGCCACTGGCCTCACCTGCATGGAACAGTGCATCACCCAATTCCTGCTTGTTAGCAAACAAGCCGCTTCGTACGCCGCCCAGGGCTACCATGCAAGCGCCGGTCAATGTGGCAATGTCAACCACCGCCGCAGGCTTGAATCGTTCGGCATACGTCAACGCATCGCACAAGACCAAGCGCCCTTCGGCATCGGTATTCAGTATTTCAATGGTTTGCCCGCTCATGCTGGTCACCACATCGCCCGGTTTGACGGCTTTTCCATTGAGCAGGTTCTCGCAGGCGGGAACCAAGCCGATGACGTTGATAGCCGGCTTGAGCTCTGCCAGAGTCCGGAATGTTCCCAACACGCTGGCAGCACCCGACATGTCGAACTTCATTTCATCCATCTCAGCCGCCGGCTTGATGGAAATGCCACCGCTGTCAAAGGTGATGCCTTTGCCCACCAGAACCACGGGGGCCTGCGCTTTGGGTGCACCCGAGTACTGAAGCACGATAAAGCGCAAGGGCTCGTCGGAGCCTTGTGCCACAGACATGAAAGAGCCCATGCCCAACTTGGCCACCTCTTTGGGCCCAAGTACCTCACAACTGATCTTGGCAAACTTGGCCAGGCTTTGAGCGGCCTGCCCCAGCAGTGTAGGGGTTGCGTAATTGGCGGGGCGATTGGCCCACTCCTTGGCGAACTCTACGCCGGGAACAGTCGCCGCACCAATGTCAAACGAGGCTTTGACTTCGGAGGCATTGGTCGCAGCCACCAAAACCTTCTGCAAAGTCCGGGGTTCAGGCTTGGATTTGGTGTGCGTATAGACGTAACTCGCATCTGCAACCGCCAGAGGTACCGCGCGTACTGCATCCTCTTGCGCCGGGGCAGCAAACGCTACCACTAGCTTTTTGAGACTGGTGGCCTTCAAGGCACTCGCACAGGCAGCCAAAGCACTACGCACTTGGCGTGCACGGCCTTCGCCGATTCCTGCCAACACGACCTTGGTGGCGTTGAATTGCACTGGCCGGTACAGCGAGAGCACGGTACCCGGCTTGGCCACAAAGTCACCCTGTTTCAGGGTTTGGGCCACCAACACAGACAATTCGTCCTTGCCGGCCTTGAAATCCTGCGCTACCAGCAGAATCAGTAGATCGGCTTTTTCATTGGCAAGGGCCACGAGGTTCAGAGGCTTGAGTTCAAAGTTCATAATTCACGCTTTCGTTCTGCACAATGTTATTCCATTCCTCCATCCGCAAAGAACTAGGCCGCAGTTTTGGGGCTACCCTGGTGGTGCTTGTTACGGTCGTGATGACCATGACCTTGTTGCGCACCTTGGGCGAAGCTTCGCGCGGTACCTTCAATCCTGCGGACGTCCTGATCATCATGGGTTACACGGTGCTCTCGGACATGCCCACCATCCTGTCCATGAGCCTGTTCATTTCGGTATTAAGTGTGGTAACCCGCATGTACCGGGACAGTGAAATGGTGATCTGGTTCGGCAGTGGACGCGGCCTCTTAGGCCTGGTGCGCCCGCTCATAAGATTTGCATGGCCCGTATTGGTCGTGATCCTTGCCTTGGCTTTTTTGATCCTGCCTTGGTCTTTCAGCAAGATTGAAGACCTGCGGGACAAGTACGACAAGCGGGGAGATATTGCACGCATTGAACCCGGCCAGTTTCAAGAGTCCGGCAATGGCGACCGGGTTTTCTTTATCGAGAAAGACAGCAAAGGCCAGCAGACCGGCAAGAACGTCTTCATTGCTACCCACGAAGGCAACAAGGAAACCATCACCAGCGCCAAATCAGGCACTGTGGAAGTGATGAACGGCGACAAATTCCTGGTGTTGCAAAACGGTCAGCGCTTGGAGCGGAGCTCCGGCAAAAACGACATGACCCTGAGCACATTCGAGCGCTACGGAGCCAGGGTTGGCGCCGATGACAACTCAGCGCGGGACTATGCCCCCTCCAACGCAAAGACCACGCTGGAGCTCGTGCTAACGCCTTCGGCCTTGCACATGGGGGAATTGTCGTGGCGTGCCGGTTTGGCGCTGGCGGCTTTCAACCTGATCTGGATCGGTTTAGCAGCCGCCGGAGCGAACCCGCGTGCCGGACGCAGCACCAACCTCATCTTCGCGTTTCTGGCGTTTGTGGTGTATTTCAACCTGCTGGTGCTTGGCAAGAATTGGGTGGAGAACAGTAAGGCGGAGCTCATTCCCATGCTGCTTCAGTTGCACGGCGGCGTTTTTCTGCTTTCCATGCTGTGGCTTGCCAAACGGCATAACCACTGGACCCTGCGCCTGCCCCGCCGAAAAGCGGTTGCCGGGAGCCCCTCATGAAGACACTGCGCAAACTCCTGTACGGGGAGGTCATAACCGCAGTGACTTTGGTGACACTGGGCTTCATGGCGCTGTTCTTTTTCTTTGACGTGGTCGAAGAGTTGCAGTCTGTGAGCCGCATTGCTTCCAGCGGCTACCAGGTTCCCCAGGCGCTCATTTATGTGGCGCTGATGATTCCTGCCCACGTGTATGAACTCTTTCCCATCACGGTGTTGATCGGGACGATTTTTGTGATGGCACGCTTGGCGCGCAGCTCGGAATTCACCATTCTGCGCACCAGTGGCCTCGGCCCTTGGCGAGCCCTACGCACCTTGCTCGCGCTGGGCTTGGGCTTCGTCCTGTTCACCTTTGCCGTAGGTGACTATGTGGCCCCATTGGCGGACAAAACCGCGCAACTGCTGAAGTCCCGTTTCCAGGGAAAGATCAGTGTCGGCAAAACCGGCGCCTGGCTCAAGGAGCGGCAAGCTTACGGTAGCTATTCGGTTAATGTGGGGGCGCTTTCGTCTGACGCAACGTTGAAGGATGTACGCGTCTATGAATTCGACAATCAAGGCAAAGTGGTGTCTTTGACGGAAGCCAAAGCCGGCACCTTCGGCGATGACGAATCGTGGATGCTCACACAGGGGGTGCGCACCGAGTTCACCAGCGGGCTCGACCAAGTTTCCAAGGTAGACAGGGTGGCTTTTGAGAGCTTCCGTTGGCCCACCCAAATCAGCGCGGAAATGGTGGCTGCAGCCGTGCTTCGCCCCGAACGCATGGGCACCATTGATCTCTTCCAGTACATCCGCCACCTCAACGCCAACGGCCAGAGTGCGCAGAAGTACGAAATCCAGTTCTGGAAAAAGGTGTTTTATCCGCTGAGCTGCCTGGTGATGGTGGTGTTATCGCTCCCCTTTGCTTACCTGCATTTCCGCTCCGGCAGCATTGCGGGCTACACCTTTGGCGGCGTGATGGCGGGCATCAGCTTTGTGCTGCTGAACAACGTACTCAATGACCTGGGCAACCTGCAGGGCTGGCAACCGTGGATTACGGCGGCGCTGCCGGGTTTGATTTATTCCTTCTTCTCCCTTGCTGCCTTCACCTGGCTGGTACTCCGACGATGACAAGTTCCTCTCCCCGCAACGCCATCGTGCTGTTTGCGCATGGCTCCCGCGACCCTCTTTGGCACAAACCCATGGAGGCGGTAGCTGAGCGCATACGCGCGCAGTCTGCCAATGTGGAAGTCACCTGTGCCTACCTGGAACTCAGCCAGCCGGACCTGCCGGACACGGTATCTAGGCTGGTCGCCAAGGAGGTGAATCACATCACCATCGTTCCCATGTTCCTGGGTGTGGGGCGCCATGCACGAGAAGATTTGCCGGAACTGGTGGTGCAACTGAAGGCGCAACATCCAACAGTGACCTTTCACTTGCAGGCCGCTGTGGGTGAAGATGCGCGCCTTCTGGACATGCTGGCAAAAATAGCGCTAAGCCCGGCTTGAAGCAATACCCCTGAGGCATAATGAATTCCATCTTTAGTTGGAATTCGATATGAACCTCCACCAATTCCGCTTCGTTCAAGAAGCTGCGCGACGCAACCTCAACCTCACCGAAGCCGCCAAGGCGCTGCACACCTCGCAACCCGGGGTGTCCAAAGCGATCATTGAGCTGGAGGAAGAACTGGGCATAGACATATTCGCGCGGCACGGCAAGCGCCTCAAGCGCATTACTGAGCCTGGGCAGCATGTGCTCAAAAGCATTGAACTGATCTTGCGTGAGGTCAACAACCTCAAGCGCATCGGCGAGCAGTACAGCTCCCAGGACAGCGGCACGCTGTCGATCGCCACCACCCACACCCAGGCGCGCTATGTGTTGCCCGAGAAAGTGGCCCAGTTGCGCACGGCTTTTCCCAAAGTGAACGTCAGCCTGCACCAAGGGGCACCTGACCAAGTGGCGCGCATGCTGATCGACGATGTGGCCGAAATCGGCATCGCCACCGAATCGCTGTCGAACTACACCGAGCTGGTCACCCTGCCCTGCTACGAATGGCAGCACGTACTGGTGCTCCCTACCGACCACCCGTTGGCCCAGAAGGAACGCGTCACCTTGGAAGACGTAGCCGCAGAGCCGCTCATCACTTACCACCCGTCTTTCACTGGCCGCACCAAGATCGACCAGGCCTTTGAGGCCCGCAAACTGGAACCCCGCATATCGCTGGAAGCCATCGACTCCGACGTGATCAAAACCTATGTGCGCCTGGGCCTTGGCATCGGCATTGCCGCCGAGATGGCGGTGACCGATGTGGTGGAAGACATGGAGAAAAACGGTGCCCGCGGTGGCTTGGTGGTGCGCCCCGCAGGCTACCTGTTCGGCCAGAACGTGACGCGCGTCGCCTTCAAACGCAGCGCCTATTTGCGCAACTTCGTGTTCACCTTTGCCGAGTTGCTTAGCAGCCGCCTGAACCGCGCCCTGATTGCCAAGGCCATGGAGGGCCATGTCAACGACTATGACTTGTAATCCCCCCCGAAGCGGCTTACGGCCGCCTCCCCCCTCAGGGGGGCGCCAGCAGTGGCCCGGCGAAGCCGGCTCCACGCTAGCCTTGGCAAAGACACCTCGCTCCAACAACCCTGCGTGACTCGATGACCACTGCGTTTACACCCTCAATCACCAGCCGCCTGCCGAATGTGGGCACGACCATCTTTACCGTCATGTCGGCACTCGCCGCCGAGCACAAGGCAGTCAACCTCGGTCAAGGCTTTCCGGACTTTGCGTGTGACCCGAAGCTGGTCGATGCAGTGACATCGGCCATGCAGGCCGGGCACAACCAGTACCCGCCCATGACCGGTGTGCCGGCCTTGCGGCAGGCGGTGTCGGCCAAGATTGCCGGCCTGCATGGCAAGACCTACCAGCCCGACAGCGAAATCACCATCACTGCCGGGGCTACGCAAGCCATCATCACGGCCATTCTGGCCATCGTGCACCCGGGTGAGGAAGTGATCGTGCTGGAGCCCTGCTACGACAGCTATGTGCCCAACATCGAACTGGCGGGCGGCGTCGTGGTGCGCGTGCCGCTCACACCGGGTACTTTCCGGCCCGACTTCGCCAAAATCAGCGCGGCCATCACGCCCAAGACCCGCGCCATCCTGATCAACACGCCCCACAACCCAAGCGCGACGGTGTGGAGCAAAGCCGACATGCTGGCGCTGCAAGATCTTCTGGCTCCCACCAACATTATTCTGATCAGCGACGAGGTCTACGAGCACATGGTGTTCGACGGGCAGCCGCACGAGAGCGCATCGCGCTTTCCGGGCCTCGCAACGCGGGCGTTTGTGGTGTCCAGCTTCGGCAAAACTTTCCATGTCACCGGCTGGAAAGTGGGCACTGTCGCGGCACCCGCAGCTTTAACTGCCGAGTTCCGCAAGGTGCACCAGTTCAACGTGTTCACCGTCAACACCCCGGTGCAACATGCGCTGGCGGCCTACCTGGGTGACCCTGCGCCTTATGTCAACCTGCCCGCGTTTTACCAGCGCAAACGGGATCTGTTCCGGGCAGGCTTGGCGGGCACCCGCTTCAAGTTGCTGCCCAGCCAGGGCAGCTACTTCCAGTGCGTCGATATCTCTGAGGTAAGCGATCTGAACGAGGCGGAGTTCTGCCAGTGGCTCACCCGTGAGGTGGGCGTCGCAGCCATCCCGCTCTCCGCCTTCTACGGCAACGGCTTTGACCAACGGGTCGTGCGCTTCTGCTTTGCCAAGCAGGACGAAACCCTCAAACTGGCATTGGAAAGACTCAAAAAGTTATAACCTCATCAGGCGAGCTTCCTCGCTATTGTTTTTATAGCTGCTCGCGCATATTCAGCGAGGGCTGGAGGCATATTTTGATGAGATTCTCAGTCTTTGCGTGGCTCAAGCCGTATGTCGACCGGTGGAGTGTTGGGAGCGCATGCCTGGCACTTTGTATCACCTTCGCAACTCCGTTGGGGCACGCAGATTCACTGCGCACCGAGACAGTGGCGCAAGGACTGGAGCACCCTTGGGCATTGGCGTTTTTGCAGGACGGTCGGTTTCTGGTGACCGAGCGCCCCGGCCGTCTCCGTATTGTGGATGCACAAGGTCGGATAGGGGTTCCGATCACGGGGCTTCCCAAGGTGGACGCCCGGGGACAAGGCGGCCTGTTGGACCTGCAGCTCGACAGCGCGTTTGCGAGCAACCGGCTGATTTACTTCTGCTATGCCGAGCCAGGGGAAGGCGGCAACAGCACTGCGCTAGCCCGCGCGCGCCTGAGCCTGGATGGCAGCCAGCTGACAGAGCTTCAGGTACTGTTCCGCCAGCAACCCAAGATTCAGAGCAGCGCTCATTTCGGCTGCCGCATTGTCGAAGGCCAACGCAACGGGAAAGCGGATGGAACCCTGTACCTTGCCTTGGGTGAACGCTTCAGCCGCAAAGAAGACGCCCAGACACTGAACAATCACCATGGCAAAGTCATCCGTATCCTCAAGGACGGCAAGGCACCGGCGGACAACCCCTTTGCCACTCCAGAATCACTCAAAGCGGGTGCGCTCCCGGAAATCTGGAGCTTCGGCCATCGCAACCCCCAGGGGCTGGTGCAGGCTCCGGACGGCAGGCTGTGGGAGATGGAGCACGGGCCCCAAGGGGGCGACGAAATCAACCTTGTTGAGCCTGGTCGCAACTACGGGTGGCCAGTGATCACCTATGGCGAAAACTACGGTGGTGGAAAAATCGGTGCGGGCATCACCACCCAAGCGGGCATGGAACAGCCGCTGTATTACTGGACGCCATCCATCGCCCCCTCGGGCATGGCCTTCGTGTCCAGCCAACGCTATGGCAAAGACTGGGTGGGCAACCTGGTGGTGGGCTCCCTCAAGTTCGGTTTTCTCGCCCGCCTGGAGCTCAGTGCACCTTTCGCCGGCCAAGTAGTCCGTGAAACCCAACACCTGCAATCGCTGGGCGAACGGGTGCGCGATGTCCGTCAGGGGCCGGACGGTTGGCTCTACCTGCTGACGGACCATCCGCAGGGCCGCTTGTTGCGCGTTCTCCCCCGTTAGGTTACGTCGCTGCTAAGGCCAGCTTCACCGCCCTGTCATCTAAGCTGGTTGTAATGCGCCCTTCGTTGGAGAAGGACCATGCAACTACTGAAAACCGACAAAGCGCGGACGGAATTGCAAATCGGTAACCGCAGCTTGGGTCAGCGCGAACGTGCCCTACTCATTCTTGCGGATGGCCGAAACACCGTGGAGACAGTGAACCACCTCTTTGGTGGCGAGGCCCTGCGGCTGGCCACGCACCTGATGCAAAGCGGCTATCTGGTTCCACCGCAGGAACCTCCCGTCCGGGCAGTACCTGCCAAACCGGCCAGCAAACCAACGCGCGCGACAGAAACCACGACCGTGGCGCCCCCTGCCCCTGTACGGACTGAAGTAGTCACCCCCACCGTGTCGGCAGACAACTTTGAGGGCAAGCGCTCGCTGGCCACCACGCGCATGTTTCTGTTCGACATTTGCGAGCGCATGTTTGTGCGGCGTGACCCGCAGCGCGCCGAAGCGTTCCGCCAAGCGCTGCGCAACGCCAAAGACCGCGAATCCATGTTGGCTGCAGCGCGCGAGATGATCAGCGCTGTGGAGGACATCGCCGGTCATGAACGCGCTGATTCCATCAGCGAGCGCATTGCCATGCTGCTGCCGCCCGAGGGCTGAGCCCAAGGGATCGGGAATGGGCCAAGTCAGCTCTGGATCTGCGCCCAGGCTTTGTCCAGCCGCTTCACGCTTACCGGTTGGGGTGTGCGCAGCTCCTGGGCGAAGAAGCTGACGCGCAGTTCTTCGAGTAACCAGCGGAACTCCTGCATGCTCTCATCGACTGCGCCTTTGCGCTCCGCCACCAAGCGCCAATAGCGCTGTTCCTGCGGGCGGAGTTCGGTCAGGCGCGCGGTATCGCGGGCCGGGTCCGCACGGTACTTTTCCAGCCTCAGCGTGATGGCCTTGAGGTAGCGGGCCAGGTGCTGCAGGCGCTCCCAAGGCGTGGTCTGCAAAAACTTCTTGGGAATCAGACGGTTGATCTGCTGCTGGGCGTCACTCGTGGCATCCGGCGCGTTTTTCGTGTCCTTGATCTTGCGGGCCGCGGTGGCGTACTCCAGCAAGATGACACTCGCCATGCGCGCCACTTCGTTGGCGATCAGCGTGAGGCGACCGCGCCCTTCGTCGATACGCTGCTTGAAGGCGAATTCGTCGGTGGGCAATGGGTCGAGCAAGAAGGCGCGGTCCAGCGCCACGGCGATGATTTGCTCACGCAGCTCTTCTACCGTTCCCCCACCGCTTCCGTTATCGGCCTTGCCCACGTTCATGTAGCTCACCGCCATTTTTTGCAAGTCCGGGATGTTTTTTTCCAGGTACTTGAGTGCGTCCTTAATCTGGATGGCAAACAGGCGTCGCAGGCCGGCGCGGTGCTTGGCGGCGGCTACTTCAGGTTCGTCAAACACTTCCACGGTCACCGCGTCTCCGGCGTCTATGAGCGCGGGGAAGCCTATCAGCGTTTGGCCGCCTTTGCGGATTTCCAGCAGCTCGGGGAGTTCGCCAAAGGTCCAGGCGGTGAAGCGGCCTTCCAGGATGCTTGGTGTATTGCTTTTCTGTAAGGTGGAATTTGCTACGGATTTTGTAGCTGCTTGCGCAGGATTGGCGGGCGCTGAGCGCTGGTTTGATCGGGCGCCCTGCTCCGTGTCCCCCGCCCGCGTTGCGGGCTCCTCCTTGACCTGCGCAGGACGCCCGGTCAAACCAGCTCCTGGCGTTGCACTGGCTTCTGTGCTCGCTGGCTGGTTTTGGGCCAGTTTCAGGCTCGCCAAGGCTTGGAAGGCGCCGCGGGCCTGGCTGCCCAGCTCAGCTTTCAATGCACCCAGGTTGCGGCCATGGCCCAACTGGCGGCCGTGTTCATCGACTACGCGGAAGTTCATGAAGAAGTGTGGGCTGAGCATGTCGACCTTGATATCGGCTTTGACGATGTCCAGCGATGTGGCTTCGCGCACCAGCTTGAGCACGGCTTCCACCAGCCCTCCGGTGCCGAATTTCTCGGGCGCGTTCAGGACTTCGGCGAACTTGGCCGCAGTGTCAGGCAGCGGCACCAGGCGGCTGCGGGGGCGTTGATGCAGGGTCTTCAGCAGGGCTTGCACCTTGTCCTTGAGCATGCCGGGCACCAGCCATTCGCAGCGCTCGTCGTTCACTTGATTCAGCACAAACAAGGGCACGGTCACAGTCAAGCCATCGCGGGCATCGCCGGGTTCATGGAGGTAGGTGGCAGCACAGTCCACCCCGCCCAAGCGAATGGTTTTGGGAAAGGACGCAGTCGTAATGCCTGCCGCCTCGTGCCGCATCAGCTCTTCGCGGGTGAGCTTGAGCAGATTGGGTTGCTTTTTGACTTCTTCGCGGTACCAGCGCTCCAGGCTGTAACCACTGCATACATCGGCTGGTAACTGTTGGTCGTAAAAGGCATAGATCAGCTCGTCATCCACCAGCACATCCTGGCGGCGGGCTTTGTGCTCCAGCTCTTCGACTTGTTTGATGAGCTTGTGATTGGCGGCGAGGAAAGGCAGTGTGGTTTCCCACTCTTTGCCCACCAGCGCTTCACGGATGAAGATTTCCCGCGCGCCGGCCATGTCCACACGGCTGTAGTTCACACGCCGGCCGCTGTAGACCACGATGCCGTAGAGCGTGGCCCGCTCCAGCGCCACGACCTCGGCTGCCTTCTTTTCCCAGTGCGGGTCCAGCAGCTGTTTCTTGAGCAAATGGCCACCCACCTGCTCCAGCCATTGGGGCTCAATGGCGGCGATGCCGCGGCCGAACAGGCGAGTGGTTTCCACCAGCTCAGAGGCCACGATCCACTTGCCCGGCTTTTTGGTCAGGTGGGCGCCGGGATGGGCAAAGAACTTGATGCTGCGCGCGCCCAAGTATTCGCCGTTCTGCCCTTCTTCAAGCTTGCAGCCGATGTTGCCCAAGAGGCCCGACAGCATGGAAAGGTGCAGCTGCTCGTAGCTGGCGGGCTTGGTGTTGAGGCGCCATTTGTGCTCGGCCACCACGGTGTGGAGCTGGGTGTAAATGTCTTTCCACTCGCGCACGCGGCGGATATTGACGAAGTTTTGGCGGAGGAGTTGTTCGTATTGGCGGTTGGTGAGTTTGTGGGTGGCGGTGTGTGCAGTCCCTTGGACACGCGCTGGGAGATGAGGCGTCCGGGCCTTCTGCTCCGTGTCCCCCGCCCGCTTTGCGGGCTCCTCCTTGACATGCGCAGAAATCCCAGCCGCCTCAACTCCCGGGTGAACTGGCGAACCGCCTCTGGCATCGTGAATCCACTTCCAGAGCTTCAGGTAGCCGGTGAACTCGCTTTTTTCGTCGTCAAATTTCTGGTGTACTTGGTCAGCCTGTTGCTGCGCCTCCATGGGCCGGTCGCGCACGTCTTGTACGCTCAAGGCACTGGCTATCACCAGTGCTTCGTCCAAGGCTTCGCGGCCACGGGCCTCGAGCAGCATGCGGCCTACGCGCGGGTCCAGCGGTAGGCGGCTGAGTTCCTGCCCCAGGGGCGTCAGCTCGTTGGCATCGTCCACGGCACCCAACTCGTTGAGCAGCTGGTAGCCATCGGCAATCGCACGGCCGCTGGGTCGCTCCAGAAAGGGGAAGTCTTCCACGATGCCCAGATGCAGCGACTTCATGCGCAAGATGACGCCTGCCAGCGAGGACCTCAAAATTTCCGGGTCGGTGAAGCGCGGGCGACCATCAAAGTCTTTTTGGTCGTACAGGCGTATGCAGATGCCGTTGGCCACGCGCCCGCAGCGGCCGGCACGCTGGTTGGCTGCCGCCTGGCTGATGGGTTCGACCAGCAGCTGCTCCACTTTGCTACGAAAACTGTAGCGCTTCACGCGCGCTGTACCAGCGTCAATGACGTAACGGGTGCCTGGCACCGTAAGCGAGGTTTCGGCCACGTTGGTGGCCAGCACGATGCGCCGGCCGGTGTGGCCGTCAAAAATGCGGTCTTGCTCCGCCGGGCTCAGGCGGGCAAACAGGGGCAGCACTTCGGCGTTACGCATCACCGGCTGGTGGCTCAAGTGCTTGCGCAGGTGGTCGGCCGCCTCGCGGATTTCGCGCTCGCCGGGCAGAAAGACCAGGATGTCGCCCTGGTTGTGCGGGTCGCGCCAGAGCTCATCAACACCATCGGCTATGGCGTTGTTCAGGTCGTACTCGCGGCTTTCTTCAAACGGGCGGTAGCGCTGCTCAACCGGGAACATGCGGCCGGACACAAAAATCACCGGCGCAGGCGTCAAAGGCCCCCACGCTCCGCCGCTTTGCGGGTCGCTGCCCCCCGAGGGAGCGTCGCCCGGCTTGGGGCGGCCCAGCGCCGGTCGGCTCGCAAAGTGGTCTGCAAAGCGCTGTGCATCGATCGTGGCCGAGGTGACGATGATCTTCAGGTCCGGGCGGCGCGGCAGGATCTGGCGCAAGTAACCCAGCAGGAAGTCGATGTTCAACGAGCGCTCATGCGCCTCGTCGATGATGATGGTGTCGTAAGCGTTGAGCAGCGGGTCCGTCTGCGTCTCGGCCAGCAAAATACCGTCGGTCATCAGCTTGACCGAGGCGTCTTTGCCCAGCCGGTCGTTAAAGCGCACCTTGTAGCCCACCACATCGCCCAGCGGCGTTTTCAGCTCCTCGGCAATGCGCTTGGCCACGCTGCTGGCTGCAATACGGCGAGGCTGGGTGTGGCCGATGAGCTTGCCGCGCTGAGGGCGAGCAATTGAGCTTGCCCCGCCAGCATCAGGAATGGGGCGCTGGCCGCGCCCCATGGCGAGCGCGATTTTGGGCAGCTGGGTGGTTTTGCCCGAGCCGGTCTCCCCGCAGACGATGACCACTTGGTGCGCCGCAATGGCGTCCATGATTTCGTCGCGTTTGCCCGACACCGGGAGCGACTCTGGGAATTCGATTTGCAAGGGGCTGGCAGTCAAGGCGTGGTCTTCGTAGAGAATTGCGGATTATCCCAGTCCTGACAAACCCTTACCGGCCTCCCCCGCCCCTCAATGACCTCTGTCTTCAACTTCACCTTTGTGCCCTGGTTCCGTTCGGTTGCGCCCTACATCCACAAGTTCCGCAACCAGACCTTTGTGGTGGGCATTGCCGGTGAAGCGATTGCGGCAGGCAAACTGCCCAACCTTGCGCAAGACCTGGCCATGATCCAGAGCATGGGCGTGAAGATTGTGCTGGTCCATGGCTTCCGGCCTCAGGTCAATGAGCAGCTCTTGGCCAAGGGCCACACCCCCAAATACAGCCACGGTATCCGCATCACTGACGAGGTCGCTCTGGACTGTGCGCAAGAGGCTGCCGGCCAGCTGCGGTACGAAATTGAGGCTGCGTTCAGCCAAGGTTTGCCCAATACGCCCATGGCGGACTCCACGGTGCGGGTTATCTCTGGCAACTTCATCACCGCGCGCCCGGTGGGCATTGTGGATGGCGTGGACTTCCAGCACAGCGGTCTGGTGCGCAAGGTGGACATCGCAGGCATCACCAAAACCCTGGATATGGGCGCCATGGTGCTGCTGTCACCCTTCGGCTTTTCGCCGACCGGCGAGGCCTTCAACCTGACGATGGAAGAAGTGGCCACGAGCGTCGCCACGGCTCTGCAGGCGGACAAGCTCATCTTTTTGACCGAAGTGCCCGGCATCCGCATGGACCCGACACAGCCCGCCAGCGAAGACAACCCCATCGACACAGAGCTGCCGCTGGCGGCCGCTGAGAAGTTGCTCAAGGAGCTCCCCACCGCGAACCTGCCCACCGACACCGCCTTCTACTTGCAGCACTGCGTAAAAGCCTGCAAAAACGGCGTGGAACGCAGCCACATCATTCCGTTCGCTGTGGACGGCGCCATCCTGCTGGAGGTGTATGTGCACGACGGCATCGGCACCATGGTGGTCGATGAAAAGCTGGAAGAGCTGCGCGAGGCCACCGAGGAAGACGTGGGCGGCATCCTGCAATTGATTGAGCCCTTCGAGAAAGACGGTACGCTGGTCAAGCGCAGCCGCACCGAAATCGAGCGGGACGCCGGCAACTACACCATCATCGAGCACGATGGCGTGATCTTCGCCTGCGCGGCGCTCTACCCCTACCCGGAAGCCAAAACGGCCGAAATGGCGGCACTCACCGTGTCACCTGATGTACAGGGTCAAGGCGATGGTGAGCGCGTGTTGAAACGCGTGGAGCAGCGCGCCAAGGCAGCCGGGCTGGACAGCATTTTTGTGCTGACCACCCGCACCATGCACTGGTTCATCAAGCGCGGTTTTGTGCAGGTGGACCCGGACTGGCTGCCCGAGGCGCGCAAACGCAAATACAACTGGGACCGCAAGAGCCAAGTGCTGGTCAAGAAGCTGGGCTGAGAGCGTCTGGACTCATTGCCGGCCGCCAGCGCGGCCGGATTACCGAATCAGCGCTTGCGGGCGCTGCGCCAGACCATCAGACTGCCGAACACGGCAAAGACGCTGAAGCACACGAAGGACCAATTGGCGATCGTGCCCCCCAGGAAGGTCCAATCCACCTTGCTGCAGTCGCCCCCACCCCGGAAGATCATGGGCAATGCGCGCTTCAAGGGGAAGGTTTCGATCATGCCGTACAGGTCACGCCCGCAGGACACCACCTCGGGGGGGTACCACTGCAACCAACTCTGACGGGCTGCCACATAAGCACCGGCAACCGCAAATACGACCAAGAGCACACCGCCACCGATATGCAAGCCTTTTCGGCTGCCAGCGCCCGTCAATGCTGCGCAAACTGCTACCAAAATGAGAGCATATCGCTGCACGATGCACATGGGGCAAGGCTCCAGGCCGACCACATGTTGCAGATACAGACCAAACACCAGCATGGCCACACAGGCCAGTGCCACCATTCCGAACGCGCGGCGGGGCGCGTTGTCCATCCAGTTGAAAACCAAATTCAAAATCGTATCCTTGTGCGTTGAGCCAACCCTGTCCTTCCGGCACAGGCTTTGTGCATTTTGGTGCTATCTTAGGCGCTGAAGTTCCCGCAATCGCCGTGGGTGAGTTCAAAGCGAATAAGATTCGGCCTTTCGTTTTCACACCATCGATGAGGTTTCCCCATGGCACGCACCGTTAACTGTATCAAGCTGGGCAAAGAGGCCGAAGGCCTGGATTTTGCGCCCTACCCCGGTGAGCTGGGCAAACGTATCTGGGAAAGCGTGAGCAAGGAAGCCTGGGCGGCTTGGCTCAAGCACCAGACCATGCTGGTCAATGAAAACCGTCTGAACTTGGCGGATGCCCGCGCCCGCCAATACCTCGCCCGCCAGATGGAAAACCACTTCTTCGGCGACGGCGCCGACGCTGCACAAGGCTACGTTCCCCCCAGCGCCTGACAGGCAGCACGCGGTGCAGATGCACGCCCCAGCGTCTGCGCTGCTTGAGACCAGCGGCTTGCCCACCGCATGGGCGGCGCGAGGCGCTTGGACAGTTCTGGACACCTCATTTGAGGCCGGAGACCGCTTCATGGCCACCTGGCTGGCTTGGCAGGCCGATCCGCAGCGGCCGACCATGCTGCACTACGTGGGTCACATCAGCCCCCAGGACTACGAGCGGTATTTCTCCTCCCCCCCGCTCCACAGATCTGAGGACTACCAGGCGCTCCACACAGCGGCCGCTAACCGGGCGAAGGGCATTCACCGGCTGCTTTTTAGCAAAGGCCAACTCTCCCTGACTCTGTGCATCGGCGACAGCAAAGCCTTCTTTGCAGACCACCACCTGTTTGCCGACACGCTTTGGGTGGATGCCCTCGATCTGGGATGGGACAAATGGAACGCCAAAGCACTGGCACGCCTTTGCAGCCGTGGCGCCACTTTGATCGCCGACCTTCCCGAGGGGCCGAATGCAGCCTGGTTGCAAGAAGCGGGCTTTGTGCAGATCGCGGCAACACCTCCATCGAACGCTCTCAGTGCAACCTTTGACCCACCTTGGAACCTGGGGGCCAAAGAGCCCCCAGGTTCCAAGGTGCGCTCTATGCCCACCTCCCACTGTTGCGTGGTGGGTGCCGGAATTTCCGGTGCCAGTGTGGCGTATGCCTTGGCACGCCGGGGTTGGCGTGTGACGGTGCTGGACAAGGCTGCCCATCCGGCAGCCGGGGCATCCGGCCTACCGGCAGGTTTGGTTGTGCCTCACATCTCAGCCGACGACAGCCCGCGCTCGCGTTTGTCTCGTGTGGGGGCCAGACTCATGCTGCAACACGCAGAAGAGCTGTTAAGCCATGGAACGGAATGGGCCATGAGCGGAGTTTTGGAACACCGTTTTGAAGAGGGACCAGACCGGCAGCACACCCATGCCGGTTGGATCAAGCCGCGTGCACTGGTAGAAGCGTGGCTCACCCATCCGAGCATTTCCGTGCGGTATGGTGCAGACGTTCGTCATTTGGACCATCAAGACACCACTTGGTCACTATTCGGTGCAGAAGTTAACAAGCTTTTGGATGCGGACATGGTGGTGTTTGCCAATGCCTATGGTGCCCGAGCCATGCTCAGCGGGTCAGACATGGCGCTACACAGAGCACCTACCCTACCCCTCACTCTGGGAGACTTGCAAGCCGTTCATGGCACCGCCAACTTGGGGACAGTGACGGCTGGCGATGCCCGTGGATTGGGCGCACTACCGCACAACGGCAATGGCTGCTTCATTGCGATTCCCGATGGCTCTGGAAAAACTTTCTGGTTAGCCGGCTCCAGCTTTGAGCCCGACACTGAACCCACTGCCGTATCCATGGAAATACACCGCTTGGCACCGCTGGCAGAGCAACACGCAAACAATCTGGAAAGGCTGCAGGTGCTACTACCGGACGTTGGCAAAGCACTGGCTCCTCAATTCATCGGCGAGCGCGCCGACAGCTGGTCGGGCACGCGATGTGTCACGCACGATCGCTTGCCACTGGCCGGTCCCGTGGATGCGCAGGGGCGCAATGGGTTGTGGATGCATGTGGGTATGGGGGCCCGAGGCCTCACCTTCTCCGCATTGGGGGCAGAACTGATCGCGGCCCGTATCTGCGGCGAGCCTTGGCCTGTCGAGTCAAGTTTGGCCCGCTCTATGGATTCTCAGCGCCTGCGAAAACGCCGGGCATTGCGCGAGGTGGAAAGTGATAGCACCTAGGGCTGAGGCTCGGGCCTCAGACTTTCTGAAACGCGGTGAGAACCTGTTGGGGATTGAAAGGCACTTCCAGCAAAGCGGAACACCCCATGCTCTCTGACAACCGCACCGACTTCCAATCGGGCGTAGGCATCACACCGATCACATTGGGCAAGGTCTCAGGCAAATCTTGCAGGTATTTTGCATATCGCCAAGGGTCCTGGGTGACCGGATCCACGTACACAACGGCGAGGTCATAGCGGCGCTTGGCCATGCGATCAGCGCACTCCTCAAGGGATTGCACCTCGTCAACGACCAACAGACCAGCCAAGGCCAAACGCGTGCGCAGGTAATACGCCGCAACAGTGGGAACACCAATAAACAAAGCACAACGAATTCCGGGTGGTGTAGGCGCTTGCGGCGGTGGCGTTTCCGCAAAAATGTCTATGTCGACCTCCTGGGAGCTCGCGAACAATTCGTCCAGCATCTGCACCAGTACCGCCCAGTCGACAGGCCGCTGCAAAGCACGCCATGCACTGAGCGGCGCTGAATCGCCGACGGCAATCATTTTGAGGTGCGGGTTAAAGCCCGGCGACACCAGGTCCAGACCCGCCTCATAGCTGTCTACATCAATCACGGCCACGTTGGGCGAAGCGGCGTCCTCCGGCTTCCAAAGCACGTAATTCGGTCCGTCGGACCGCGACACCCGGAAGATCGTGTTCAGCGAATGCCGCTCGGCATCGCTGAAACCCACCACTTTGACCCAGACTG
>RFQA01000341.1 GCA_009925925.1 Betaproteobacteria bacterium
TACTTAAACTGGATACTGTTTAAGCAAGTGATAGATGTCGAAAATTCGCGGTCAATCTCTCCGTGCAAATTCTTGATTGCGCCAGATTGCTGCTAACCAGATGACCCCCATTACTGCCGTTGTTGTTGCTGCCGGTCCCCAAACCCCGTTCAATTGCGCAAGCCGATAACTCCAGTCCAATCGAGACCCCCATAGAGTCCGCCAGACGTACGGCAACACATAAACCGAGCCGACGATTGCACCTGAAAGCAGAAAGTGCCATGCCGCTGTAAGGCGTAAGCGTAAAAGAAGCCATAGGGCCCCGGCAAGCAGCAGAGGCATGGGCATGAAAAGAACAATCACAAAGCCGGGCATCACCATGCCGGCGGCAATCCATTCGCTAGCGGTGCATCCTGCAGGACCAATACACGCAACGAGCGAAAACGCAAACATCGCCATTAAGGGCAGAGTGATAAGCGAGATCGATAAACGTTTCACTTTGGTCCTAACGGGCTTTGGATACCAAACTGGTCTTTAGCAACAAAAACTCGAAACGCGCTGGCTTCAAGGCCAGTCGCTGACTGCGCTGCACGCGCCCACATGCACGATGCCGGCTCGGCTGTCGTTGGGCACAAACACCTGGGTCTGGGCTGTCTTGGGGTAGATGCTGCCATCGGCACACTGCGCACTTTGGGTAGTACCAATCACCAGCTGAGTGCCGGGCCGCACCTGGCAGGACACCACTTTGTTCAAAGGGCTCCACTCGGGGCAGATGGCGTTGTCCGCGCGGTACTGCTCTTTGGTGCCCGAAGGCGGTTGCAGGGACCACCAGCCGCCCCATTGGGTGTAGGGCTTGTCGGCATCAAACACCCGGTACAGCACCACCGGTGCGGTAACCGCCAGCACCTTGGCTTCGCACACGCCGCCCTTGTCGCTGGGCAGCCGGGCCATGGCCATCAAGGCCGGGTTGACGGAGGCCTGTACGCCTTGCGCAGGTGCCTGCGGGGTGCCGACGCACGCCACGCCATCGACCCCCACAGACCCGCCGGGTGCGTTGTTCGGCAGGCCTGCACAGCCTGTCAAAACAGCAGTAATCGCTAAAGCAAACAACGCACTTTTGAGCATGACCCCACTCCCTTGAAGTAAACAGGAATTGTGCCTTCGCGAGGGCGCTCAGTCGCGGCCGATCAGCACTCTACGATGTTCACCGCCAGCCCGCCGCGGGCCGTCTCTTTGTATTTGGTTTTCATGTCCGCGCCGGTTTCGCGCATGGTCTTGATGACCTTGTCAAGGCTCACGAAGTGGCTGCCGTCGCCGCGCAGCGCCATGCGGGCGGCATTGATGGCTTTGACCGATGCAATCGCATTGCGCTCAATGCACGGAATCTGCACCAGTCCGCCCACTGGGTCGCAGGTCAGGCCCAGGTGGTGTTCCATGCCGATCTCGGCGGCGTTCTCCACCTGTTCGGGCGTGCCGCCCATCACCGCGCATAGGGCTGCGGCGGCCATGCTGCAGGCCACGCCCACTTCGCCCTGGCAGCCTACCTCGGCGCCGCTGATGGAGGCGTTCTCTTTGTACAGGATGCCGATGGCCGCAGCGGTCAGCAAAAAGTCGATCACACCGGCATCACTCGCGCCCTGCACAAAACGGCTGTAGTAGTGCAGCACGGCGGGGATGATGCCTGCTGCCCCGTTGGTGGGTGCGGTGACTACGCGGCTGCCTGCGGCGTTTTCTTCGTTCACGGCCAGGGCATAGAGGTTGACCCAGTCCAGCACCTGGAGCGGATCACGCAAGGCCTCCTCAGGTTTGGACACCAGCGCATCACGCAGGGCCTTGGCACGGCGCTTGACCTTGAAGCCGCCCGGCAGCACGCCCTCGGTCGCACAACCGCGTTTCACGCAGTCTTGCATCACATTCCAGATGCGCAGCAGGCCGGTGTCGATCTCGGCATCGCTGCGCCAGTGCTGCTCGTTGCGGCGCATCACCTGGGCAATGCTTAGGTCTTCGCGGCGCGCAACCTCCAGCAGCATTTCGCCGCTGGTGAAGGGCAGGGGCAGCACCGTCGCGTCCGGCGCGATCACCTTTTGGCGGCTGCCGTCGGCGGCTACCTCGTCACTCACG
>RFQA01000342.1 GCA_009925925.1 Betaproteobacteria bacterium
GGTCAACTTGTTGCAGCCCGGTTCCGGCATGCATGTGGACCCCGCGTCGCTGGATACCAAGGGCATTGCGGCCTATACCGGACCCGGCAAGATGCAGGGTACGGTGGACTTTTTGCTCAACATCATTCCCACCTCGGTGATCGATGCCTTTGCCAAGGGTGAAATTCTGCAGGTGTTGTTGTTCTCGGTGTTGTTCGGCTTCGCGCTGCACAAGTTCGGCGGCCGCGGCACCATGGTGTTTGACTTGATCGAAAAGACATCGCATGTGCTGTTCGATATCGTGGCCATCATCATGAAGGTTGCACCCATCGGTGCCTTCGGTGCCATGGCGTTCACCATTGGCAAGTACGGCGTGGATTCGTTGTTTTCGTTGGGCAAATTGATGGGTGCGTTCTATGTGACTTGCCTGATCTTTGTATTTGGCGTGCTGGGCATCATCAGCCGCTTGCATGGCTTCAGCGTCTGGCGCTTTGTCCGCTACATCAAGGAAGAGCTGCTCATCGTGTTGGGCACCTCGTCCTCGGAATCGGTGCTGCCCCGCATGATGGAAAAACTGGAAAACCTGGGTGCCCGCAAGTCGGTGGTCGGCTTGGTGATCCCCACCGGTTACTCGTTCAACCTGGATGGCACTTCCATCTACCTGACCATGGCGGCGGTGTTCATTGCCCAGGCCACGGACACGCCTATGGACCTGACCCAGCAGCTCACCTTGCTGGCCGTGTTGTTGCTCACGTCCAAGGGCGCCGCCGGTATCACCGGTAGCGGCTTCATCGTGTTAGCGGCTACTTTGTCCGCCGTGGGTCATGTGCCTGTGGCCGGTCTGGCGCTGATTCTGGGTATTGACCGCTTCATGTCCGAAGCGCGTGCGCTGACCAATCTGGTGGGTAACGGTGTGGCGACTCTGGTGGTGGCCAAGTGGACCGGCGACCTCGACATGGAACGCCTGACCCAAGGCTTGGCGAACCCCACGACCCTCGAAGCCCAGGAGCCTGAAGTGCTGCTGGACCAGAAGGTGGCCACCATGGCGGTACCTGCAGATGCGCGCTGATGGGGCGACCTGACAGCCAAGCAAAAGGGCCCTGAGGGCCCTTTTTTCATAGCGGCTTGCGGCCGTTGATGAGGTTCACCAGGATCATCACCACAGCAACCACCAGAAGGATGTGGATAAATCCCCCCATGGTGTAGGCACTGACCAGCCCTAGAAGCCACAAAACGATGAGTACGAGTGCGATGGTGTAGAGCATGGGGAGCTTTCAAAAGGCGTGCGCTACTGCGCGGCATTCCAGTGTCCGACGCCCTTGACCGGCTGGCTGTGTGGCAGGGCACAGAGTGAGTTGCTGGGCGGAATGACATTCGCAGGGAACTCAGGCCAGAGGGATGACTCCATCCACACGTAAGCTCCACAATTTCTTTATGCACCGCAGATCCGCACTGGCAACGCTTGCCGCTTTCTCCGCCCTTTTTCGCAGCAGTCTGGCAGGCGCTGCCACCCAGCCTTTGTTGCAGTCGCTCAAACCTTCGCCGCGCATGCCGGTGCTGTTTGTCGGCCATGGCAGCCCGATGAATGCGATCGAAGACAACGCATGGCGCCGGGGCTGGCAGGCCATGGGTAAAGAGCTGTTGGCGCGGCAGGCGACGCCGCAACTGATCGTGTGCATTTCGGCACACTGGTTGACCCAGGGCTGGCAGGTTACGGCCATGGCGCAGCCGCAAACGATTCATGATTTCGGCGGCTTTCCGCAGGCCTTGCAGGACGTGCAGTACCCCGCCCCCGGTGCGCCGGCGGTAGCCCGCGCTCTGGCGCAGGAGATCAAGGTGCCCTCGGGGGATAAACTGGCCTTGGACCCCGACCACTGGGGCCTGGACCACGGCGCGTGGTCGGTACTCAAGCCCATGTTTCCCAAAGCGGACATACCGGTGCTGCAGCTCAGCATGGATTACAGCCGCCCTCCCGCCGAGCACTTTGCCTTGGGGGTCAACTTGTTGCAGCCCGGTTCCGGCATGCATGTGGACCCCGCGTCGCTGGATACCAAGGGCATTGCGGCCTATACCGGACCCGGCAAGATGCAGGG
>RFQA01000343.1 GCA_009925925.1 Betaproteobacteria bacterium
AACGCCCTCCGACCCAGTCCCAGAAGCCGAAGGTGGTGGTGATGCCAAAGGCAGCGGCGGCCTCGACGTTCGTGGTGGTGGCGATGAAATGCCGGGCGATGTCGGTGCCGCCCTCGGCCTCGAACCAGGCCCGCGCGAGCTGCGCATTGGCCATGGTTTCCTGGGTGGTGAAGGTCTTGCTGGCAATCAGGAAGACCGTGCTCTCGGGCTTCAAATGCGGCAGCTTGGCGGCCAATTCATGCCCGTCCACATTGCTCACAAAGTGCAGGCGCTTGGCCGCACTAGCAAACGCGTCCAGCGCCAGCACTGCCATTTGCGGGCCGAGGTCCGAGCCGCCGATGCCGATGTTCACCACATCGGTAATGGCTGCGTCAGCACGCAGCTGCTCGGCGTAGGCCAGCATCGCGTCCAACGTAGCGTGCACCTTGGCCTGCTCACCCGCTATGAATTCAGGAGCAGCTCCCGCATATTCCACGTGGGCCAAAGGCGGATTTCGCAACAAAACGTGCCACACCTCGCGCTGCTCGGTGTTGTTGATCTTCTGGCCGGCGAACATGGCGTCGCGGTGTTCCAACACGCCGCTCTGGCGCGCCAGGTCCATCAGTAGGGCTTCGGTCGCTGCATCGATACGGTTTTTGGATAAGTCCGCAAACACATACGGGGCCTCCTGGCTGAAGCGGCTGAAGCGCTGCGCATCGGCCTTGAAGGCATCTCGGATGTCGAGCGCCTGGCCTGTGGCCTGATACGCGGCTTGCAGTTGGGCCCAAGCGGGCGTGCGGTCACAACGGGTACGTGCCATGGTCGCGGGTTCCTTCCTCGATCAGGCTGCCAGCAGCAGTTGTTCGAGTTTGACGGCGTCCACGCAAAACGCGCGGATACCTTCTGCCAGCTTTTCGGTCGCCATGGCGTCGTTGTTCAGCGCCAAACGGAAACCGGCCTCGTCATAGCTGACGTGCTCAATGTCAGCAGCCTTGGCAGCATCCACTTTCAGATGTTGGGTCACAGGCGTGTCTGTGGCGGCCATCTGCGCCAACAGGTCGGGGCTGATGGTCAGCAGGTCGCAGCCGGCCAGCGCAGTGATTTGGCCCACGTTGCGGAAGCTCGCACCCATTACCTCGGTGGCGATGCCGAACTTCTTGTAGTAGTTGTAGATCTGCGCCACGGACTTCACACCGGGGTCGTTCAGTTCCGCGTTATCGGCTTCCACCCAGGCCGCGCCAGCGTTCTTTTTGTACCAGTCGTAAATGCGGCCGACGAAGGGAGAAATCAGCTGCACCTTGGCCTGGCCACAAGCCACGGCTTGGCAGAACGCGAACAACAAGGTCAGGTTGGTGTAGATGCCCTTGCGCTCCAACTGCTCGGCAGCTTGGATGCCTTCCCAGGTAGACGCAACCTTGATCAAGACGCGATCGGAGTGAATACCTTGCGCTTGGTACAGCTCAATCAAACGCTCGCCGCGAGCCACAGTGGCCGCAGTGTCAAAGCTCAGGCGGGCGTCCACTTCCGTCGACACGCGGCCCGGAATGATGGAGAGGATTTCGCAGCCGAAACGCACCAACAAACGATCCACGATCTCGTCCATGGCGCGGCCACGGAACTGGTTCACGGTGTCTTTCACCAAAGGCGCGTAGTCGGCCTTTTGCACCGCCTTCAAAATCAGCGACGGATTGGTGGTCGCGTCTTGGGGTTTGAAAGCGTCCAGCTGTTTGAAGTCGCCGGTGTCGGCAACGACGGTGGTGAATTGTTTGAGTGCGTCGAGTTGGTTCATGGGGCTCGGGCCGCGAGGCCGGGGGTTAAAACTAGGGGAAAACGCGCAGAAAAAACGCGATGACTGTGGCGATTTGTCCCCTTGAATTATCAATGAAACAAAGTTACATTACAACGTCAGCTTTCATGTAACTCTTAAACGTACACCCAGTCTTATGAGCTTTGATTTAGTCATGTTCGGCGGCACCGGCGATTTGGCCTGGCGCAAACTCATGCCCGCCCTGTTTCAGGCCTTCCGCCATGGCACTTTGCCCGAGGGCGGCCGCATCATTGGCGTGGGCCGCGATGACCTGAGCCATGACC
>RFQA01000344.1 GCA_009925925.1 Betaproteobacteria bacterium
CGGAAGTCGATTTCGTAACCCTCACCGGCACGGCCGGCACTGGCAAGACTTTGATGGCCTTGGCCGCTGGCCTGACCCAGGTGCTAGACGATCGACGTTACACCGAGATCATCGTGACCCGTGCCACCGTCAGCGTGGGCGAGGACATCGGCTTCCTGCCTGGCACCGAGGAGGAGAAAATGGGCCCTTGGATGGGCGCGTTGGACGACAACCTCGAAGTGCTGGGTAAGACGGACACCAACGCAGGTGAATGGGGCCGTGCTGCCACCAACGAGCTGATTCGCAGCAGGGTCAAGATCAAGAGCATGAACTTCATGCGCGGGCGTACTTTCCTGAACAAGTACGTCATCATCGACGAGGCTCAAAACTTGACGCCCAAGCAGATGAAGACACTGATCACCCGTGCAGGACCTGGCACCAAAATCATCTGCATGGGCAACCTTGCCCAGATTGATACGCCTTACCTGACCGAGGGCTCCTCAGGATTGACCTTCGCGGTAGACAAGTTCAAGGGCTGGCCCCACGGCGGGCACATCACCCTGGCCCGTGGCGAGCGTTCTCGCCTTGCGGACTTCGCCAGTGAAGTGCTATGAAATAGATAGCTACTCGCGCGCATTTAAAAAGGGCTGGAAGCCAAATAGGCTTCCAGCCCTTTTTCTGTGGGATTGACTGAAAATCAATAATCGTCCCCACCACTATGGGCCAGATTTTCAAACTTGGTGAACCGGTTCATGAAGGCGAGCTTGACGGTGCCTGTCGGGCCGTTACGCTGTTTGGCGATGATGACTTCAGCAACGCCCGGTTCTTTGCATTGGTCCTTGGTGTAGTACTCGTCACGGTAAATGAACATGATGATGTCCGCATCCTGTTCAATGGCGCCGGACTCGCGCAAGTCACTCATCATCGGGCGCTTGTCGGGCCGCTGCTCCACCGAGCGGTTGAGCTGGGACAGCGCAATGACCGGGCACTTGAGCTCACGGGCCAACATCTTCAAACCCCGGGAAATTTCGCCAAGCTCGGTGGCACGGTTTTCGCCATCGCCACCGCTGCCGCTCATCAGCTGCAAGTAGTCCACCACGATGAGGCCCAGCTGTCCGCACTGGCGTGCCAACCGACGCGCATTGGCACGCACTTCGCTGGAGTTCAGACCGGCACTTTCATCGATATGCAGTGAAATGGTCCGCAGCTTCTCAATCGCCTCTGACAAACGAGGCCATTCTTCATCCGTCAGCTTGCCGGTACGCAAATGCCCTTGGTCTACGCGGCCGATGGAGCCCACGATACGCACCGCCAATTGGGCGGCACCCATTTCCATCGAGAAGATGGCGACCGGCAAACCTTCGTTCAAAGCGACATGTTCGGCGATGTTGATGGCCAAGGCCGTCTTGCCCATGGAGGGACGTGCCGCCAGCACGATCAAATCACCGGCCTGCAGGCCTGCCGTCATGCGGTCAAAGTCAATGAAGCCGGTGGGAACGCCGGTGACGTCGTTCGGGTTGTCCGCCATTTCCTGCACGCGGTCCAGCAGATTGACCACCAGGCTATCCATGGACTGAAAGCCCTGCTTGTTGCGCTTACCGGCTTCGCCGATGTTGAAGATCTTCTGTTCGGATTCGTCGACGATTTCAGATACCGGGCGCCCCTTGGGATTGAACGCATTCGTGGCAATTTCATCACTGGCGCTGACCAGCTTGCGCAGGATGGATCGGTCGCGCACGATCTCCGCGTAACGGCGGATGTTGCTCGCACTCGGCACGTACTGGGCCAAAGAGTTGAGGTAGGTGAGTCCACCCACCTCCTCTGCCTTGCCCTGGTTCTGCAGGTGCTCGAAGACGGTAATGACGTCCGCCGGCTTGTTCCCGTTGATCAGCGTGCCGATAGACGCATAGATCAAGCGATGCTCGTGACGGTAGAAGTCCGCATCCATCAGGATGTCACTGACGCGATCCCAAGCCTCGTTGTCCAACAGCAGACCACCGATAACACTGGACTCGCCTTCAATGGAGTGAGGCGGCACCCGCAATTGGGCAATTTGCCGGTC
>RFQA01000345.1 GCA_009925925.1 Betaproteobacteria bacterium
GATTGATGCCTGGGTGTATGCCTGTGCGGGCCAGCTTCGGGTGTTCCTCGATGCAAAAACCGTGACGCCAGCCACCGTAGCGACCTATTGGGTTGGCGGCCTTCTCTACTTCTTCCGGTATCTGATTGCCTGCCGTGGACCGACCGAGCCTGGCCTGTTGGAGCCCCGGCACATCCGGGCCTTCATCGCATGGCTTGCCGAACAAGGGTGGAAGCCTGGCGCGCAGAAGGCCAAATACTCCCATACCAAGGCCGTCCTGACCGCCCTGGTGCGCCGGGGCGTGATCCCCAGTCAGGAGGGCTTGTTCCCATCCAACCCCTACCCGCGCAGCAATTCCTTGGTGAATGGGGCGTCGCCCCTGTCCATGCCCGAGCGGGAGCGCTTGGCCTTGGCCCTGCGGGACGATCTGGTGGCCATGCACCACGGGCAGTTCCAGGGAGTGGAGTCGCAGGCGTTGGTGGTGTACCTGCTGGCCCTTGCCTTGCGCTGCGGAGCCAACCCCACGCCGCTGCTGGAGGCCGAGCGTGATTGCTTGGAGGAGCACCCCTTCATGCCCAACATGAAGCGGCTGCGGCTCTTCAAGCGGCGGGGCAATGCCACCAAAATCGCCCACCTGCGCTCAAGCAAGAAAGAGGACTATGCCGTATCCGTTCCCTTAGATGGGGTGGCTCTGATCCAAAAGGCCCTTCAAGCCACTGCGCCCCTGGTTGCGCAAGCCCAAGCCGCGCACCGCAACCGGCTGTGGCTCTGCCGCAGCGCAAGCCCTCAAAACACTGGCGAGGTGGTTCCCTTGTCTGGGAGGATGCTGGACCTTGGAATTGCCGCCTTGGTGGATCGGCACGATCTGAAAGGTGATGATGGCGAGCGCTTGCGGCTGAATCTGTCGAGGCTGCGCAAGACCGTGGAGATGCGTTTGTATGACCTCAGCGGCGGGGATGTGATTGCCACGGCCGCACTGATGGGGCACGCCCCCCAGGTGGCCGATGTGCACTACCTGGCCTGCACGCAGCAAATGCGTGAAAACGCCACCTTCGTGGGCGAGGCCTTGCCAGACATTTATGAGCGCGGATTGGATGCATCCAAGGTCATTCCGATCCTGCCCGGCAAGACCCCCACGGGACGCTGCAAAGACCCCTATCAAGGCGACAAGGCCCCCAAGGATGGGTCGGCCTGCGATGCGTTCTTCTCCTGCTTTGCGTGCACCAGCTACGCCATCACGGGCTCGCCCGATGATTTGCACCGGCTCTTCAGCTTCTACTTCTTCTTGGAGTTGGAGATGAACAAGGCCAGAACGGATGACTGGCGCTCCGAGTTCAGGAACACCATGCTCCTGATTGACCGATTCACTGCTGACAAGTTCGACCCCGAGGTGGTGCGCGCAGCGCGGGAGCGAGCCCGAGTGGAGCCGCTGCGGTTTTGGGCGAGCTATGCCTTGACCGAGCCCAAAGAAGAAAACTCGGGCGATGGCTCTGGCGATGAAAGCGAGGTTGGCTATGGCTACTGATCGCGCTCACCACGCACCTGAGGGTGTGCAGTCGATCCCCGGCCATGCCGAGGACGCTTCACCCGGTTCACCCGGCTCAGCACGCCAAGCCAGGGCCAAGCCACGCTCCGTCAAAGCCTATCAACTGCTGGCCGACCAGCCGGCCAGTCTTGCGGGCCTGAGTGCCGACGAGCGCGCCCAGGTGGTTGTGAGCGCCGTGCTCGATGACGAAGGGCAAAGCCAAGTGATCTCCCGGGTGGGTGACTTGGAGTGGAACCTCTGGCCGTTCGTGAGCACCCCGAATACCCGCAACAAGGAAAAAATCCTGAAATGGGCCATCATCCCCGAGGCCTACCGCGAGGCCGCTCAAAACGTGCTGTACGCCTACTGGAAGCGCGGCCGCGAGGGATGGGCTGCGCCGGGGGTGGCGGCGCTTCGGTTGGCCCTTAATGGCTTTGCGATCTTCAGCCGGTTTGCGCAAAAACTTGGCTTGGCATCCTTTGCAGAGGTTCAGCCGCTGCACATCTCCAGCTTCGTGCAGGAGCAAAAGGACGCGGG
>RFQA01000346.1 GCA_009925925.1 Betaproteobacteria bacterium
ACGCCACCTTTTTGGTTGGCAACACAAAATATTTTGGCCATGCGGGTTTCCGAAGTTCTTAGAGTGCGCGTTAAAGTGTGAGTTTACGTGAGCTTAGATGGGCCGAACCTGTTTAAGTTGGCGCATCCACACCAAGCAGCGCTCTGCGTGTAGGGCAGGAACCGTCAGTGGTTCCACGTGAAACACCTCTGTGTCAGAGGGCAAGGCTTCTATTTCGCTGCGCGGTTCTTGCCCCTTCATAGCCAACCACACACCTGGCGGCTTGAGCAAATGCTCCGTGCAAGCCACAAAGTCGGTCAACGAGGCAAAAGCGCGAGACACCACCACGTCCGCCGTCAAACGCAACGCCTCCACCCTTGAGTGCACCCCAGTTAAATTTGCCAAACCCAAAGCGGCCGCCACCTGTTGCACAAATGCCGCTTTTTTGGCTACGGCATCCACACAGGTGATATGCCAGTTGGGTCGGGTCACCGCCAACACCACGCCCGGCAAACCCGCGCCGGAACCCACATCGACAATGTGCGGGACTGGGGCCGAGTTGAGATGCGCATCCAAATGCGGCACCACGACCAAACTGTCGAGCACATGGTGCGTGAGCATGGCTTGCGGCTCGAGTATGGCGGTCAGGTTATACACCCGCCCCCACTGGGCCATCATGTGGAGGTAACGGGTCAGCTGGTCCACCTGCAGCTCGCTCAGCGCCACACCCAGATGTACAGCCCCCTCGACCAAACCCGCGGACAGCTCGCGCAGCAAATCTTCGGGCCAAAGGCCTTGCCCCAATCCCTCAGAGCCAGCCAAGCTCATGCGGGCAACCCGGCCTCGCCAATCTCTGAGGCGCCAGCGGCTTCAATGTCTGCAGGGGCATGGGCCTGGTAGTCGATAGAGACAGCATCGCCAACACCGTCCATCTCACCCACCGAACTCAGCTCCGCCGAACCCTCCAAAGTGGGCAGCCCATGGGCGCCTCGTTTTTTAAGGTGAATCAACAAAAGCGAAATCGTGGCTGGCGTGATGCCCGAGATGCGTGAGGCCATGCCCAAAGTTTCGGGTCTTTGCTTTTGCAGCTTTTGCCTGGCCTCTATGGACAAGGCCGAGACTTGCAAATAATCCAAATCGGCGGGCAGCCGTAGCCCCTCAAAGTGCAGCGCCCTGCCCACCTCTTCCTTTTGCCTGTCGATGTATCCGGAATATTTAGCAGCAATTTCCACCTGCTCGACCACCGGCGCATACAAGTCGCCCAGGTTTTCTTGGAGCGTTTCGCGCCAAGTTGTTTCACGTGGAACGGCAGTGTCCGCAGCAGCATTAGCAGACACGCTCATGCCAGCCAGCGCTTCGTAGCTCACATCGGGCCGGCGCAGAAGATCAAACAAGCTGTACTCGCGCTCAATGGCTTTGCCCAACACGCGATCGGCTTCGGCCTGGGAGAGGTTGCGCGGGTTCACCCAAGTAGACTTAAGGCGTTCGGTTTCACGTGAAACAGCGTCGCGCTTGCGGCAAAACGCATCCCAGCGCGAGTCGTCCACCAAACCCAGCTTGCGACCGGTTTCGGTAAGGCGCAAGTCGGCATTGTCTTCGCGCAGTTGCAGGCGGAACTCGGCGCGGCTGGTGAACATGCGGTAGGGCTCGGTCACGCCCTTGGTGATCAGGTCGTCCACCATCACGCCCAAGTAGGCCTCGTCTCGACGGGGCAGCCAATAATCTGGCGCGCCCTGCTCACCCGCAAGCTGGCGACATTGAATGGCGGCATTGATGCCCGCAAACAAACCCTGGGCCGCAGCCTCTTCATAGCCGGTGGTGCCGTTGATTTGACCGGCAAAAAACAGGCCGCCAATCTGGCGGGTTTCAAAGTTGCTTTTGAGCGAGCGCGGGTCAAAGTAGTCGTACTCGATGGCGTAGCCGGGCCGCAGAATGTGGGCGTTTTCTAGGCCCTTCATGGAGCGCACCAAGTCGTACTGCACGTCAAAGGGCAGGCTGGTAGAAATGCCGTTAGGGTAAAACTCGTGGGTGGTCAGGCCTTCGGGCTCCA
>RFQA01000347.1 GCA_009925925.1 Betaproteobacteria bacterium
ACGCCTTGGTAAATCGTGCAACCATCACCGATTTCGGCAGTTTCTCCCACCACGGTGCCCATGGCATGGTCAAAAAACACGCGTTCACCGAGCTTGGCGCCCGGGTGAATCTCAATCCCCGTGAGAAAACGGGCGATGTGGGAGGTAAAACGTCCCAGCCATTTCAGGCCGTGGTTCCAGAACCAGTGCGCAGGACGGTGCAACACCACGGCATGCAAGCCGGGGTAGCAGGTAATGACCTCCCAGGTACTGCGGGCAGCAGGGTCGCGGTCGAGGATGCACTGGATGTCGGAGCGGATGCGAGCAAACATGATGGCAGTCTATCCCTTCAGTGTCGGCTTGCCGTCTATCGCCACCAAATCCGCACTACGGGCAGGCGATTGAGGGGACTGCTGCAGGATGGCTTTGGCAATACCCCGCAGGATGTGAATTTCCTCCTGTGTCACCTGCGCCCGGTTGAACAATGCATTGAGCCGCGGCATCAGCTTCTTGGGTGACGCAGGGTCCAGGAAACCCAGATGCATCAGCGATTGCTCGAGATGGGTCAACATGCCGGTCACCTGCGCTGCATCAGCCAGATGCGAAGGCGTAGTGGCCGCCTGCACTCCGAAGCCGCCGAGGGCCAGTCGCCACTCGTACGCAATGACTTGCAGGGCCGCCCCGATATTGAGCGAACCGAAACTCGGATTGCTGGGAATGGACAGGCAGACATGGCAGCGATAGACGTCTTCATTGCGCATACCGAAGCGCTCGGAACCGAACAAAAAACCGATGCCTTGCTGCCCCTTCGGGGAAGATTCAGGCATCAAATCGGCACCTGGCGCTGATGGCGTATGCGCAAGCAGCTCCTGTTTTGATAGCGATTCAAAGTGCTCACGCGGCGTGGTGGTGGGGGGACCGAAGTCGCGCGGGGTCATGGCCGTGGCACACAAATGGGTGATGCCATCCAGTGCCTCGTCCAAAGTTTCGACGATGCGGCATTTGTCCAGCACATCCAGGGCACCGCTGGCGCGCTGGATGGTTTCCTCGCGCCGCAACACATTGGGCCAACGGGGGGCGACCAGCACCAAATCGTCAAAACCCATGGTTTTCATGGCACGGGCGGCAGCGCCCACATTGCCAGCGTGGCTGGTATTGATCAGAATAAATCGGGTATGCATGCGAGACTGAATGAGGCCGAATTGCTGCATCCGCACAAAGATAGGGTGCGCAACCGAAGCCGAACCGTTAAAATACGGCTATTGTCGCCGCCTGCATCGCCAGCCGGTCCATCCAGTTCTTCCCCCACAATCTATGACGCTCAATTTGCACCCCATGGCCAACGTGGCCATCAAGGCCGCCCGCACCGCCGGTTCCATCATCAACCGCGCAGCACTGGACATCGAGTCTGTTCGTGTTTCCCAAAAAAAGGCCAACGACTTCGTCACCGAAGTGGACAAAGCTGCAGAGCAAGCGATCATAGAAACCCTGCTGACCGCCTACCCTGGCCACGGCATCTTGGCGGAAGAATCGGGTAGCGAATACGGCGCCCGCGACTCCGAATACGTCTGGATCATCGACCCGCTGGACGGCACCACCAACTTCATCCACGGCCTGCCGGTATATTGCGTGAGCATTGCACTGTCGGTTCGCGGCAAGATCGAACAAGCCGTGGTGTATGACCCCACTCGCAACGACTTGTTTACGGCCACCAAAGGCCGTGGCGCTTACCTGAACGACCGTCGCATTCGCGTCTCGAAGCGCACCCATTTGCGTGAATCCCTGATTTCCACCGGCTTTCCCTTCCGCCAGGGTGACAACTTCAACCAATACCTGCAGATGATGGGTGACGTGATGCAGCGCACCGCCGGCCTACGCCGCCCTGGCGCTGCTGCGCTGGATTTGGCCTATGTGGCGGCCGGGTACACCGAAGGTTTCTTCGAACTCGGTTTGCAACCCTGGGACGTGGCTGCGGGCTCCTTGCTAGTGACCGAAGCCGGTGGTCTGGTGGGTAACTTCACGGGCGAGGCTG
>RFQA01000348.1 GCA_009925925.1 Betaproteobacteria bacterium
CGGCAACAACATGGCCAACACCTGGCTGCAGGCTGCTGCCAAGCTGGGCTTCCACTTGCGCGTATCCACACCCAGCGGCTACGAAGTCAATGAGAAATTGGCCGCCAGCGCCGGCGGAATGGGCGCGGGCAGCTATAAAACCTATAGCAATCCGATGGAAGCCTGCCAGGACGCCGACCTGATCACCACCGATGTGTGGACCAGCATGGGCTTTGAGGCCGAGAACGAAGTCCGTCGCAAAGCCTTTGCCGCCTGGTGCGTGGACCGCAAGATGATGGCGGTGGCCGCGCCCAACGCCATCTTCATGCACTGCCTGCCCGCCCACCGTGGCGAAGAGGTGGAAGCCGAAGTGATTGATGGCCCGCAAAGTGTGGTCTGGGATGAGGCCGAAAACCGCATGCACGTGCAGAAGGCGCTCATGGAGTACCTGCTACTGGGCAAGCTCTGAGCAGCTAACCCGCTCAATCTAGAGGAACCGGCAGATCCGCCATCTGCCCTTTGAACTCCTGCAGCGAAAAATGCGACTGCACCTGCCGCACGCCCGGCAGGCGGTGCAGCTTGCGTTGCAACAACTCGGAATAGTGGTCCAGGTCGCGGGCCACCAGCCCCACCAAAAAATCAGCCTGGCCTGAGATGGCGTGGAACTGCACCACCTCCGGAATCTCGGACACCGCCTGCACAAAGGCCTGTGATGAAGCCTCGTTCTGGTGGTCAATGCCGATCAGCACAAACGCCAGCACGCTGTAGCCCAGCGCCCGCCGGTCCAGCGCGGCGTGGTAGCCCTTGATGGTGCCCGCATCCTCCAGCTGCTTGACGCGCCGCTAGGTGGGCGACTGCGACAAATGGGCCACCTGCGCCAACTCACCCGAGGTCAGGCGCGCGTTGTCTTGCAAGGCCCGCAGCAGCAGGCGGTCGGCTTTATCGGCGACTTGCTGCATAAATTTTTCTCAAAACCATTTTCAAAGACTAATTTAGTCCATTTTTTGAATACTGAGGATTAGATATCAACATTTCAAAGCCCTCAACACATAATTTCACAAAACCACCCTCCTTGAGACACCATGACCACTCCCCTCACCCTGAACGACTGCCGCGCCCGTGATGCGGCCGACAACCTGCGGCCGCTGCGCGACCTGTTCGACATTCCCGAAGGCGTGATCTACCTCGACGGCAACTCGCTGGGCGTGATGCCCAAAACCGCTGCCGCCCGCGCTGCGGAAGTCGTCACCCAAGAATGGGGCCAAGGCCTGATCCGTTCCTGGAATACCGCTGGCTGGTTCAGCCTGCCGCAGCGCCTGGGCAACCGCATTGCCCCGCTGATTGGCGCGGATGCGGATGAAGTGGTGGCCACCGACAGCACGTCCATCAACCTGTTCAAGGTCTTGTCTGCGGCCTTGTCGATCGCCGCGCAGGACGCGCCCCAGCGCAAGCTCATCGTGAGCGAGCGCAGCAACTTCCCGACCGACCTCTACATCGCCGAGGGCCTGTGTAAAGAGCGCGGTTACACCCTGAAGCTGGTGGAGCCCGAAGAGATTGCCGCAGCACTCACCGCTGACGTGGCAGTGCTGATGTTGACGCACGTGAACTACCGCACCGGCGCCATGCACGACATGCCCGCCGTGACCGCCGCCGCCCACGCCGCTGGCGCCTTGATGATCTGGGACCTGGCACATAGCGCGGGCGCCGTACCGGTCACGCTCAAGGCCTCGGGCGCCGACTTCTCGGTGGGCTGCGGCTACAAGTACCTGAACGGAGGCCCCGGCGCGCCGGCCTTTGTGTGGGTGCACCCCCGGCATGCCGACCGCTTCTGGCAGCCCCTGGCCGGCTGGTGGGGCCACGCGGCACCCTTTGCCTTCACCCCCGATTACCAACCCGCCCCCGGCATTACCCGCTACCTGTGCGGCACCCAGCCCATCGTCAGCATGTCACTCTTGGGCTGCGGCTTGGAGGGCTTTGAGGCGGCCGAGAAGCTGGGTGGCATGGCAGCACTGCGCGCCAAGTCGCTGGCGC
>RFQA01000349.1 GCA_009925925.1 Betaproteobacteria bacterium
AAGTCCGCAGACGGTCAGCCCACCGGCTTTGACGTGGACATCGCGAACGCTCTGTGCGAACAGATCAAGCGCAAGTGCGAATTCGTGGAACAAGTCTGGGACAGCATGATCCCAGGCCTGAACGCCAAGAAGTACGACGTCATCATTTCCTCCATGTCCATCACCGATGAACGCCTGAAGGAAGTCGACTTCACCGACAAGTACTACAACACCCCCAGCCGCATCGTGCTGAAGAAGGGCGTCAAATTCACCGACGCAGCTTCCATCAAAGGCAAGAAGATCGGTGTCCTGAAGGGATCCACCCAAGAGAAGTACGCTCTGGGCGACCTGAAGCCTGCTGGCGTAATCGTGAACTCCTACGAAGCCCAAGACCAGGTGTACCTGGACATCAAGTCCGGCCGTCTGGACGGTACCGTGGCTGACTACATGGAAGTCACCGGTGGTTTCCTCTCCAAGCCTGAAGGCGCCAAGTACGAGTTGGTAGGCCCGGACCTGAAGATGCCCCAGTACTTCGGCTACGGCGCAGGCATTGCGTTGCGTAAAGGCGAAGACAAGCTCAAGGGCGAGCTGAACGAAGCCATCAAGGCCATCCGCACCAACGGCACTTACAAGACCCTGAACGACAAGTACTTTGCCAAGTACAACATCGACGTTTACGGCGAATAAATCTTGTAAAACCGCATCCAACGGGGCGCATCACTGCGCCCCGTTGCGTTGATTGCCTCCTCTGCTCCCATGAACTCCTACTACGTCGCCATCCTTCAAGGCTCTCTGCTAACGATCGGCGTTTCGCTGTGTGCCTTGCTGGTGTCCATCGTCCTCGGTCTGCTGGGAGCAGCAGCCAAACTGTCAGGACGACCGGTGCTGGTTGCCCTGTCCACCACCTACACCACTGTCATCCGGGGCGTCCCGGATCTGGTGGTCATGTTGCTGGTGTTTTACGGCGGCACCATCGGACTGAACCATCTGCTGGAGCTCTCGGGCAGCAAAAAAACCGTCGATATCAACCCCTTTCTGGCCGGCGTTCTCACGATCGGCTTCATCTACGGCGCCTACATGACCGAGACGTTCCGCGGCGCCATTCTCTCCATACCCAAGGGCCAAATGGAAGCTGCCTGGGCCTTCGGCATGGGACGCATCCGTGCCTTCATGCGCATTACCGCCCCGCAGATGGTGCGCTATGCCCTGCCCGGCTTTACCAACAATTGGCTGGTATTGATCAAATCAACCGCGCTGGTGAGCTTGATCGGCTTGAAAGAAATGACGTATCTCTCCAAGCAGGCCAGCGCGGCCACCCGCTCACCGTTTGAGTTTTTTTTGTTCAGTGCAGCGCTTTTCTTGATCTACACCAGTGTCTCCCTGTTCGTGCTCCGCAAGGTCAATGCGCGCTACAGCCTGGGTACCAAGCGGGGTGAGCTATGAAGTGGCACGTTATCTTCGAGCCGCAAAACCTGCAGCTCTACATCACCGGCATTTACACCACGCTCGGCCTGCTGGCTTCGTCGTTGGCAATCGGAGCCGTGCTGGCACTGGTCTTCGCCCTTGCACTGACCAGCCGTTGGGCCATTCTGCGTTGGGTGGTGGGCAGTTACACCTATGTCATCCGCGGCACGCCGCTGTTGATTCAGGTTTACCTGATCTATTACGGACTCGGCCAATTGGAATGGATCCAGGCGCGCTGGGATGATGTCTGGCCCTGGACGCACTTCAAGGAGCCCTTCTTCTGCGCCTTGCTGGCCTTTAGCCTGAACACGGCAGGCTATACCGCTGAAATGTTGGCCGGCGCGATCCGTGAGACAGCCGCCGGCGAATTGGAAGCTGCCCAGGCTTACGGCATGAGCCGTTTCCAGGCCATGCGCCGCATCGTGCTACCCAGCGCCCTGCGCCGCACCTTGCCCGCTTACAGCAATGAGGTCGTAATGATGCTGCAAAGCACCAGCCTGGCGAGCGCCGTGCCCAGCATGCTGGACGTGACTGCTGCTGCAAGCCGCGTTTACTCAGACTATTACC
>RFQA01000350.1 GCA_009925925.1 Betaproteobacteria bacterium
ATAGCAGGCAAGCCATCAACCCAACCCGTGAGGTCGCAATCGGTCTTGATGGTCAGCAGCGTGCGACCGGTGGGCAACCAGTCCAGCGCTTTGCGCAGGTTCTCGCCCACCACACCGCCGATGTTGGCGGCGTTGTCCACCACGCCTTGCAGCGAGCCGTACTGCTGCAGCCATTTCACCGCCGTCTTGGGGCCAACCTTGGCCACGCCGGGCACGTTGTCCACCGTGTCACCTACCAGGGTCTGGTAGTCCAGCATCAGGCGGGCAGGCACGCCGAACTCAGCCTCCACCCCGGCCAAGTCGCGGCGCTTGCCGTTCATGGTGTCGATGATGGTGATGTGCTCATTCACCAGCTGCGCCAAATCCTTGTCGCCGCTGCTCACAATCACCTCAATGCCTTGCGATGCGGCGGTAGCCGCCAGCGTGCCGATCACGTCGTCCGCTTCCACACCGGGCACGTCCAGTACCTTCCAGCCCAGCAGGCGCACGATTTCGTGGATAGGCGCGATCTGGCTGCGCAGATCGTCGGGCATCGGGTCGCGGTGGGCTTTGTACTCGGGGTAAATCTCGTCGCGGAAAGTCGGGCCTTTGGCATCAAACACGCAGGCCACGTAGTCGGCCGGGTATTCCTTGCGCAGGCTGTTCATCATGTTGATCATGATGCGCACCGCACCGGTTTTCTGGACGGTGCCGTCTGGCAGCGTCACGCTCATGTTGTCCCCGCCGGCAAAAAAGGCGCGATACAAATAGCTGGAGCCATCCACCAACAGCAGGGTTTTCTTGGGTTCTGTCATGAATAGTATTGTGCCCCCACGCTCCACCGCTTTGCGGGTCGCTGCCCCCCAAGGGGGTGCGCCTGCCTTGGGGCGGCCCGGCGGCAGGCTGTGTGCCCCCACGCAAGCACTCACAGCCCCCACGCTGCGCCGCTGCGCGGGTCGCTGCCCCACCTACAATTGCACCATGGCGGTTTACACAGAGGTCTCGCTCGACGAGGCCAGCACTTTTCTTTCCTCCCTGCAATTGGGCACTCTCCAAACCATGGAGGGCTGCTCCGGTGGCATTGAGAACACCAACTATTTCGTCACCACCGACCAGGCGCCCTATGTGCTGACCCTGTTCGAACGGCTGACAGCGCAGCAGTTGCCGTTTTACCTGCGACTGATGAAGCACCTGGCGTTCCATGGCATCCCCGTGCCGGACCCGGCCGCCAACCGCGATGGCGATGTGTTGCACAGCCTGAACGGCAAGCCTGCCGCCGTGGTGAACCGACTGAAAGGCAAAAGCGAATTGAGCCCCGGGGTGGAGCACTGTCGCCAAGTCGGCGCCATGCTGGCGCGCATGCACCTGGCCGGCCGGGAATTCGGCATGCAACAGCCCAACCTGCGGGCGCTCACCTGGTGGAACGAAACCGTGCCCGTCGTGCTCCCCCACCTGGAGGCCCCTCAGGCTGCACTCATCCAGAGCGAACTGGCTTACCAGAACCATGTGGCCGCGCAAAGTGCCTATGCCGCCCTGCCCCGCGGCGCCATCCACGCAGATTTGTTCCGCGACAACGTGATGTTTGAAACCCTGGACGGCGAACCCCGTCTCAGCGGCTTCTTTGACTTTTACTTTGCCGGCACCGACACCTGGCTGTTTGACCTGGCCGTCTGCCTCAACGACTGGTGCATAGACCTGCCCACCGGCCGTGCAGACCTCGAACGCAGCCGGGCCTTTGTGCAAGCGTATGAGAGCGTGCGCCCCTTGAGCGCTCAGGAGCGCGAGCTGCTTCCAGCCATGCTGCGGGCCGGAGCTTTGCGTTTCTGGCTCTCCCGCCTGTGGGACTGGTACCTGCCGCGGGAAGCCTCCATGCTCAAACCCCACGATCCCACGCACTTTGAACGGGTGCTCCAGCAGCGCATCGCGCATCCGCTCACACTGGATACCCTGATGAACCCGGAAACCCAGACCGCATGAAACTCCAGATCGTTCCCGCCCGCCAGGGTGTTGTGTGGTTTCAGCAAGGTGTGC